>DAHXNN010000157.1 GCA_027365385.1 Acidimicrobiaceae bacterium | reverse complement strand
ACCCTGCGGAGTCGTCGAGCACAACGGCACGGCCGCTGGCGAGAGAGACCGAGCAGCGAAGCTCGCGGGCGAGCACGTCCCAGTCTCGCTTGCCACTCGCGGTGAGCTGTCCGGCACCCTCGACGACGAGATCGAATCCGTTGGCGTACACGCAGACGCGGCTCAGCCGCACCGTCCATAGCGGCATCTCGATGGCTGCAAGGTCTACGGCCATCTCGCGCGCCGGTCCCGATGGAGCGCCCCAGCCTCCGGCGAGCGGGCTATCCGTCGACATAGGGACCACGATAGGTCGCCGGTCCGTCTCGAGGTCGGTGAGCAGAGCCTCTGAGCCGGAGCGAGACCGCCGTCGGCAGCGCGAAGGGGATCGGCGTCTCGATCGCGTGCTTCCGTGCTCGCCGAGCGCACCGGTCTACAGCCTCGTCATACCGCGCCCGGGTTAGGTCAGCGCCCCGGACGTGCCGGACGTCGTCTCCTGCGTCGACGTGCTGGCTCCCGAGCCCGGCACCTCCGGCCACCCGCGTTAGTGGCGCTGCGGCGACGTCTCCTCGGGACGGGTTGGCTCGTCAGCCGGCGACGTCCTGTGCCGACCGGCTGCTCTTCGGAGCGGGATCCGCTACCGACTCCTCCAAGCGGCCAACCAGCGCCTTCAGCGATGCGATCTCTCCGCCGAGTGCCCGGCGACCAGCCTTCGTGATCTTCGCCCACGTCCTCGGGCGCTTACCCTCGTAGCCCTTCTCGATCGTCACGTAGCCCGCCTCCTCGAGGATAGTGAGGTGCCGGGACAGGTTTCCGTCGCTCAGGAGCAACGTCTCTTTCAAGAACGAGAACTGGGCTCGACCCGCCTCGGCGAGCACGACGAGGATCCCGAGGCGCGTCCGCTGGTGGACGACGTCATCGAGCGCCTCTGCAGGATGGCTCACTGGGCCCGACGGCGAGCTGCGGAAAAGCCGATACCGCCGACTGCCAGGTAGAGGCCGGGGACGAACGCGCCGACCTCGGGACCTACGTGGATGCCGAGTCGGTAGGTGAAGTTCTCGAGGTCGTACAGGTTGACGAGGAGCGCGAGAGCGAGGAACGAGATCGCGAACTCCCCGAGCGCGCGGCTGCGCTCCTTGTACGCGAGGACGACCAGGCCGAGCCCGACCGTGAACAGCGTGGTCAAGCCGCGAAGACCGAGGTCGGCCACGAACGGCACTGCGAGAGCTCGTGGCAGGTGGAGCAGGTGCACGACGCCGGGTGAGGCCACGACGAGCAGGGCCACGAGCACGAGGCTCGTCACCACGTAGGCGACCGGTGAGGTCGCGACGCCGCGGAGCCGGGCTCTCCGCCGGTACCACCACCCGATCAAGAGATAGCTGAGGGGAAGGGCGACGAGCCAGTAGAGCGCGATCGCCCGTGGGCTCTCGACGTTGTAGCCGCCAGGGAAGTAGGAGAAGCCGGCGACCGGGCGCCCCGAGCCGACGCAGGGAAAGTAGACGATGCCGTGGACCGCCGTGCAGGCAGGGAGTCCGTACGAGTGCCCGTGGACCAGCTGCGCGGCGTGCCCGGGCCGGACCGCGGGGAGGGGCATCGAGGCCGGCCAGGCCTTGAAGACGGTGTTCGACGCCAGCCCCAGCTGCGCCTGCTCGCTCGGCTGGAAGTAGAGCGGGGTCGAACCGATCACCACGAGGCCGAGCAGCACGAGGGGGAACCAGAAGGCCTGGCGCGCCAGCCGCGTCCGCTGCCTCAGGTACTCGACGGTACCGACCCAGCCTTGCAGCTCCGACCTCGCAACCGAGGGGCTGTCGTACGTCATAGAAGTACTTTACGTTGCAAAGACGATGGGTGCAACGAGAGCGACGGCGAAAAGCAGAAGTCCAGGTGGGGTCTGCCCAGAAAGGCTGGGCCCCAATGCGGGCGGGCCCAGACTGCAGAGCCGTACATCCGCGGCAAAGCGGCCAGTGGCAACGTGGAGCGAGCGGCAGTGCCGCGGTGCCAGCACTAGTATGTGGTGCATGGTAGCTGGCGACGACAGGGATCCCGTCGCTCAGCTGCGTCGCGGCGTGGCAGAGCCCTGCGTGCTCGCGTTGCTTCGAGCGGGCGAGCGTTACGGCTTCGACCTCGCACGCGAGCTCGCAGGGGTCGGCGGTCTCGTCGCCGGCGAGGGGACGGTCTATCCCCTGCTCGCCCGGCTGCGCCGGCGCCAGCTCGTCGAGACCACCTGGAAAGAGTCCGCCCAGGGTCCGCCCCGGCGCTACTACCGCCTCACCGCGAAGGGCAAGGCCGAGCTCGACGCCTTCGTCGAGCAGTGGCAGCAGTTCCGCTCGACGGTCGATGCCGTGCTGGGAGGAGATCGATGAGCACCCGGAGCGATCGAGCCGTCGCGGACTACCTGGAGCGTCTCGACGACCTACTCACTCGCCTACCGGATGCGACTCGCCGCCAGCTCGTCGGAGAGATCGCCGAGCACATCGCCGAGGCCCGCACGGGGCTGGACCCGGGTGACGAGGTCGGGCTCCTCGCCCTCCTCGATGCCGTCGGAGATCCCGAGGCGATCGCCGAGGAGGCACTGGGCGCTGCGCCCGTAGCGACGGCGCCGCCGCGCTCGGACCGCTTCGTGCCCTGGCTCGTGCTGCTCGGCGGGTTCGCCGTCGGCGTCGGCTGGCTGGTGGGGATCGTCCTGCTGTGGTCGTCGGACACGTGGCGTCGTCGTGACAAGCTCCTTGCCACCCTCGTCGTCCCCGGCGGTCTGTTCTTGCCGGTCCTGCTTCTCGGCATGGGTGGCGCGGCCACCGCCACCGCCTGCACCAGCTCCGGGGGGCCCGGTGTGCCAACCGTCACCCACTGCACCACCAGCGGGTTCGTCCTCGCGTTGCCGGTCGGCATCGCCCTCCTGCTCGTCACCGTCCTCGGGCCGATCCTCGTCGCGGTGCATCTCGACCGGGTACGCACGCGCAGGTGAGCCTCGATCGAGAACGAGCCGCCCACCTCGGTCGGAGATCCGGGCCTCGCCACGCCGTGCCGTTCGAGCGTCGCGTGAGACCGGTCACGCGCTCGACGTGCGACCCGACCGGACCGAGGGGCCCGAGCACCACGCGCAGACGAGACCCGGGTGCACGATGATGTCGTCGCAACCCTCGGCATCGTCTTCGACCACGACACGACATGACCGTTGCCCGTCGCAAGACCGCCTTTTCTTGCTCGATCCTCGTCGCCATCGGCGCCTCGCTCACGGATTGTGCGAGTCGCCGCGACGAGGCCCGCTCGGGCCCGATCGTCCACAGCGTCAGAAGACCGCCTGGGCAGTGCGTACCTACCGGCCCCTGTGACCCCGAAGGCCCTCGAGGCGCTCGCCGTCGGGTCGGACGGGAGCCTCGAGTGCGAGTCGCTGCACCGGGTGTCTCACGTCAGCTTGACAGACAGGGCTCGGACCTAATGTGCTATCCGCAGCTACCTCTCGACGATGAAGAAGGGGGACCACGACGTCCTCGGGGGGCTACGCCAGCTCTTCCTCGGCGAGGTCTGGCTCCAGAGCCGGGCAGCACAGCCCTGAGCCAACAGCTCCCAGCAACCCCTCCCATGGGCGTGGGAACCTGAACAGATGCAGCCCCGGTATCCCGCAGGCGAGGGCGATGAGTGGCCCGCTTCTCCCGCCGCGTCGACCCCTTCAGCGTGCTGACCGCCCCACCGACAGGGCCGTCAGCGCCACGTCCCTACCTCTGCATGACTTTGCGGTGCACGGGGAGAATTCGTGTCAGCCTGCCGAAGGGGTGTTTTCCACACGCCACAGCGACTCGCCGGAGTGCCGGATCGAACGCGGTCGCCGCAGCGGAGCTCTCCTTTGCTGCGAACAACCGCTTGCAAGCGTGGAAATGATCACCAGCCACACCGCACATCCCGACGCCCGGCCGGCCATGACAACCGCCTCGTCGCTAGATCGATCGTCACCGGTCCACCTCCCTATCGCGTGTGATGATTACGGCGCGACTCCCCGCCAGCACGCCACATTCCGCAACCGAGGGTGCGCCAAGGACCACCGCTGTGCTCCCATCCCGGACAGCGACCTCAGGCGCCATCCCCGCCGCTCATCAACCAGCGCTCAGGTACGAGCGTCCGCCCAGCGGTCGACTGCGAAGGCAATCCCCACCGCGGACGAAACAATTGCCGGTTCGTCTTTTGGGCGTAGGGTGCTGTGATGGATAGTAGCGATGCGGCGAGCGGCGGGCCGGCAGGGGCTCCGTTGGTCGTGGTGGCAAACAGGCTGCCGGTCCGCTGTGTGGAGCACGACGGCGAGATGCGTTGGGACTTGAGCCCCGGCGGCCTGGTCTCGGCACTGACACCGGCGCTGGCCGGCGGGGCAGGTATGTGGATCGGTTGGCCGGGCGATGGGGTTGATCTGGCCGTTCCAGCTGAGCACGCGGGGATCGAGTTGCGCGCTGTGCCTCTCGACGATGCGGAGTTCGAGCAGTTCTACCTCGGGTTCTCCAACGCAACTCTCTGGCCGCTGTATCACGACGCGATCCGGGCCCCGACGTTTCACCGGGAGTGGTGGTATGCCTACATGTCGGTCAACGACCGCTACGCGCGAGCCGTGGCGGAAGCCGCCGCGCCGGGAGCGACGGTGTGGGTGCACGACTACCAGTTGCAGTTAGTTCCGAAGATTCTCCGGGCAATGAGGCCGGACTTGCGAATCGGCTTCTTTCTGCATATCCCCTTCCCACCTCAGGAGCTGTTCCTCCAGTTGCCATGGCGTCGGCCGATCATCGAGGGGCTCTTGGGTGCCGATCTGGTCGGGTTCCAGGTTCAGGGGGCGGCGTCGAACTTCTCGCGGGTCGCTCGACGAGTGGTCGGAGCGTCGGGCACGGACGCGGTCTTGGACTTTGACGGGCGCCGAGTCCGGGTCGGGGCCTTTCCGATATCGGTCGACACGACAGCTCTGATCAAGAGGGCCTCGGACCCGGCCGTGCAGGGCAGGGCCCGCCAGATCAGAGAGGAGCTCGGCAGCCCGGATGTAGTCATGCTAGGCGTCGACCGCCTCGATTACACCAAGGGCATCGACCGGCGGCTCATCGCTGTTGGCGAGTTGTTCGCCGAAGGGTTCCTTTCCACATCACGGGCGGTGTTGGTCCAGATTGGGGTACCGAGCCGTGAGGAAGATCCCCATTACCGTCGCGAACGCGAGCACCTCGAACAGTTGGTCGGCGAGATCAACGGGGAGCATTCGAGTGTCGGTCGATCCGCGATCCACTACCTGTACCAAAGCGTCGAGGTCGACGAGCTGGTAGCCCTATACCTGGCCGCAGACGTCATGCTCGTCACACCGCTGCGAGATGGCATGAACCTCGTGGCCAAGGAATACGTGGCATGCCGTGTTGACGCCACCGGGGCCCTTGTGCTCAGTGAGTTCGCCGGTGCCGCCCGAGAGCTCCGAGACGCGGCGATCCTCGTGAACCCCCACGACCTGGACGGCCTCAAGCAAGCCATCCGCCATGCCGTCGACCTCGACCCCAACGAAGGAACAGCGCGCATGCGGCGCATGCGGCGCATCGTGAGACGCCACGACGTCCAAGCGTGGGCAAGGACCTTCCTGGCCGCCCTCCACGCAGACAGCAGTCACATTTCGACCACACCGGACCCCGGATAGCAACTGCGGAATGAAGGTTCAGCACAGAGTTGTCTTCAGGAGGAACGCACGACGGGCATGCTAAGGGCCCGTCTGCAAATAAGCCGGCGAGTTCCGGCGGCCACTGCGCCCGGCCGAGCGACCGCCGGCCGGACCAGGGAGTTCTGCCCAGCGGCCAAGGTCGTATTGACCGGGGATCCTCCGATCGTCAAGGCGAAGTAGCCGGCGACGCGCTTGTCGAACATCAAGAGGAACGTCCGCGCCGAGTCCATCTGTTGCGCCACGCGGGCATCGCGCACCGGCCAGGAGTCGAGCTCCAGATTGCCGGACTCGACGTCCATCACACCGCGTGTTCGATGGTGACGCGGTAGTCGAGTGCCTCGAGCCGAGCGACGGCACGCTGGCGTGCCAGGTCGGTATCTCTTTTTCTTGCCGATGCGTCTCGCCAGTCGCCAGAACTCGGCCTGGAGGTAGGTGTCCTTCAGGTCACGGGCGGCCGAGAAAGGAGCCATCACCTTGTCGGCCTCGGCGTCGAGTCGAGCCGTCGCCGCCTCGAGCTGCTCGACGTGGGTGAGAGGGAGCTCGGCGAGGAACCCGTGGTGGTCGCAGAAGCGTCCGTGCAGCGCCTCTCGAAGCTCAGGGATCTTCTTCCGCAGAAGCCCCTTCGCCAGCGCGGCGAGAACCTCTCGGTCCCGCTCCCCGGCGATGAGAGCCCGCAG
>DAHXNN010000086.1 GCA_027365385.1 Acidimicrobiaceae bacterium | reverse complement strand
GCGGCGGGCGACCGGGCCGGAGGCGACGGCCGCGAGCGGGGCAGGCACGTGCGGGGCAGGCACGTGCGAGACGATCTCCGGTCGGGCGGGGGAGAGCTCGACGAGGCCGCGGTCGGTCCGGCCGGAGTGCGCTCGTGAGCGACGCGAGCATCACCGGCCCCACGGCGAGCCGTGCGGCGGAGGTGGCGGGCGCCCGCCCCGAACGCCGTCGAGCGCTCGCCGTGGGGCTCGTCGCGGTCGCCCTCGTTCTCGCCGGGGTGGCGAACTCGACGGTCCACAGGCCGGGGCAGCTGCGCGCCCGGCGAGTTGCAGCGGCGGTCGCGCCGAGCGTCGCGACCGACCGGGCGAGCTCCAGCGCGTGGTACTGCGCAGGTCCGCTCCCGGTCGGGACGACCGGCGAAGCGTCGTCGATCGCGGTCGCGAACCCCGGGGCGCGCAAGGTCCGTGGCGAGGTCGTTCTTGCGGCGAGCACGACGAGCCGATCCTCGACGATGGCGGTGACGGTGCCTCCCGGCGGCGAGAGCGTGGTCGGGCTTCGTCGGACCGGGCCACGCGGCTCTGCCGCCGCGACCGTCGTGGTCGACGGCAGCGGAGTCGCGGTCGAGGAGCTCGTCCACGGGGTGCGGGGCGTCACCGCCGCACCTTGCTCCGACCACCCGGCGGCATCGTCGTACCTGGCCGCCGGCAGCACGAGCGGAGCGGACAACCTCTCGCTCGCGGTCCTCGACCCGGGCGCCACACCGGCAGTCGTCGACGTGTCGTTCTCGACCGGCGCGGGGACGGTCTCGCCCCCGGCATTCCAGGGGCTGAGCATCGGGGCCGGCCAGCTCCAGGTCCTCGATGTCGGTCACTTCCTCCCGAGCAGGATGGTCGTCGCGACGACCGTCACGGCGACGGGCGGCCGTGTCGTCGCCGGAGCCCTTCTCACTGCCGTCGTGGGCCACGCGCTCATGTCATCGCTCGCCACCGGGGTCTCCGCTTCGTCGACGTCTTGGCTTATGCCTGCCGGGCCCGTCGGTGGGGACGCCTTGAGCGTGTTCAGCGTGCTCGACCCGACGGAGCGACCGGCGAGCGTGCAGCTGCGTCTCGGATCCGCGTCCGGCGTCAGCGCCGTGCTCAGCGCGTCGGTGCCGGCTCACGGGGTGGTGACGCTCACCCCTGGTGTCGCGAGCCGGCAGGTCGTGATGCGCTGGGCGTCCCTCGAGAGCAGCGGTGCCGGGGTCGTCGTCACGCGCGAGACCTTCGTCGTCGCACCCGCGCCGCACCGGCCGGCGAGGGGCCCCGTGTCCCTGCGACACCCACGGCGCGGGCGTCGTGGACGTCGGGTGGCCGTTCGTCACGTCGCAGCCACCACGACGACCGACGCCGTGAAGGGTGGGGTGGCGATGGTGCCGTATGCGACGCTGCGCGAGCTACCGCACGTGGTGCCTGGAGTAGCGGTGACGTCGGGCGTGTCGTCGTCGTCTCGCCGCTGGGTCCTGCCCGGCGGGGAGTCGGACGCGCGCACGAGCGAGGTGGTCGTGGTGGACAACACCTCGACGGCTGTCGCGACCGTCGACGTGGAGCAGATGGACGCGACGACAGGCGGACCCGCGACGTCGTTCGCGACGATGCCGCCGCTGTCGGTCAGGCCCGGAGAGGTCCTCACCGTCAACATGGCCGCGATCACCGGCGCGGACGGTACGATGCCGCTGATCGTGACGGCTGACCGGCCCGTCGTGGTCGGCGAGATGCTCTACGCGCGCAAGGCAACCGGCTTCACGCTCCCAGCCGCGATAGCGGTTCGCTGAACGTTCCCGCGCGGGCTTCCACGATCTGGCTTCGCTGGAATGCTGGCCGCCGGCTCTGCAGCCCGGACCGGTCGCCGGCTCGCCGCCCCGGACGACCCCAGGACCTTACAGCTCCGGGAGCGGCCCTACGGTGCTCGCCGGCATGATGCCGCCGGAGCCCGCGTCTCCTGACGTGCCGGCTCCGACCGGCTGGTGCCCACCGAGGATCGTGCCCGCGTAGTGGGCGACCGACGGCTGGTCCCCGTGGACCGGACGACCGTAGGCCTCGTCGATGAGCCGGGCGACCTGCTGCCCGTCGACCGTCTCCTTGCTCAAGAGCTCGTGGGCGACCGCCTCGAGACCACTGCGGTGCTCTTCGAGCACCTCGCGGGCGCGAGCCTCTTGGGTCCGGAGGATCTTCGAGACCTCCTCGTCGACGACGCGGCTCATGTCCTCCGAGTAGTCCCGCGAGTGCATCAGGTCCTCGCCGAGGAAGACCATGCCTTGAGAGCCCCAGGCCATCGGACCGATCTCGGCGGACATGCCCCATTCGCGGACCATCTTGCGGGCGAGCTCGGTGTTGCGCTGGAGGTCGTCGCTCGCTCCCGTCGACAGGTCGCCGTAGATGATGAGCTCGGCGACTCGCCCCCCCATCCTGACGGCGAGCGAGTCCTCGATGTACTCGCGGCGGTAGATGTGGCGCTCCTCGAGAGGCAGCTGCTGGGTGACACCGAGCGCCATGCCTGTAGGGATGATGCTCACCTTCAAGAGCGGGTCGGCGAAGGGAAGCACGTAGGACAGCACCGCGTGGCCCGACTCGTGGAACGAGACCCGCTCCTTCTCGGAGTCCGAGAGGACGGTGCTCTCGCGTTGCTGGCCCATGAGCACCCGGTCCCGAGCAGCGTCGAAGTCCCGCATCTGGATGACCTGGCTGCCGCGGCGCACCGCATGGAGCGCTGCCTCGTTGACGAGGTTCGCGAGGTCCGCTCCGCTCATCCCGGGCGTACCGCGCGCGACGACGTCGAGGTCGACGTCCGGCCCGACACGCTTGTCGCGCGCATGCACCTTGAGGATCGGCTTTCGCTCCTCGAGGTCGGGGAGCGGGACGACGATCTGGCGGTCGAAGCGGCCGGGTCGAAGCAGCGCCGGGTCGAGGATGTCGGGCCGGTTCGTCGCCGCCATCATGACGACGCCCTCCGCGTGGTCGAAGCCGTCCATCTCGGAGAGCATCTGGTTGAGGGTCTGCTCCCGCTCGTCGTGGCCGCCACCGAGCCCTGCGCCACGCTTGCGGCCGATCGAGTCGATCTCGTCGACGAAGATGATGGCTGGCGCCTGCTTACGGGCTGTCTGGAACAGGTCCCGGACCCGGCTCGCCCCGACCCCGACGAACATCTCCATGAAGTCCGAGCCGCTCACCGAGAGGAAGGGGACGCCAGCCTCGCCTGCGACGGCGCGAGCGAGGAGCGTCTTGCCGGTACCTGGCGGCCCGACGAGCAGGACGCCCTTCGGGATGCGCGCGCCGATCTCGCGGAAGCGGCCCGGCGACTTGAGGAAGTCGACGACCTCGCTGATCTCCTGCTTGACGCCGGAGTAGCCGGCGACGTCGTTGAACGTCGTGCGCGGGCGCTCGGTCGAGTAGACCTTCGCCCGCGAACGGCCGATCGACATGATGCCCGCCATCTGGCCCTGCGCCCTGCGGTTCAGCCAGACCATGAACCCGATGAACAATGCGACGGGGAGCAGGTAGACGAGCAGCGTGGGAAGGATGCTCGACGTCGGGGTGGAGAAGCTCACCTTGGCGCCGGATGCCTCGAGGGCGGAGATCTCCGAGCTCGGGAGGGACGCCGGGCCGGTGGTCTCGAAGGTCTGACCGCTCTGGTCGAGCTTGTAGGTGATCGTGCCCGTCGCGTTGTCCACAGTCGCCGACGCGACCTGCTTGTGGTGGAGGTTCGTCACGAAGCTGCTGTAGGACTCGCTCTGGACCGACGTGTGCGAGACGAAGGACGAACCGAGCACGACGAGGACGAGCACGACGACGAGCGCGGCGAGCACCCAGCGCCACGTGGCGTCCCCGCCCGACGGCATAGCCCCTCCGGGCCGGCCCGGGCCGCTCGATCCAGGTCGGAGATCCTGCGGTTGGCGACTCATCCCCAACATCGTAGGCGTCGCGCGCCTCGGTCCGATCGGCGGCATCGTGCGCGCCCCGGCAGGCCCGAGCCGAGTTGACCGGGCGCCCGCCGGGCGCCACGCTCGCGGCCGTGAGAGCACCTGGGGCCGGCGCCGCGCCGGGGGGGCGTCGGCTCGTCCCGAACGGCTTCGGTGTGCCGGAGGCGCTCGCCGGCCTGGCGGCCGGGTTTGTGCTCGCGACGCTGTTCGTGAGCGCGCTGGGGGCGCTGAGCGGCCACCCGAGCCACCCGAACGGCGTCGGGAGCGACGTCGCGAGCCTCGCCGGGCTGTGGTGCGGTCTCGTCGGCGCAGCCGTCGTCGCGAGCCGGAGGGCTCGGTCCTCCGATCCGGCTGCCGGCCAGCTGTCACCTGGCCCCGGCCTCACCGGGATGCTCGCGTCGGACTACGGCCTGTCGATCCGGCCCTGGCCCGACGTCCCGCTCGGGATAGCGGTCGGCCTCGTGTCGCAGTACGCGCTCGTCCCGCTCTTCGAGCTCCCGCTCCTGCCTTTCGTCCCGCACCTGTTCCAGCGCCTCGGCCAGCCGGCCGTCTCCCTCACGAGCGACGCGCACGGGGCCGGCCTCGTCCTGCTCGGCGTCCTTGTCTGCCTCGGGAGCCCTCTCGTCGAGGAGCTGTACTTCCGCGGACTGCTGCTCCGGGGCCTCGCGGGCAGGCTCGCACCGCTCGGCTCCCGGATCGGGCCCGTCCTCGCGGTCGGCATCTCCGGCGTCGTCTTCGGGCTCGTGCACTTCGAGGCGCTGCAGCTGCTCGCGCTCGCCGGGTTCGGCGCCGTGCTCGGGACGCTCGCGTGGCGCACCGGGCGCCTCGGGCCCGGCGTCGTCGCTCACATGGCGTTCAACACGGCAGCGTTCGTGAGCGTCGCCCGGGCGCACTAGCGCGGTCCGCACCGCAGCGGAGGCGCTCGATTACGATCGAAGGCCATCATGGTCGTCCATCCCTCGCTCGCCCCCATCTTCAAGGCCTACGACGTCCGAGGCGTCGTCCCCGACGAGCTCGACGCGCAGAGCGCCTATGCGATCGGGGCTGCCTTCGCCGCCTTCGCCCTCGCCGAGAGCGGCGCGACGAGGGTCCTCGTCGCGCACGACATGCGGACGACCGGCGAGGAGCTCTCTCGCGCGCTCATCGCCGGTGCGTCGTCGACCGGCGCTCTCGTCGGCGACATGGGCCTGGCGTCGACCGACATGTCCTACTTCGCCTCAGGAAAGCTCGACGCGCCTGCGGCGATGCTCACCGCGTCACACAACCCCGCTCGGTACAACGGGGTGAAGATGTGCCTTTCGGGCGCCCGGCCCATCGGGCGCGACACCGGCCTCGCCGAGATCCTCCGGCTGGCCGACGAGGGGGTCGATGGCGCTCCGGCCGACGGTGGGGTCGGCTCCGTCGCTTCGGACCCGCACGTCGAGCGCCTCGAGCTGCTCGAGGAGTTCGCCGAGCACGTGCGCTCCTTCGTCGACGTCTCGCGCCTTGCCCCGCTGCGGATCGTCGCAGACACGGCGAACGGCATGGGAGGTCTCGTCGCACCGAGGGTGTTCTCGGCCCTACCGTTCAGCGTCGAGATGCTCTTCGGCGAGCTGGACGGCACCTTCCCCAACCATCCGGCCGACCCGATCCAGCCGGCGAACCTGGTCGACCTGCGCGAGCGTATCCTCGCGACGGGTGCCGACGTCGGCCTCGCGTTCGACGGCGACGCGGACCGGGTCTTCCTCGTGGACGAGCGCGGTGAACCGGTGTCCGGGTCTACGACGACGGCGATCGTCGCCCACGCGATGCTCGCGAAGCATCCCGGCGCCACCGTGCTGTACAACCTCATCTGCTCGCACACGGTGCCCGAGGTCGTCGCGGAGGACGGAGGTGTCGCGATACGAACACAGGTGGGGCACTCGTTCATCAAGAAGATCATGGCCGACACCGGAGCCGTCTTCGGGGGCGAGCACTCCGGGCACTACTACTTCCGGGACAACTACCGGGCGGACTCGGGCATCATCGCGGCCCTCGTCGTGCTCGAGGTGCTGTCCGACGCGGGAGTGAGCTTGTCCCAGCTCCGCTTGCCCTTCGAGCGCTACGCGGACTCCGGCGAGATCAACACCGAGGTCGCCCGCCCTACCGAGGTGGTCGAGGCGATCGCGCAGCACTACGAAGGGCTAGGGGCGACGATCGACCGTCTCGACGGCCTGACCGCCGAGCTGGGGGACTGGTGGTTCAACCTCCGGTCGTCGAACACCGAGCCCCTGCTGCGGTTGAACGTCGAGGCGCCTGATGCGGCGGCATTGGCGGGGCACGTCGACGAGGTACGTGCCGCAATACGCTCCTTCGGCGACGAGAGCGCATGAGCGTGCAGCTCGATCCGCTGCTCGTCGAGATCCTGGTCTGCCCCGAGGACAAGCAGCCGCTCTGGTACCTCGAGCACGAGCAGTCGCTCGTGAACCTCCGGCTCGGCTGTCGCTACCCTGTGCGCGACGGGATCCCGGTGCTGCTCGTCGACGAGAGGGAGGAACTCGACGAGGCGGAGCTCGCACGCCTCGAGGCGGAGGTCCGGCGCTCGGGTGTCCTGACGGGCACCGGCCCCGGCACGGGCACGCGGGTGCCGGGCGGATGAGCGACCCTGGGCCGGGAGATCAACTGTCGTTGCCGAGCAGGCCCGTGAGCCGTTCCCAGGCCGACGTGTGGAGCTCGCCCGCCGCGCCGCCTGCGACAGCGGCGTGGAGCTCCCGATGCGCCCGCACGGCGTCGCCAGGCTCCCTGTGTGAGGCGAGGTAGCGAGCGAGACCGCACGGCTCCTCGATCGCCTGGTCGTGGAGCCCCCGGGACGATCCGAGCGCCGCGAGACGGCTCTCCCACGCGAGGTGGGCGGCGAGAGCCCCGAGGCGTGTCCGCGGTCGCTCGCGGTCGATCTCGAGGGCGGGCCGGCCCGCCCAGGCCGGCACGTGCGGCGAGGCGAGGGGACGTGCGATCGCGTATCCTTGGCCGCAGTCCGCGCCGAGGAACACGGCGGCCTCGACGAGGCCGTCGGTCTCCAGCCCTTCGACGGTGACCCTGAGGCCGAGGGCGTGCGCGAGGCTCGTGAGCGGTTGGATGAACGTGAGAGCCCCCCTCGGCGACCGCTCGGCGTCGCGCACGATCCCCTGGTCGATCTTGACCTCGTCGAACTCGACGGTGCGCAGACGCAGGAGCGAGCTGTAGCCCGAGCCGAGGTCGTCCTGGGCGAGGCGGACACCGAGCGCCCGGAGCTCGTCGAGGGCCGCGCCGTGCCAGCCGGAGCCACCGTCGAGCGCTGCCGTCTCGAGAAGCTCGAGGGTGAGCTGGCCGGGTGCGATCCCGTGCGTAGCGAGAGCACTCGCGACGGCGTCGTGGTAGCGGCCGTCGCTGGAGGCGGTCGTCGGGAGGTTGATCGCCACGCCGGTGTCGACGCCGAGATCCAGCCAGCAGCGCAGCGCACCGAGAGCTTGGGCGAGCCCGATCTCGAAGAGCCGGAAGAGCTCCGCGTCGCCGAACGCGGGGAGGAACTCGGCCGGGTTCACGAGCTCGTCGTCCCTAACGGCGCTGCTGGTGGAGGCTTGCCCCGAGCGAAGGCGGGCGAGCGCCTCGAGCTTGACGAGACAACCGGTCGCGAGGTCGACGATGGGTTGGTAGAGCATGACGACGTCGCCGCGCTCGAGCATGTCGAGGTAGGCGTTGCGCTCGGCGAACACGAGGATCCCCGACGCGGTGCCGGACTGCGCCTCGAGGCGGTCGAGCGCCTGCGAGACCGTCTGCTGCAAGAGGGCGAGGAACGAGACCCTGCTCGAATAGGCGAAGTACCCGGGCCAGCTCGCGTAGAGCGAGAGCAGCGCTCTCGCCGTTCCACTGTCGTCGACGAGCGGGACGGCGGCGCTCGAGCGCCAGTGGAACCGCCGTCCGAGCTCGTGCCACGGAGCGGTGCTCGGGTCGGCGAGGTAGGCGTCGCTGCGCTGGACCACCCCCGTGCGCCAGGCGCGCCCCGCCGGACCCAGCCCGCTCTCGCTCGTGCTCGTGACCGTGATCGGGCGTGCCCCGGCGCGCGAGGCGCCCGAGATAAACGCCTCGGCACCCGGTCCCACCGCGACCTCGAACTGGAACAGACCGTCGTCGTCGGGACGGCCGAAGAAGCCGTCGGCGATGCCGTCGAGATCCGCGACGGCATCGAGCACGCCGCGGGCGAGGTCCGCGACCGTCTCCGCGTTCGCCGCGACGGCGTTGACCCGCTGGAGGACACGGCTCTGCTCGGCGTCGATCTCGCGGTAGCCGAGAAGAGCACCCTTCATGTCGAGCACGACACGCCTCCCGACGATCGCGCGGGCGCGCGCCGCCGTCTCGCCCGGCACCGTCTCGCCCGGCACCGTGGCACCGAGCACGTCGCCAAGCGCGTCGTCCAGCACGCGTTGGTAGACGAGCACGGCGCTCGCGTACCAGTCGGTCTCGACGCCCACCATCGCATGGATGCGCCCGGCGGCACGCGACGACTGGACCAGCGCGGCGTCGTCCAGCTCGGGGTCGAGCAGCGAGCGGAGGTGCTCGGCCTGGCGCATCTTCAGGTGAGCGAGCTCTCCGTCGTCGAGCCGCCCGAGCACGTCGGGAGCGTCGGGGCCTGCGACGAGGCTCGCGTAGAAGCGCTCGACGCAGGACTCGGCGAGAGGGGCGAGCCGGGCCTGCACGAGCGCGAGGAGAGGTGCGTCGGCACGAGGGCCGCTCTCGCTAGACCGTCCGACCTCCCGCGCCGCCGCCATGCCACCGTCCCCACGCAGCCACGCCGTCGCGACAGGCTGTGCCCGCTCCGACGTCTGCTTGCCTCCGGGCTAGGGTAGCTGCGGGTGAGCCGCGAGCGGGTCTGTGGTTGCAAGTCGAGGCCAGCCGCAGGCGAAACGACCCACGTAAGGCAACCCGTGGTTGCCGATCATGGTGCGGCTTAGAGGTAAGACCCGCCTGGCCCGGAGCCGATCCCCGGCCCGGGGCGGAGAAGGGGTCAAGCGTGCCTAGCCAGGCGGTGCCGAGCTGGGGAGACCCGGCTGCCACAGTCCGGCGCGTTAGCCCTTCGGCGGGCGAGTGTGGGGTAAAAGACCAGGTCAGCTGCTCCGGCTCACCCGCTGGACAATCGGGGACCGAGCCGGTCGTCGGGTCGTCGGGGCCCGGCGCGCGGCCGTCGCCGACCGTCCGGCACCTCGCCATCGTCGGCGCGACCGCCACCGGCAAGACCGCCCTCGCTGTCGCGCTCGCCCGCAGATCCCCGCGAGTCGAGCTCGTCTCCGTCGACGCGATGGCGGTGTACCGGGGCCTCGACGTCGGGACCGCCAAGCCGACACCCGATCAGCGCGACGGCGTCGCCTGGCACCTCCTCGACCTTGTGGATCCGGCCTGCGAGTTCTCCGTCGCGCAGTTCCAGGCAGCTGGACGCGCGGCACTCGCCGGGATCGAGACGCGCGGTCACGTCGCGGTCCTCGTCGGCGGCACCGGTCTCTACCACCGGGCGCTCGTCGATGGGCTCGCCCTGCCTGGGCGCTACCCGCAGATTGCCGCGGAGCTCGAGCACGAGGCCGACGCGGTCGGCCCGCAGGCCCTGCACCGACGCCTCTCCGGGCTCGACCCGCTAGCTGCGTCGCGCATCGAGCCGGGGAACCGCAGACGGGTGGTCCGTGCGCTCGAGGTGACCATCGGCTCCGGGCGGCCGTTCAGCGCGTCGGGCCCGGGTCTCGACGCGTATCGCCCGAGCGACGTTGCCCAGGTCGGGCTGGCGGTCGAGCGCCAGGAGCTCGACCGGCGGATCGCCGAGCGCCTCGAGCACCAGCTCGAGGCGGGCTTTGTCGAGGAGGCTCGTGTGCTCGCGTGCCGTCCCGGAGGCCTCGGCCGGACTGCGCGCCAGGCGCTCGGCTACCGGGAGATCCTCGCGAGCCTGGCGGGCGAGCTCAGCCTCGACGAGGCCCTCGAGGAGACTCTCCGGAGAACCCGCGCCTTCGCCCGGCGCCAGGAGAGGTGGTTCCGCAGGGACCCGCGTGTCGAGTGGGTGGACGCCCGCACTCCGCAGCTGGTCGAGCAGCTGGTCGAGCAGCACAGGCTTGCGATCGATCCGGCGCCTCGCCCGCCGTGCGAGACTTGACGCGTGGAGCTCGATCTCGTCAAGTACCACGGCCTCGGCAATGACTTCCTCGTGCACGTGGGCGGAGACGGCGCACACGGTATCGACGCGGTGCTAGCGCGCGCCCTGTGCGACCGCCATCGGGGCGTCGGGGCGGACGGCGTGCTGCGCGTCTCGGCGCTCGGCGCGGGGCGCGTTCGCATGGAGCTGCGCAACGCGGACGGCGGTCTGGCCGAGACGAGCGGCAACGGCCTACGCTGCGCCGTCTTGGCGGCCGTCCATTCCGGGATGGTGGCAGGTGCGGAGATGGTCGTCGAGACCCTCGCCGGCGCAGTGCGGGCGGAGGTGCTCACCCCGCAGTCGTCCCGCACCGGTGACGTGCGCGTCGAGATGGGCGAGGTCGCCGTCGGTCCCGAGCTCACGCTCACCGAGCTGGTCGAGCCGTCGCGGGTGCCCGGTGTGGACCTTCCGGCCGGCGGTCTCGCATGGGACGATGTGCTCGGAGCGCTCCCGGGCGCGTTGGCGCGGCGCGTCGCCGTCGGCAACCCGCACCTCGTCGTCTACCGCGCAGGTCGCTACGACCGGGCAGGGCTCGGCATCGACCGTCTCGGCCCGGCGCTCCAGGCGAGCGTCGACGGTGGCGTGAACGTCGAGATCGTCGGCGCGCCTGCCGGCGGCGAGACGCTCCTTCTCGACGTCTGGGAACGAGGAGTAGGCATCACGCTCGCCTGTGGCAGCGGCAGCTGCGCGGCCGCGGCGGCGAGCCGTGCCGCTGGTCTCGTCGGGGATGTCGTTCACGTTGTCAACCCGGGCGGCACGCTCCTCGTCGAGCTGTCCGGGGACCTGCTCGCGCCCTCGGCCGTGCTCACCGGTCCGGCACGACGAGTCGGTAGGGTCCTCGTGGACACAGACGAGCTGTTCGCGAGCGTGTCGGACGGGGTGGCACCGGACGGCGTGGCGCCGGCCGTCGGTGCGGTGGCCAGCGCCGTCCGGGGTCGCGAGTGACGCTTATCGAGCGGAGCTTCCGCGAGCGCATCGCGCTCGTGGGGGTCGTGACGTGGCCGCACAGCCTCGACGAGGTGGAGGCGAGCCTCGACGAGCTGGGACTTCTCGTCGACACCGCCGGGGCGGACGAGGTCGCGCGTGTCGTCCAGGCGCGGGACAGCCTCGACCCGGCGACCTTCATCGGCAGCGGCAAGGCGGCCGAGCTCCACCGGCTCTGCGAGCAGGTCGACGCGGACACCGTCGTCTTCGACGACGAGCTGACGCCCGCCCAACAGCGCAACCTCGAGAAGCTCATCGGCCGGACCGCCATCGACCGGACGGCGGTGATCCTCGACATCTTCGCCCAGAACGCCCGCTCCGAGGAGGGCAAGACGCAGGTGGAGCTCGCTCTGCTGCGCTACCGGTTGCCTAGGTTGCGCGGCAGGGGCGCGTCGCTCTCCCAGCAGGCCGGCGGCATCGGGACGAGGGGCCCGGGCGAGACGCAGCTCGAGGTCGACCGGCGGCGGATCATGCACAGGATAGCGAAGCTCGACACCGAGCTGCGTCAGCTCGGCGCGACGCGGCGGACCCAGCTGCGGGCGCGCCGGCGCGGCGCGGCGCGGACGGTATCGCTCGTCGGCTACACGAACGCGGGGAAGTCGACGTTGCTCAACGCGCTCACCGACGCGGGCGTGCTCGTCGAGAACAGGCTGTTCGCGACGCTCGACCCGCGGACCCGGCGGCTCGAGCTGCCAGGTGGTGAGGTGGTGCTCTGCTCGGACACCGTCGGCTTTGTCCGTAAGCTGCCGCACCAGCTCGTCGAGTCCTTCCGCTCGACGCTCGAGGTCGTCTCCGGCACCGACCTGCTCGTCCACGTTGTCGACGCGAGCGCGGCGGACCCCGAGGCGCAGATGGACGCGGTCCGCTCGGTCCTCGGCGAGATCGGTGCGAGCGACGTGCCCGAGCTCGTCGCTTTCAACAAAGCAGATCGCGCGCCGGCGGCTTCCGAGCGCCTCCGTGCGAGCCACCCCGGCTCGGTCGCGCTTTCCGCTCTCACGGGTGATGGGGGACCGGAGCTGCTCGCCGCGATCGGTGCCGCGTTGCGCGCGAGCGACAGGACCCTCGAGCTCCTCGTGCCCTGCGAGCGTGGCGACGTCCTCGCCGCGCTCCATCGGGCCGGCGAGATCGTCGAGCAGCGTGACGCCGGCGACATGCTCGCCGTGCGCGTCCGCCTCGACGAGCAAGGGCGCCACCGCTTCGCAGAGTTCGCCGCGGCGACGCGGCCCGACCGTCAGGAGGCGACGTGAGCACGCCGGGAGCGAACGACGGCTTCGTGCCACCGACCTATCCCTACGACCGGCTGGAGCCGCTCGAGGCGCGGGCGTCGGAGCTCCCCGGAGGGCTCGTCGACCTGTCGGTCGGGACGCCGTGCGACCCGCCGCCGCCGGCGGTAGTCGCCGCCCTCGGCTCGTCGGGAGCGGAGCGGGGCTACCCGTCCGGTGCCGGAAGCCCTCGGCTGATCGACGCGGCGCGCGGATGGATGGAGCGTCGTTTCGGGGTCGGCACGAGCCGGGCCGACGTCGCCGCGTGCGTCGGGACGAAGGAGCTCGTCGCCGGTATGCCGCACTGGCTGCGGCTGCGTAGCCCGGACCGTGACACCGTGCTCTACCCGGCCGTCTCCTATCCGACCTATGCGATGGGCGCGGTCCTCGCGGGATGCCGGGCGGTGCCCGTCCCGGCGCGGCCCGACGGCACGCTCGCGCTCGAGGACGTCGCGCAAGCAGACGCCGAGCGGGCCCTCTGTATGTGGGTGAACAGTCCCGCCAACCCCACCGGTCGCCTCGACGACCTCGCAGCAGCGGCGCGCTTCGGGCGAGAGCACGACGTGCCCGTGCTCTCCGACGAGTGCTATGCGGAGTTCACCTGGCACGGCACGCCTACGACGATCCTCGAGCAGGGCCTCGACGGGGTGCTCGCCGTCCACTCGATCTCGAAGCGCTCCAACTGTGCGGGCCTGCGCGTCGGCTTCTACGCGGGCGATCCCGAGCTCGTCTCGTACCTGCGCGAGCTCAGGCGCCACGCGGGGCTCATGGTGCCCGGCCCGGTCCAGCTCGCAGGCGCGGTCGCTCTCGAGGACGACGAGCACGTCGAGCGCCAGCGGGAGCGCTATGCGGAGCGGCTCGAGCGCGCCGCACGGATCCTCGGCCGGCTCGGCGTCGCCGTCGACCGCCCGGGTGGGGCCTTCTACCTCTGGGTTCGTGCGCCGGGTGTCCTGCCACTCGCCGACGAGGAGCCCGGCTCGGACGAGGGTGCCGAGTGGCGCTTCGCCCGGCAGCTCGCCACGTACGCGGGTGCCCTGGTCTCTCCGGGGGAGCTCTACGGGCCGGCCGGTGTGGGCTACGTGCGCGTCGCGCTTGTCCAGCCGATGGAGCGCCTCGAGCTCGTCGCCGAGCGCCTCGAGCGTGCTCTCGTCTCGGCCCGAGCCGTCTCCGGTGGGGAGCGGCGCGAGAGCGCCGGGAACGCACCCGCGCGTTAGCCTCGCTCTCTCTTGCCCGATCGGAGGGTCATGGCAGTGCTCGAGGAGTCCATCGCCGAGCTGTGGGGTCGCCGCGCGGAGGTCAGGGCGGGGGACCCCGATGCCGCGTCGGTCGTCGACGAGGCGATCGGCCTGCTCGACTCGGGCGAGGCCCGTGTCGCGGAGCTCGACGTCTCGAGCGACGAGGTCGTCGTCCACGAGTGGCTGAAACAGGCCATATTGCTGCTCTTCCAATTGCGGTCCGTCGAGACGACCGAGGTCGGTCCTTTCGAATATGCGGACAAGCTGCCCTTGAAGCACGGCTACGAGGCACTCGGGGTGCGGGTCGTCCCGGGAGGCTCCGCCCGGTGGGGGTCGTTCGTCGGGCGAGGAGCGGTCCTCATGCCGAGCTACGTCAACATAGGCGCCCGCGTCGGCGCGGAGACCATGATCGACACGTGGGCGACGGTCGGGTCGTGCGCGCAGATCGGCGAGCGCGTGCACCTGTCGGGCGGCGTCGGGATCGGCGGCGTCCTCGAGCCTCCGAACGCGGTGCCGGTCGTGATCGGGGACGACGTCCTCGTCGGGAGCCGCTCCATGGTCACCCAGGGCGCCCGCGTCGGCACGGGCTCCGTCCTCGGAGAGGGCACCATCCTCAACCCTTCGATACCGGTGGTCGACGCGACGACCGGCGAGGAGATCTCGCGCGGCGTCGTCCCGCCTTGGTGTGTCGCCGTCGGTGCCTATCGCCGGCGCGAGCTCCCCGGAGGGGAGTTCTTCCTGCCGTGCGTGCTCGTCCTGCGGCGACTCGCCGAGGGCGAGCGCCACGACAAGGCCACGATCAACGAGGTCCTGCGATCCCACGGTGTCTCCGCGTGAGAGCCGGTAGCAGCCGGGCGTGGCGCGGCTAGTGGCGGACCTTCTCGGGCTCGCCGCCCGGCTGGTCGACGTCGAGTCGGTCAGCCATCACGAGCAGGAGCTCGCCGATCTCGTCGAGGAGCAGCTGCGGGCCGTCGACAGCCTCGAGGTCGTCCGCGTCGAGGACAACGTCGTCGCTCGCACGTCGCTCGGTCGCTCCCGCCGGGTAGCGCTGGCAGGGCACCTCGACACGGTGCCGCCGGCGGGCAACGATCGTGCGAGGATCGAGGGCGACACCCTCCACGGTCTCGGCAGCGCGGACATGAAGGGCGGCCTCGCTGTGATGCTCGAGCTCGCTCGCACCGTGACGGTGCCCTCCGCCGACGTCACGTATATCTTCTACGCCTGCGAGGAGGTCGCGAGACGCCATTCCGGGCTCCACGCGATCGCCCGCGACGTGCCCGAGCTGCTCGAGGTGGATGCCGCAGTGCTGTGCGAGCCGACGGGCGCCCGTGTGGAGGCCGGCTGCCAGGGCGTCCTGCGCTTGAGCATCGTGCTGCGCGGGACAAGAGCCCACACGGCGAGACCGTGGGTCGGCAGCAACGCGATCCACCGCCTCGGGCCGCTCTGCGAGCGCGTCGCAGCGTTCGTGGAGCGCCGGCCCGTGCTCGACGGCTGCGAGTTCCGCGAGACGCTCCAGGCCGTCGCCGTCGCCGGTGGGGTCGCCGGCAACGTGGTGCCGGACGAGGCGAGGCTCACGTTGAGCCACCGGTTCGCACCGGACCGGGACGTCGACGCGGCCACGACCGCTCTCGAGGAGCTGCTCTCACCCGTGATGGACGCGGGTCGCGGTGACGCGGTCGTCGTCGAGGAGTCGGCGCCCGCGGCCGCTCCGATGCTCGCCGACCCGTTTCTCGCCTCTCTCGTCGCGGCGACGGGAGCCCCGGCGCGAGCCAAGCTCGCGTGGACCGACGTCGCTTTCTTCGCGGAGCGCGGAATACCGGCAGCGAACTTCGGCCCGGGTGACCCGCTTGTCGCGCACACCCCTGACGAGAGCGTAAGTCGCGGGGACCTGGACACGGTGCACGCCGTCCTCTCGGGGCTCCTCCTCTGACGTGGCCGTCGCGGCACCCTCTCGTGCCTGACCACCGGCGTCGCCCTGACCACCGGCGTCGCCCCTTCCTCGAGCGCCGTGCCGTTGCCCGCCCAGCGCTCGCCTGTGCGCTGCTGTGCGCTGCTGTGCTGGCCTTTGCCGCCGACGTCTCCGGTGCAGGAACGGCCGCTCTGGTCGTCCGGCCGGACCGGACGGCTCTACCACCTCTCGCGCGTGACCGTCCCACGAGCGCGAGGTCGACGATGTCGAGCTGTCGTGCGACGGTCGGAGTCATGGCACCCGTCAGCGGCTCGCTCGACGGGCTCGGCGTGCAGCAGGCGGACTGGGCGAGGCTCGCTGTCGCGGTCTTCGACGAGGCGCACGGAGCACGCATCGGTGTCCAGGTCGCCAATACGGCCCTCGAGCCGGCATTGGCCGTGACGATCGCGCGTCGATTTGTCGCCGACCCGTCGGTCCTCGCGGTCGTCGGTCCGGCGTCGGGCGCGGAGGTCCAGGTGGTCGGTCCGCTCCTCGGACGCGCGCAGATGGCTTTCGTCTCGCCGTCGGCGAGCTCGGACGACTTGTTCACCGGGCGTTTCCCGACGTTCTTCGGCACCGTCGCGAAACGAGGCGAGGAAGGCGTCTTCGACGCCCGCTTCATAGCGGGACACCTCGGAGCGCGTCACGTCGCGGTTGTCGTCGACGGCTCGCCGTACAGCGCGGACCTCGCAGGGCCTGCGACGAGCACGCTCGAGCGGCTCCACGTGTCCGTCTACGCAGCATCGGTCAGCCAGTCCGCCGTCGACTACTCGGCGGTCGTCGCCCACCTCCCTGCAGACGTCACTGTCGTCTACCTTCCCTGGCAGATCGCGGGAGAGGCGCAGCTCTTCGCCGGCGAGCTCGCCGCCGCGCACCGCAAGGTCGTCGTCGTCGGCTCAGACCAGGTCGCCGTGCCGATCGAGTTCCACGCGGCCGGGGACTACGTGACCGAGTTCGGTCCGCAGCTCTCGAGCACTGGCTCCGCCGGGTGGCTGCTACGTCGCTTCGTCGCGACGTACCACCTCCCCGCCACCACCGCCGGACCACCGGCCTACGTGGCGGCGACGGTCGTGCTCGACGGGATCGAGGCCGCCTGCGCGAGCGGCAGGCCGAGCAGGGCGAAGGTGCTCGCGGCGATCCGACGGACCGACCTGGCGACATCGCTCGTCGGTCGCCCCGTGCGCTTCGACCGCTACGGCTTGCAGCTAGGAGCGACGCTCTACATGTTCCGGGTGGGGCATGGTGGCGACTACGTCGAGATCCCCGCGGCGATCTCGACGGCGACGCCCGGGCACGCGTAGCTGGGAGCCTTCGGGGGGTCCGTCTCCGAACGGGCTCAGAGCCGCCGCAGGACGGTCACGACCTTGCCGTAGACGGTCACGTCCTCCTCGGGCAGGTCGATGTCGTCGAAGGCAGGGTTCGACGCGACGAGGACGATCCGTCCGCGGCTGCGACGGAAGGTCTTGACGGTGGCCTCTCCACCGGGGATACCCGCGACCACCACGTCTCCTGGCTGCGCGTCCGGCTGCCGGCGGACGACGACGTAGTCGCCGTCGAGGATTCCTGCTCCGATCATCGACTCGCCCCGCACGCGCAGCATGAACAGCTGGCCTTTCCCCGTGAAGTCCTCGGGGAGCGGGAGCATGTCCTCGACGCTCTCCTCGGCCAGCACACCTGTGCCCGCTGCGACGTCGCCGAGGAGCGGCACGTGTGCGACCGGGCGCAAGGGGATTGCCGCGCCCGAGGCTGGCTCGAAGCTCACGGCGATCGCGCGCGGCTTGCTCGGGTCCCGCCGAAGATATCCCTGGCGTTGGAGCACCTGCAGATGGGTATGGACGGTCGAGGACGACGTGAGCCCGACCGCCTCGCCGATCTCCCGGACCGAGGGCGGGTAGCCCTTCGATCGGATCTGGTCGGAGATGAACTCGAGGATCAGTCGTCGCTTGCCAGTGAGGATCGTGTCGGCCACGTCGGGCACCTCCTTGAAGGGTGACCGTAGTAGGTGTCACACCCCCGTGCAAACATTCGTTCGTGGAACAACCGTTCGTGTGGCTGCTTGACGGCGAACATCTGTTCGTGCGAGGCTGCCACTGAGGACTGGCGAACATATGTACGTCCATGGCGGATAGCGAATGCCGCGGGCGCGGTGGCTCGCCCGGAGTGACGAGCAGGATCGAGGGAGGCCGATATGGCAGTCGTCGGGTATCCGGTCCGTGTGCCGACAGGCGCGGGTGTCGGCACGGGTGCGCCGTCCAGCGCACGGTTCGACGGGTCGGTGGGAGAGCACGCACAAGGTCGCGCGCGTCCGCAGCGGACAGGCCCGGCGACCATGGCGACAGCGGCGTGGCCTTCGATCGCAAGCGCGCGGCACCTGCGCCTTGTCGGCGATGTCGAGCCGACGACGGACAGAGTCGTCGCTCGCACCCGACCGCCGAGGAGCACCCTGGCGCGTCTGGCTCCGACGCTTCTCACCGTAGGCGTGCTGGTCGGCATCTGGGCGGGTGCAGCGGCGCTGCGCTCGGCAGGTGTGGCATCTCTCGTGGCTCCTCCAGGTGCCCGGCGTGTTCCGGGGGGGTATGTGGTCACGGTCCGTCCCGGGCAGACCGTCTGGTCGATCGCCAGCGCGATGGAGCCAGGTGCCGACCCTCGGGCGCTCGTCGACCGACTCGACGCGGAGCTGCCCGGAGGCGTGCTGGTCGCAGGCACGGTCCTTCGGCTGCCGTGACGGGTGGTGGCTCGTCGGACGGCGGTGTCGGCCGCCGTCCGTGGAGTTGTTCGTGCTCGCGCGCACTAGCGTCGTCGTGTGCGCTGCCCGCGCTGCACCCAGCTCGACGACCGGGTCGTCGACTCACGTGAGGTGGAGCATGGCGCTGCCGTGCGGCGGAGGCGGGAGTGCCTCGTGTGCGGTCATCGCTTCACGACGTTCGAGCGATCTGGTGACGCGGCCCCGGTCGTCGAGAAGCGCTCGGGACAGAGGGAGCTGTTCGACCGGGAGAAAGTGGCCTCGGGAGTCCGAGCGGCCTGCAAGAACCGTCCCGTCGAGCAGGGGCAGCTCGACTCGCTCGTTGACGCAGTGGAGGAGATCGCCCGCCGGTCCGGGGCCGAGGTCACGAGCCAGAAGCTCGGCATCGCAGTCCTCGAGCAGTTGCGCGATCTCGACGAGGTCGCATATCTGCGCTTTGCGTCGGTCTACAAGGGCTTCGTCGACGCCGGTGACTTCGCTCGAGAGGTGGGCCTGCTCACCAAGCAGACGGCCCCGAAGGCACGGGGCGGACGCGCGGCCAGCGACGGCAGGAGAGGTGGCGGGCGGGACGGCGATGCCCGCTGAGCTCGTGGCGGATGTCCCGAAGAGAGCCCTAGCGATCTATGCGCATCCAGACGACGCCGAGGTGTCGTGCGGTGGGACGCTCGCTCGCTGGTCTGCCGCCGGTTGCGAGGTCGAGGTGGTCGTGTGCACGCGCGGCGACAAGGGATCGACGGATCCCGCGGCCGACGTCGACATGCTGGTGTCCCGCAGGGACGCGGAGGTGGCCGCGGCGGCGGGCCGGCTCGGCGTGAGGTCGGTCCATCGGCTAGGCCTCGACGACGGCGAGATCGAGAACGATCGCCAATTGCGCGAGTCGATCGTCCGTCTCGTCCGGGCGATCCGACCGGAGGTCGTCGTCTGCCCCGACCCCACCGCGGTGTTCTTCGGCGAGCTCTACTACAACCACCGGGATCATCGTTCAGTCGGATGGGCGGTGCTCGATGCCATCGCTCCGGCGGCTTCGTCGCCCCTGTACTTCCCGGGAACAGGAGCGGTGTGGTCGGTCGGTACGGTGTATCTTTCCGGTTCGCTCGACGCGAACGTCCTCGTCGATATCTCGCGTTTCGTCGAGCAGAAGACAGAGGCGATCCTCTGTCATGCGAGCCAGCTGGCCGAGACCGGGGAGTGGTTTGGCGTCGCTGTGCGGGAGCGTGCCGAAGAGGCAGGCCGGCTCGGGGGCATCGAGCTAGCGGAGGCGTTCCGGCGTGTGCGACCTGGCGGCTAGCGCGGTCGCCCGACATGGAGCGGTTGGATGCGATCTCGACATCCTCCACCTCGACATGGACTGCTTCTTCGCCGCCGTCGAGGTGCTCCTCGATCCGCGGCTCGCCGGTCGCCCTGTCGTCGTCGGGGGGACGGGGCCCCGTGGTGTCGTCGCGTCGGCGTCGTACGAGGCGCGCGCACGTGGGATCCGATCGGCGATGCCGACGGCTGTCGCCAGGAGCCTCTGCCCGCAGGCGGCATTCTTGCCCGGCCGGTTCGCTCACTACGCAGAGGTCAGCCGGTGCCTGCGGGAGCTGCTGACGACTGTGACACCTCTCGTCGAGCCGGTGGCGCTCGACGAGGCGTACCTTGACGTCTCCGGGTCGCACCGGCTTCTTGGAGCGAGCGTCGAGATAGCGCATGCGCTTCGCGGTCGGGTGCGTGCGGAGCTCGGCCTCGAGTGCGCTGTCGGCGTGGGACGGACGAAGCTCGTCGCCAAGCTCGCGTCGAAAGCCGCCAAGCCGGTTGCCGGCCCGTCCGGCGTCGTGCCAGGGGCCGGTGTCCTGGTCGTACGCGCGGCCGCGGAGCAGACGTTCCTCGGCCGCCATCCAGTCCGCGCGCTCCCAGGCGTCGGTGCCCGCACGGAAGAGCGTCTCGCGCGCTTCGGCATCTCGAGCGTCGCGGACCTCGCCGTGGTCAGCCGTGACAGCCTCGTCCGGCTGCTCGGAGCCTCCGCCGGGCAGTATCTTCACGAGCTCGCTTCCGGTCAGGACCAGCGGCGGGTGGAGCCGGTCCGCGAGGCCAGGTCGCTCGGCCACGAGGAGACCTTCGCCACCGACGTCCGTGACGCGGACGAGCTCGACCGGCACGTCCGGGTGACTGCCGGCGGTGTGGCCTCGCGATGCCGCAAGGCGGGTCTCGCGGCGCGCACGGTGACTTTGAAGGTCCGCTATGTCGACTTCTCGACGGTGACCCGCTCGCTGACGCTACGTGCCCCGGTCGCTAGCTCGTCGTTGTTCGCAGAGGTCGCGGCGGCTCTTCTACGCGAGCTCGGACCCGTGCGCGGCGTCCGTCTCGTGGGCGTCCACGCCTCGGGTCTGGTCGTGGACGAGGGAGGGGGACCCTGCCAGCTCCAGCTGTTCGACGCGAACGGCGTCGATCCCACAGGCCCCGGATCGGACTGGACCGCCGAGCGCCGGTCCGGCGTCGAGACGGTGACCGAGGCGATCCGCGGCCGTTACGGAGCGCGGGCGATCGGCCCAGCCGCGGCGGTGCTGGTGCCCGGTGCCGCGCCGGCGTCGGTCGACGAAGGCCGTCACGCGTAGGTGTCGCCGGGGGCGCTCCGGTGCGTTGTCGCCACCCCGGTACTGCGCGAGAATGACTAGAGAGGAAGTCGCGACAGGGGTCCGAGCGAATGCCTCGTCCAGTCGGCAGCAGTCGGCGCGGAGGAGGCGGTAACACCTGCCCGGTGTGGGCAGCTTGCAGTGGGAGAGGGGGAGCGGATGCCGCTTTCCGAAGAAGAGCAGCGAATACTCCAAGAGATGGAGCAAAGACTCTACGAGAATGACCGTGCTTTCGTGGACCGCGTTCGCTCGGAGGGTCCGCGCTCGGCAGCGAGCAGGTCGATGCGTTGGTCCGCCGTCGTCTTTCTCGCGGGGTTCGCCGTCCTGCTCCTCGCGTTCAGGACGTCCCTGCTCGTAGGCACGTTTGGCTTCCTCGTCATGCTCCTCGGCACGCTCACATTCGAGCGTGGCGCACGGCAGGCCTACGGCGGACAGGTTCGCGCGGGCGCCCAGCCGCAGCCCCGCCAGAGGTCGCATCCCGGCGAGCTTGTCTTGATCGGTCGGCGAATCCGGTCCCGAATCTGGCGCGAGCGCTGACGGGCGCGTCGGCGGGCCGCTGTCCGACGAGTCGCCCACCGACGTGGGCGCAAGCCCTCCGTGCGGTCGTGGGCAGTCCGTCGTGCTGGCCCGCAGCGACGAGGGTCGTGGTTGGTCTCGCTGCCGCACGGGGATCCGGGAGGCTGACGCTGTTGCCGGACCGGGAGTGGCTCGGGTTCCGTATGGAGACCGCCTACGGGGACCGGCACGCGGTGCCCCCGCCCGGCGACGTCGTCGAGTTCCTGCGTTGGGCGGGCGAGGCCCGACGCATTGCCGCGAGGTCGCGTGGCGGCACGCGCTAGCCTCCCGGTGATGAGGGTGCCCGGCAATACCGGAGCGGTCAGGGCCTGACGTGGGCGGGCGGGCTCTCGTGCTGAATGCGACGTTCGAGCCGCTATGCGTCGTGTCGTCGAGGCGTGCGCTCGTCCTCGTGCTAGACGAGAAGGCCGAGCTCGTGCACGGCACAGGCCGGGAGTACCGGTCGGAGCGGGCGCGCTTTCCCGAGCCGTCCGTCGTGCGTCTCGCCCAGTACGTGCGGGTCCCGCGCCAGACGAAGGTCGCGATCTCTCGGCGCTCGGTGTTCGCGCGCGACGGCCATCGCTGCCAGTACTGCGGAGCGCAGGCCGAGAACATCGACCATGTGGTGCCGCGCAGTCGTGGTGGTGCGCATAGCTGGGACAACGTCGTCGCGTGCTGCCGGAGATGCAACGCCGCGAAGGAGGACTACTTGCTCGACGAAGCAGGCTTCGTGCTCCGGGAGCAGCCGAAGGCACCCCGCTCGCGCGTCTGGCTGCTCGCGGCGAGCGGGGAGGTCCTCGCGGAGTGGGAGCCGTACGTCGCTCCCGTGCTTGGCGCCGCGGGTCGCCGGGATCCTGCTGCTTGACCATGCGCGCAGTTCGCCCGTGACGGGCGGGCGGGAGCTCGATCCTCCGGCGTCGTTCGACTCGGGCTGGCTCCTCGTCGAGCGCGCCGCTCCCACGGCTGAGCTCGTCACGGTCCTCCCCGATGCGAGCGGCGGGCGGCTCGCATGCCTGTGCTCACCGTCCGACGCGGCGCTGGTCGTCGGCAGCGCCCAGCAGCTCGCCGAGGTAGATCTCGAGCGGGTCGACGCGAAGGGAGCCTCTGTCGTCCGCCGGCGCAGTGGAGGCGGGGCGGTGTTCGTCGAGGGAGGCGGGCAGGTGTGGCTCGACGT
>DAHXNN010000135.1 GCA_027365385.1 Acidimicrobiaceae bacterium | reverse complement strand
AAGCTCGGCGGCCGCGACCGCAGAACCACGGTCGTTGTGCGGGTGGAGGCTGAGCACCACGGAGTCACGTCGTGGAATGTTGCGGTGGAAGTACTCGATGAGGTCCGCGTAGACGTTGGGCGTCGACATCTCCACAGTCGCCGGGAGATTGAGCACGATCGGCCTCTGCGGGCTCGGCTCGACCACGTCCATCACTGCAGAGCAGATCTCGACCGAGTAGTCGATCTCCGTGCCCGTGAATGATTCGGGGCTGTACTCGTAGCGCAGTGCCGTCCCCGGCAGAGTCCGTTCGAGATCCCTGCACAGCCGTGCAGCGTCCACCGCGATGCGGGTGACACCGTCCTTTTCGAGCCCGAAGACGACGCGGCGCTGGAGGACCGACGTCGAGTTGTAGAAGTGGACGATCGCATTGCGAGCGCCCCGCAGGCACTCGTAGGTCCTCTCGATGAGCTCGGCCCTGCACTGGACGAGCACCTGGATCGTCACGTCGTCGGGGACGAGATCCTCCTCGACGAGCAGGCGGACGAAGTCGTGGTCCGGCTGCGAGGCCGACGGGAAGCCCACCTCGATCTCCTTGAAGCCGGCCTGGACGAGCGCGTCGAACATGCGCCGCTTGCGTGCCGGGTCCATTGGGTCGATGAGTGCCTGGTTGCCGTCGCGCAGGTCGACGGCGCACCACAGAGGAGCAGCGGTGATGGTGCGCGACGGCCAGCTCCGGTCCGGAAGGTCGACAGGATCGTACGGGCGGTAGCGCCCGAAGGGCATCGTCTTCGGGCGTATCTCGGCTGGTGGCATCGGATTCCTCGCTTGGCAGGACGGGTCGGGACATCGGTTCGTGGGGATCTTCGCTGCGGGCCCGGTACGGGAAACAAAAAACCTCCCGGCCCACAGGCACGGGAGGTCACGGCGAGCGCAGGAGCGGCGCTCGCCGTCACATAAGGAGGAGGACAGTCACGACATCGTCGGCTCTGGGCACTCAAAGAGTGTGACGGACGCCAGTACCCCTCGTCAAGGCGCCCGGCACCCGGGCAGGCCGCCTTGCGGTCCGGGGCGCACCGCGCCCTGCTCGAGGGCCCAGGACGCCAACGGGTCCGCCACGAGCACGCGTGGCCAGCAGTGGCCCTGCACCGAGGGCGCAGCCGAGCCGGTCAGCACGCATGCACCTCTATGCTCTCCATGGCATCGCAACGACCACGAGAAGAGGCGGAATCGAGACGGTGGTACGTCGGACGGGCACTCGGACACGCAGGCGGCTCCTGGCGACCCTCATAGCGGGCGCCGCAGGCGGCGTCGGTGGCGCCGCGTTCACGATCGTGCGCAAGCGTGCCCGCAAGCGCCGCGAACGCGGGGAGCAGGTCTTCTCGAAGGCCAGCGCAGGCATGTGGCCACCCGTTCCCCGGGCACCGGAGCGCGGTCCCCACATTGTGGCGCACCGCGCCGGCGATGCGGCCGACGGCGACGCTCCCGGCGCAGGACCGGTCGGCGGCGACGCTCCCGGGAGGGACACGGCACCACCGGACGTGGACAGCGACATCTGAGCCGCAGCCGGGCGTCGCGGGTCGTCCCTGGAGCGACGGCCGCGGCTCGACGCATGGTCGGGCACGTCGCCGAGCTGCGGAGCTACCGACCGGCCTCCCGGAGCAGCTCGCCGAGACGCGTGATGCCCTTGACGAGGTCGTCGTCGGAAAGCGCGTAGGAGAACCGCCCGTAGCCCGGGGCACCGAACGCCTCGCCGGGGACGAACGCCACCTGGGCCTGGTCGAGGACGAGCTCGGCGAGCTCGAGCGTCGTCGCGGGTGTCGTCCCCCGCAGCTCGTGCCCGAGGAGCTGCTCGAAGCACGGGAACGCGTAGAACGCGCCCTGCGGCTCGACGCACGTGACGCCCGGGATCTCCTCGAGCATCGCGTGCATCGTCCGGCGGCGCCGGTCGAACGCGGCGCGCATCTCAGCCACGGCGGAGAGGTCGCCCGAGACCGCCGCCAGCGCTGCTTGCTGCGAGACGTTCGCGACGTTCGAGGTCTCGTGGGACTGCAGGTTCGTCGCCGCGTCCACGACGTCTCGCGGCCCGACGAGCCACCCCACGCGCCAGCCGGTCATCGCGTAGGTCTTTGCGACCCCGTTGACGACGACGCAGCGCTCCGCGAGCCCCGGCACGACGACGGGCATCGAGTGCTGCTCGTTGTCGCCGTAGACGAGGTGCTCGTAGATCTCGTCGGTGACGACCCACCAGCCGCGCTCGAGGGCGAGCTGGCCGATCGCCACGATCGCCTCCCGGGAGTACACGGCACCAGTCGGGTTCGACGGCGAGACGAAGAGCAGGACCTTCGTCCGGTCGGTGGCCGCCGCGACGAGCTGTGCGACACTCACCTGGAAACCCGTCGAGGCGTCCGTCGGTATCTCGACCGGCACACCTCCCGCGAGGGTGATCGCCTCGGGGTAGGTCGTCCAGTACGGAGCCGGGAGGAGCACCTCGTCACCGGGGTCGAGCAAGGTCGCGAACGTGTTCGCGATGGCTTGCTTGCCACCGTTGGTCACGAGCACTTGGGACGCATCGACGACGTAGCTGGAGTCGCGGGCGGTCTTCGCGGCGATCGCACTGCGAAGCGCAGGGAGCCCGGCCGTCGGCGTGTAGCGGTGGTTGCGAGGATCCCGGCATGCGGCGACTGCTGCCTCGACGATCGCCTCCGGCGTCGCGAAGTCCGGCTCCCCGGCACCGAAGCCGACGACGTCGACGCCCTCGGCTTTCAGGGCCTTTGCCTTCGCGTCGATCGCAAGCGTCGCCGACGGCGATACCGCCGCGACCCGTCGGCCGATCCGTGCGCGCGTGCCCTCGCGAGCGGCGTGGGCTCCGGTGGTGTCAGCTGGTGGCGCCATACCTGCAATGCTTTCACATACGGACGAGGCGCCCCAGCGCGTCCTGCGCGGCCCGCGACCGGGCAGGCGCAGCCCCACGACGGAGGTAGCACATGGTGGCGATCGAGATCCCCGAGGAGCTGCTGCCGAAGGACGGCCGCTTCGGTAGCGGCCCGTCGAAGGTGCGACCGGAGGCGCTCGCCGCACTCGTCGCAGTCGCTCCGACCTACCTCGGGACCTCGCACCGCCAAGGCACCGTGCGTGACGTCGTGGCCCGGGTCCGCCACGGTCTCGGCCAGCTCTTCTCCCTACCGGAAGGGTACGAGATCGTCCTCGGCAACGGAGGGACGGCGGCGTTCTGGGACGTCGCGACCTTCTGCCTCGTCGAGAGCCGTAGCCAGCACTGCTCGTTCGGCGAGTTCTCCGCGAAGTTCGCCTCGGCCGTCGCGTCGGCCCCACACCTCGCTGAGCCGTCGGTGCTGCTCAGCGATCCGGGGACGCACCCCGAGCCGGCCGCAGACCCGGAGATCGACACCTACGCCTTGACGCACAACGAGACGTCGACCGGCGTCCAGATGCGGCTCGCGCGTCCACGCGGCGCCGACGGGACGGCCGCCGACGGACTCGTCCTCGTGGACGCGACGTCAGGAGCGGGTGGCCTACGCGTCGACCTCACCGAGGTCGACGCGTACTACTTCGCCCCGCAGAAGTGCTTCGGATCGGACGGAGGGTTGTGGATCGCAGCTCTCTCGCCGGCCGCCGTCGAACGCTCCGGCAGGATCAGGGCCGGTGGGCGTTGGGTGCCGTCGTTCTTGGACCTCGAGATCGCAATCGCGAGCTCGAGGATGGAGCAGACCTACAACACGCCAGCCCTCGCGACCCTGCTCCTCCTCGCCGAGCAGGTGGAGTGGTTCAACGACAACGGTGGCCTCGAGTGGGCGGCATCGCGCTCTGACCGCTCCTCGGAGATCCTCTACGGATGGGCCGAGCGCTCGCAGTTCGCGGCGCCGTTCGTAGCGAAGCCCGACGACCGCAGCCGTGTCGTCGGCACGATCGAGTTCGTCGACGGCGTCGATGCGGCGGCGATCGCGAAGGTGCTCCGGGCCAACGGGGTCGTCGACACCGAGCCGTACCGCCGGCTGGGCCGCAACCAGCTTCGCGTAGCGATGTTCCCCGGCATCGAGCCGGACGACGTCGAGGCGCTTACGACCTGCGTCGACTACATCGTGGAGCGGCTCGGCTAGGACCCGCCACGCACGCCCGTCGCTAC
>DAHXNN010000077.1 GCA_027365385.1 Acidimicrobiaceae bacterium | reverse complement strand
GCCGAGATTCTCCACCACGACGAGGGCACACCCGTAAGACGTCGCAAGGTCGAGCGCTTCGGTTATCGCGTGGCGAAGGTGGCCGTCCCGCGCGGACGCGGGCAGACCCTCAGTGACGAGTGGAATGCGAGCGAGCCGTCTGACCATCTTGCCCGAGCGGTCGAGAACCGCAGGGGCGAGAAACCAGTTGTGCACATCGAGGGCAAGCACCCTGAGGTCCGGACGCGCGAGAAGCGCCTCGAGCCGAGGAGTCTCTGACCTGACAGACGGGGTGAAGCTCGCGTCGAGATAGACACGGCCCGACTCGGAGAGCACAACGTCGTAGGCAACGGCACGGTTCGCCTCCACCTGTGCCCGCCACTCGGCGTCGTGGTAGGAGAACCGGACTCGGGCGCCAAAGCGATACCGGGTGACTCCGCGCGCCGTCACGTTGGCAAGTGGCGCGAGCCTAGGAGGCAGGTCGACATCCATGAGACCGTCCGGGGAGACCCGGGGGGTCTCGTTGCCGAACCTCTTGCCGGTCTCGCCGTTGGCCCCGAACGACCATCGCTTGGCCCGCCAGCGGACCCGCCACTTGGCTTCGGTCAATCCCGCCTCGTCGAGGTGCAGTCGGCTCCTCATGAGATTCTTGCCGCCACGGGTGGCGTGGACCACTCCGGCGGCGATGTCGCTCGCGAGGGCATCTGCCTCGGAGCGAAGATGGTTACGTCTTTGCCGCTTCATCGCGTGCTCGTTGGCACTTTTGTAGCCGAAGTCGAGATGCCGCGGCCGCCTATGCTCCGCCTTTGCCTGGTCCTGTGTTGCTTGGAGCAACGCCTTGCGCTCTAGCTGGGTGTGGGCGGTGAGCTTCAGCTTCTTCGCAATCGCCGCGATTGCCTTCTCCTTGTCGCGAAGAGCCAGCTCGGCATTCCTCACGGCAAGGCGATAGGCGTCGTTCGAGGACTTCGTGATCCGTCCCGCCCACCGCGACGAGCACTCGGCAGTGAGGTCATGCGTGCGCGCCCCCCAGTACGGGGTCTCTGCCGACGGCGGACGCTTGTGGGTGACGGTCCCGTCTTCACACGTGACCGAGAACTTGCCGAGGAGGGAGCCCACATAGTTCGCGAGCGCGCAGATCGCCCGTGCCTCGTCGGGGAGTGGCCGGCATCTCGCGGCGAGGTCGGCTCCTTGAAGCCGGTCGACGTGCCGGCCCAGTGCCTCGAGCACCACGAGGTCTGCATCGGTCGCCTTGATCCTCGTGCAGATGCGCATGGTCGACGTCGCAGGAGCCTCGGTGGTCCCCGTGACCAGGTAGCGGACGCGTCGCTTGCTCACGGGACCATCGTCTCCTTGGGCAGTGACTCTTTCGATGCCGCCCGGAGAGCCATCGGCCCGACGTCGTGGGCGGCACAGCGCAGGGCCTTCTCCGCCCGGTTGCGGGCAGAGCGCTTCCCGTAGAGACGGGCGCAGAAGCTCGTGAGCACCTCGACCATGTCCTGGACCAGGTCGTCCTCCACCTCACCTTCGTCGACGACGACGAGCCGGCGGCCGGTCGCGGACAGGGCAGCTTCTACGAGCTCGGTGTTCATGGACCCGAGACGGTCGCGGTGCTCGACGACCACCGCCGTTACCTCGGGGTCCGAGAGCAGCCGCCGGACCTTGCGGCGAGAGCCGTTCATCCCCGAGCCCACCTCGGCCTCGACACGAGCCACTAGCACCCCGGCCTTCGCCGCCCACTCGGAGAGTCGGGCCACCTGGCGATCGAGGTCGGCTTTCTGGTCGTGCGAGGACACCCGTGCGTAGAGACCGACACCACACCCAGACGCCGGTCCCGTCTTCTCCACGTTCACAAGTATCGTGCGCGGACCGACACGCTCAGCAGGAACTGGCAGTGTCCCGTTGTGGAACCAACGGTAGGCGGTGTGGTGATGGATCCCCTGGCTCTCCGCCCACTGCTTCAGGTTCACGACGTGACGTTAGCACACTAGAACATTTGTTCGGGCAACAGTAGGCTATCGATCGTCAGCAGTAGCAACCCCACTCGGCCAGCTCCTACGATGAGGACGCCTGTGTCTCGGGGCGTAGCCAGATCGACCAACAGGTCAAGTCCCACGCCGGTCCGCGCATGGTCCTCACGGCGAAGACCGGCACAGACCGATGCTACTCGTGGCCCACCCCGCTTTCCGGAGACCCCGACGACGCGGAGTCGGCATCGTCGTAGCCGCGGATCTCCACGATCCGGCAGTCCCGGACCACGAACAGCTGCCACCGTTCTCGACCGGGGAGACGCAGGTGCACGACCACCCCGATCTGGCCTGGCTCGACAGAGACGACCTCGCCGGCAGCCCCGACGTCCAGTGCTCGGCGGTAGGTGGCGATCACCTCGGCGCGGTTGTGGCACGCGTCGGGGTTGTCCGGGTCCCCCCAGGTGACGTCCTCTGCCAGCAGCCCGGCCAGGGCGTCGAGGTCACGCTGCTGAAAGGCATCCCGCACCTCGTCGGCGATCACGTCGGGAGCCTACGCAGGCACGCAGGTGGGCGCGGAAGGTGTCATGCCAGGCGCCGGCTCCTCGAAACGTCCTCACGCGCATTCGGCGTTCGATAGCTCCGGAGCGGACAGAACGCCGTGCCAGAGCGACGAATTCCGCGTTCGCCATGGGAGCCAAGCGCTCGGCGGCGACCTTCGCCGCCTCGGTCGCGGTGCGGAATCCCTTGCGGGTGATCTGCTCGCGTTTGCCCGTCAGGGGGTCGCGACCGAGGGTGACCTTGAGGTACCACGGACCACGCCTTGTCGGCGTAGACACCTTCGGGCGTCGCGGGCATCGCAGCCTCGACGAGAACCGTTTGGTTTTCACGGGGCTGTCTCGCGCGCAATCCACAGGGAACGCAAGCCTCTGACCTGCTCTTATGGAGTCGGGCTGCCGGGATTCAAACCTCCGGGACCTCTTGACTGGACTGCCCTGGGTTTGGGCCGAGGGGCAACCTGCGAGTGACCTCCGGTATCGGCCCTTGCCGGACAGTACCTGTGAGCAGGAACTTCCCGCTCGCAGGCGTCGCCGTGACTCACCGCCAGCTGCTGCCTTTGCCACCGTTTGGTTCTCAGGGCGGTTCTCATGCGGAGGTGCCTCGTCACCGGCCGAAGGCCGCCGCTGGGACACGACGAAACGGGTCGCCACTGCCCTTTGCTCACCCTGGTGGTGCCCGCGAAAGGCTCGCGCGTCACAGCTCGATCCCCGGAGCACCTCGCGCTGGGGTATCGCGTCCTTCATCGTGCCCTGCCGCCGACCGATCTCGACCTGGACCTCGCCCGACCGGGTGGCCGAGATCCCTCGCTGGTCCTGAACGGTCCGTGCCCGGGTTGTCGCGAGCGAGGTCGTCGACGATTGCGTCGCTCCAGTCGCGCATCGCCGCGCGAACCGAAGCGATGTGGTCCGGATCGACGCCATATGCGGCGAACTCCTCGTCAGAAAAGCGGTCGGCAGCTGCGAGCGCCTGGGCAAAGAGGTCGGTCGTGAAGCCTCTATCGGCTTCTGCGCCGAGACCTATCAGCTCGCTACGTCGGTAGCGGCCACTCGCAAGTATCCCGGCCAGATCGAGATAGTCCCGAGCCTCGCCTCGGCTGAACACCGCGGCCACCTTGTTCGCCACCGCATCTCTCTCGTCAAGCACCAGCCCGGTCGACAGCTGCACCGGCGTGTTCACGCGTGAGTCCGCGGCAACGTCCACCGAGGAAGATTCACCGGTGGCCGTGTCGTCGATTCGGAGCCGAGCGAACGTCTCGCCGCGGCGGACGACCGTGACCTCGAGACCAAGGTCACGGTAGCCAGCACATAGCCGATCGACGGCCTCGGAGAAGCTCGCCACGTCCCAGCGGTCGGTGAACAGGTCGACGTCCTCGCTCATCCGCTCGACGAGACCATGGGCCTGCAATGCGAAGCCGCCGGCGAGCGCGAAGCCGTAGTCCTCGAGCGTCGCGAGTCCTGTGCGCGCCAGACGGCCCTGAAACGCGTCCATCGCTAGGCGGCACGGACGAGGCTCGGGAACCGGCTCTCCCACATCTCACGGACGCGCCGTGGCAGGAACAGCTGTCCCCACGCGTCGACGAGAGCCTCGCCGTCGAGGTAGCGGCACAGCTCCTCGGTCGATGCAGCTTCGCGCAGCACCCGTTCGTAGGCGATCCTGCGGTCCGCGTCGGTGCTCATGTCGTAGGAGCGCCTCGGACCCCAGTCGATCGTCACCGGTAGCTCGACGCGCCCGCTCGTCGCGCCGACAAGATCCTCGAGCCGGCCAGGCGGCTCGGCGTAGGGGCGATGGTCTGCGTAGTGGCGTTGCACAGACACGTCACACTTGCCTTCGTCGTGGATCGAGACTCGTTGGGAGCTCGACCCGAGGGGGACCTCCGACACGACGAGGCTATCCGCGTGCCCAGCAGCACGAGCGCCGGGCTCGGAGCGAGATCACCGGTACAGCGATGAGCACGACCGCCGTGGACATCATCACGTGTCAGATCACGGGATGACGCGGCCAAATCCGTGGGGCCCCCGGCCGGCCACACTCCCCTCGCTGCGTACCACACCGACCTACGTCATCGTCCCATGCGACACCGCCTCCCGAATACCTCGGCAACCGACGTGTGTGCGTAAAGGGTGTCGGCCGGGGTATGTCGAAGGGACGCACCCAAGCGAAGCGCACACGAACCAATCGCGTTGCAGGCGAACGAGCGGACAGCGCGGTCGCAAGTTAGCCGCTTCGCTGCCCACCGTCGGTATCGAACCCGTGTCTCCACTTTGAGACGGTAGTTGTCGTCCCAGGTCAGATGGTGTTTCTATAGATCGAAGGCGCGCTATGGGCACGATCGTCGCGGTAGGCTGTCGCCGTCACCAAGGCGCGGCGGCACTTCGGCAACGTTCGCAAGCGGGCCTCGGGACGCTGGCAGGCATCCTACTGTCTCGACGGCGTGCACCACACGGCTCCGACGACCTTTCCCGCCAAGGGAGATGCGCTGGCGTTCTTGTCGACGGTGGAGGCGGCCACGATCCGTGGTCGCTGGGTCGACCCGCGGGCGGGCAGCACCCGGTTTCGGGACTATGCCGAGAGGTGGCTGAAGATCGGCGGCAGCCGCGCCACGATGCGCGAGAGCACCAGGGCGAAGTACCGCGGGCTGCTCGATCGACACCTGCTCCCCACGTTCGGCAAGGTCCCGCTCTCGAAGATCCGTCCCTCGCAGGTCGCGGCATGGCACAGCGAGCTGGCCCTGCGCCATGCCCGACCGCTGCTGGCGCCTACCGGCTGCTGGCGACGATCTACAACAGTGCGATCCGTGAGGACCTCATCGTGCGCTCGCCGTGCAGGGTCGAAGGCGCCGGCCGCGAGCAAGCCGTCGAGCGTCCGACCGCCACGATCAGCGAGTGCCAGCGGGCGGTCGATGCGACACCGGCTCCGTACCGGGTCGCGCTGCTTCTCGGTTCCTGGGGCCAGCTCCGACGCGGCGAGGTGCTCGCCCTCCAACGCGGTGACGTCGACCTTTCCGCCGGGAGCGTGAGGGTCCAGCGCGGCTGGACCCTCACCGAGAACGGCCAGACGGTCCTCGGTCCCCCGAAGTCCGACGCGGGAAAACGGACACTCTTCCTGCCGCCTCACGTCCAAGTGGCCATCGCGGGCCATCTGGAGGACTTCGTGGGGCCACAACGCGACGCGTGGCTCTTCTCCCCCGTCGGCGACGAGCTGGTCCACCCACGCAAGTTCGCCCGGGTCTGGGAGCGCGCCCGGGAGGCCGCCGGACACACGGACCCCCGCTTCCATGACCTTCGTCACTCCGGACTGACCTGGGTGGAAATAGGCGATGTTGCGCCGGATGCATCATTCGACATGGTTCGCGATCGTTGGCCAACAGGGCCTTTGTGTCCGCTGCGCAAATCGGTACCAACACGCCGCCGACGAGCGGGACAAGTCCCTCGCCGAGGCGCTGGGGCGCATGGCAGCGTCGGCGACGACGACGCCGAGGACACCAAGGCCCGCACGACGCGCCAGGCGACCGAGAATGCAGCGCAGCACGTAGCCTCAGAGTGGCGGACGGCCCGGCGCGGTCCGGCTCGGTCCGGCCACTCCTCGCTAGGCGACCGCTGCCGGCGGTTGTCGCGATGAGAAGGATCGC
>DAHXNN010000076.1 GCA_027365385.1 Acidimicrobiaceae bacterium | reverse complement strand
CGATCCGCTCGTCCAGCTCGTCACGGAACTCCGCGATGCGAGAGACCTTCCGTGCGACGCGCTCGTGGAGCGCCTCGGTCATCTCTAGCGCCTCGAGGACGAGGGCACGGCGCTCCGCAGGGTCCTCGCTCTGCCGGTACGCGTCGCGTAGCGTGCCGAGCCGGTCCTCGCGGGTGACGACGCCTCGGATCTCCTCGAGGTTCAGGCCGATCAGCTCCTGGAGCTCCCGGATCCGTTGCACTCGTCCGAGCTCCTCGGGGCCGTACTCGCGGCAGCCGCCAGCGCTGTGCCCCGCAGGAGCGAGGATCCCGATCTCCTCGTAGTAGCGAAGGGTGCGCTCGGAGACGCCGGTGCGCTGGGCGGCCTCCCCGATGCGCAGCCGCGCTCCTGCTGGCGGCAGCCCAGCTGCCGGTGCCGTCCTACTCACCGGTGCTCTCAGTCACCGGTGCTCTCCGCTACGCCGGCGCCGACGAGCGCGGACTCCGCCGAGGCGGCGTCGAGGGGTGCCTCCCCGGCCCGGGCGGCGGACGTCGTCGTGACAGCGCCGTGCACGTACTTGCCACCGCGAAGCCACGAGGCGACCGCGGCGACGAGGCAGGCGCCGAGAGCGAAGGCGAAGGCCTCGCGCAGCCCGGACTGGAACGGCTTCGCGATCAGGCTCGGGAAGAAGCTCCTGCCGGTGAGGAAGCGCGCGTGCGCGAGGTGGGGGAGCGCGGGTCCGAGCAAGGTCTGCATCGGGTTGTAGCCGAGGAAGGCGGCGAACAGGCTGCCGACGGGTGGGAGCGATGCGACCTGGTGTGCGAGCGTCGGCGAGACGCCCTGGTGCACGAGGCCGCCGTAGAGGGCCTGCGGGAGGCCGGAGGCCAGGCCGAGGATGATGAGGGTGAAGAAGACGCCGATCGAGAGCACCATCGAGGAGTTCTGGAAGGTCGTCACCATGCCCGCCCCAGCGCCGCGCTGGTCCGGTGGGAGCGAGTTCATGATGCCGGCCTGGTTGGGCGCGGAGAAGATCCCCATCCCGAGTCCCATCAGGAGCAGCACGAGAGCGAACACCACGTAGGAGAAGTCGACGGGGAGCATCTCGAGCAGGCCGAACGCGAGCGCGGTGACCACCATGCCTCCGGTCGCGAAAGGCCGGGCGCCGAAGCGGTCGGACAGGATGCCCGAAAGAGGCCCGGCGACGAGGAAGCCCACCGTGAGCGGCAGCATGTAGATCCCGGCCCACAGCGGGGTCTGGGCGAAGCTGTAGCCGTGGAGCGGGAGCCAGATCCCCTGCAGCCAGATGATGAGGATGAACATGAGCCCACCGCGGCCGAGCGCTGCGAGCAAGGTCGCGACGCTGCCGGCGGAGAATGCCCGGATCTTGAACAGCGAGAGCCGCAGCATCGGGTGGTCCGAGCGGGCTTCGATCACGCCGAACACGATGAGCAGTGCAACACCCCCGAGCAGCTCGGCGAGGACCTTCGGGTTCGTCCAGCCCATCGTGTGCCCGCCGTAGGGCTCGATGCCGTAGGTGATGCCGACGAGCACGGCGACGAGGCCGACAGCGAAGGTGAGGTTGCCCCACCAGTCGATCTTGGAGGGGACCCTGATGCTGTGCTCCTCGAGCTTCAGGTACGCCCAGACGGTGCCGAACAGACCGATGGGGACGGACACGAGGAAGACGAGGTGCCACTCGATCGGGGCGAGGACGCCGCCGAGCACGAGCCCGATGAAAGAGCCTGCGATAGCGGCGACCCCGTTGACGCCGAGCGCTAGACCGCGCTGCTCGACGGGGAAGGCGTCGGTGATGATCGCGCTCGAGTTCGCGAAGAGGAACGCACCTCCGACTCCCTGGCCTACCCGCATGAGGATCAGGTAGAGCGCAGCGCTCGTGCCGTGCAGCCAGGTCACCGACAACAGCAGGGAGAAAAGCGTGAAGACCGCGAAGCCGAGGTTGTACATCTTCACCCGGCCGAACATGTCGCCGACCCGGCCGAGGCTCACGAGCAGCACGGCGGTGGCGACCATGAAGCCCATGAGCATCCAGAGCAGGTAGCTCGAGTTGCCCGGAGTGAGGGGGTTGAGACCGATGCCGCGGAAGATATCGGGAAGGGCGATGAGGATGATCGAGGAGTTGACCGTCGCCATGAGGATGCCGAGGGTCGTGTTCGAGAGAGCGATCCACTTGTAGCGATCGGGGTGCGTCGGGCGCCGTGCCCCGCTCGCGGGGGATGACGTGCGTCCTTCGAGTCTCGCCGTCGCCACGTCGTGTCCCGTCCTCTCGCTCGAGCTGCGTCTGGGTGTTGACATTCACATCTTACGTCAACGTGAGGTGTGCCGTGCGAGGCTCGGCAGCTCGTGCCGACGCTGGTGCCCCGACCGGCTGCGAGGGGCTGCTTGACAGCGGGGACTCGCGTTCGTAACATCACGAAAGCGCTTACTGGTAAGCGCTTACGGCCTCCGGCGAGACTGCCGGTAGGGCGTGCGGGAGCGTCGGCCGAGTGCTGTCGGGCCGGTGCGGACCGCAGGTAGGCGACGACGCGTGCGCGGTGAGGCGGGGAGAGGGGGGGGACGGGTGCGGGCACCGACGATCTACGATCTTGCCGAGAAGGCGGGCGTCTCCATCGCGACCGTCTCCCGGGCGCTCAACGCCAAGGCGGGCTTGAGCGCGGAGACCCGAGATCGCGTCCTCGCGGTCGCCGACGAGCTCGGCTACGTGCCCAACGGCACGGCGCGCGGCCTCAGCTACGGCGCCACCGAGACGATCGGCGTCGTCGTCGCCACACGCAGCACGAACGCCGCACTCGCAGAGGAGCACGAGAGCCTGCTGTTCGTGGACGCGGTGATCCGTGGAGCGGAGCGCTCGGCGCAGCGCATCGGCTACGCGCTCCTGCTCGCGAGCATCCGGCCGCGCTCTGGTTGGGAGGCTGCCAAGCGGATGGTGGGGCGGACGGACGGCCTCGTCGTGGTCGACCGGGCGGTGAGCGAGGAGGCGATGGCCTGGCTAGCGGCGCGCCACCCTGTCGTCGCGCTCGCCTGGGACAGCCCGAAGGGTGCCGAGCTCGTCGTGCGCATCGACAACGTGGAGGGGACGCGCCAGCTCGTCGAGCACCTCGTCGTCCATCACGGCTACCGCGAGATCGGCGTCGTACGAGGCCCGGAGTCGAGCCCGGACGCGACCGCCCGGTGGCAGACCGTCGAGCGCTCCGCGGCAGCGCTCGGCGCGCGCATCGTCGGCACGTGGACGGGTGACTTCAGCGCGGCGAGCGGCGAGCGGGTCGCGCGGACCATCGGGCGCAGCGGTGCGCCACTCCCGCGGGTCCTCATGTGCATGAACGACCAGATGGCGGTCGGCGTGCTCAAGGTGCTGTCCGCGCAGGAGATCGCGGTCCCCCAAGAGGTCGCAGTGACCGGCTTCGACGACATCATCGTCTCGCGCTACCTGAGCCCCGGGCTGACGACCGTGCGCCAGCCGGCCGAGGAGCTCGGTGCGACGGCGGTCTCGAGCCTGTTCGAGGCGGTGAGGGGCACGCACCTCGCGTTGCGCGAGATGGTGCTGCCGACCGAGCTCGTCGTCCGCTCGAGCTGTGGTTGCGCACCGCAGCCCTGGTTCGACGCGCCGCATGCGGGCGTCGAGACGGCTGGTCCCGCGGACACCCTGACCGGTGGCGCGCATAGCGTCGCCGAGGCGGCCGGCCTCGCCGAGCTGGCAGGTTAGGAGCAGCCGTGCAGTTCATCGTCCGCCGGATCGTCTTCTACCTCGTCGCCGCGTGGGCGGCGTTGACCGTGAACTTCCTCATCCCGCGCCTCATGCCGGGCAACCCGGCTGAGGTGCTCTTCCAGAAGTTCCCGTCACTGCAGCCCGGCGCGCTGAAGGCGCTCGAGGCGGAGTTCGGCATCGGACACGCGGGGAGCTTCCTCCACCAGTACTGGGCGTACCTGGTCAACATCTTTCACGGCAACCTCGGTCTGTCGGTGATCGAGTACCCGGCGAGGGTGTCGACGATCATCGGCGAGACGCTTCCTTGGACCCTCGTCCTCGTCGGGACCGCGACGGTGATCAGCTTCACGCTCGGGACACTGCTCGGGATCCTCGCTGCCTGGAGGCGCGGTGGCTGGTTCGACCGGATCCTGCCTGCGCTCTCGTTCCTCCAGGGCGTCCCGTACTTCTTCCTCGCCCTGCTGCTCGTCGACGCGGTCGCGATCCACCTGCACTGGTTCCCGATCCAGCAGGGCTACTCCGAGGGCCTCGTGCCCGGCTGGCACTGGCCGTTCATCCAGAGCGCGATCTATCACTCCCTCCTCCCTGCGTTCACCATCGTCCTCACCTCGATGGCGGGTTGGATGCTCCAGATGCGCAACGTGATGATCACGACGATCGGGGAGGACTACGTGCTCGCGGCCCAGGCCAAGGGCCTGTCGTCACGGCGGGTCGTCATGACCTATGCCGCGCGCAATGCGATCCTGCCCAACCTCTCCGGCTTCGCGCTCTCGCTCGGCTTCGTGATCTCCGGAGCTCTCATCATGGAGATCGTCTTCTCCTATCCCGGGATCGGCCTGACGCTGTTCAACGCAGTGACGTCTGACGACTACCCGCTCATGCAGGGCATCTTCTTGATCATCGCGCTCGCTGTGCTCGTGGCCAACTTCGTCGCAGACGCGGTCTACGTCATCGCCGACCCGCGGGCACGTGCCCGGGACGCCCACTGATGGCCGTCGTTCTCAACCTCGCCGAGCCGACACCGGTCGCGCCTGCAAAGCGTCGCAGGGGAGCGGGCTGGCGTCAGATGTCCGTGAAGGCCAAGGTCGGGGCCGTCATCCTCCTGCTGTTCGTGCTCGTCGCGATCATCGGCCCCTATCTCGCCCCGTACAACCCGTCCGCGGAGAGCATCGTCACCGGCGCGGCGGCTCCGAGCGCGGCGCACCTGCTCGGGACGACGACCTTCGGCCAGGACGTCCTCTCCCAGCTGCTTGTCGGCATCAGGGCGACGCTCATCTTGAGCCTGGCCGTCGGGGTCATCGCGACCGCGCTCTCGGTGATCGTCGGCATCTCGGCCGGCTTCCTCGGCGGCTGGGGAGACGAAGGGCTGTCGCTCTTGAGCAATGTCTTCCTCGTGCTCCCCGCGCTGCCGCTGCTCGTCGTGCTCCTCGGCTACGTCCCCCAGCGCGGCGACCTGACGACCATCATCGTGCTCGGAGTCCTCGGCTGGCCGTGGGGCGCTCGGGTGATCCGAGCCCAGACCCTGTCCTTGCGCAACAGAGACTTCGTCGCAGCTGCCCGTGAGACGGGGGACTCGAGCTGGCGGATCATCTTCTTCGAGATCCTGCCGAACGAGGTGAGCTTGATCGCGGCGAGCTTCGTCGGGACGGTCATCTACGCGATCGGGACCTCGGTCGCACTAGCCTTCCTCGGCCTCGCGGACGAGAACAGCTGGACTCTTGGCACGATGCTCTACTGGGCAGAGAGCCAGAGCGCCCTCCAGGCCAACGCGTGGTGGTGGTTCGTGCCGCCAGGCCTGTGCGTCGCGTTCCTCGCGGCCGGGCTCGTGCTGTTGAACTTCGGCATCGACGAGCTCGGCAACCCGCGCCTTCGTGACGCGGCTGGAGGGAGCCGGATCGACGGGCGGCGCTGGCGGCCCGCGGACCCGACGCCCGTGCTGCATATCGCCGCGCCGGCGAGCAGCCGGACGGGAGGGCTCCTGCACTCCTTCTCGCGCCGCTCCGTGACAGAGCAGCCAGGACGAGCACGATGACGGCGACGTCAGATATGCAGACGACGACCGCTGCGGCGCCGACGGGCGACCGAGCGACGTCCGGCGGCGGCGAGCCGGTGCTCGAGATCAAGGACTTCTCGGTCGTCTACCGCACCGGTGGCGGCGACGTCCACGCGGTCGAGAAGGTCGACCTCGCGCTCCACCCGGGTGAGGTCGTCGGCCTCGCCGGCGAGAGCGGATCGGGCAAGTCGACCCTTGCCTACGGAGCGTGCCGCCTGCTCCGCCCGCCCGCCCTCATCACCGGAGGGAGCGTGGTCTATCGCGGGCGCCGTCTCTCCGGGCCGGTCGAGATCCTCGGACGTCACCCCGAGGAGCTCCGGGAGCTGCGCTGGCGGGAGATAGCGATCGTGTTCCAGAGCGCGATGAACGCGCTCAACCCGGTGCTGCGTGTCCGGGACCAGCTGCTCGACGTCGTCGAGGCGCACCTCGATCTCTCGAAGGACGAGGCTGCCGAGCGGATCGCCTCCCTGCTCGACCTCGTCTCGATCCCGCGCGCCCGCCTGAAGAGCTACCCGCACGAGCTCTCCGGCGGCATGCGCCAGCGCGTGATGATCGCGATGGCGCTCGCCACCGATCCCGAGGTCGTCATCATGGACGAGCCGACGACCGCGCTCGACGTCGTCGTCCAGCGAGACATCCTCGCCCAGATCGTCGAGCTGAAGGACGAGCTCGGCTTCGCTGTGCTCTTCATCACGCACGATCTCTCGCTCCTGCTCGAGCTCGCGAACCGTGTCGCGGTGATGTACGCCGGCCGCCTCGTCGAGACCGGCACGTCCGACGAGATGCACCACGAGGCCGCGCACCCCTACACCAAGGGCCTGCTCAACTCGTTCCCGTCGCTGCGCGGCCCACGACGCGACCTCGCAGGCATCCCCGGCTCGCCACCGGACCTGCGTGGTCTTCCCCCGGGATGCCCGTTCCTCACGCGCTGCGCGTACGGGGCCGAGGCGTGCTCGAGGGTCGACATGCGCCTGTCGCCGGTCAGCTCCTCGCCCGACCCGGCGCACGTCACCGCGTGCCCGTTCGTCCTGCCCGCCACGCCCGAGAAGACCCTGGCATCTCCGTCCGAGCCGCCGGCAGGCGCGCGATGAGCGCCGCCGGTGCCGGCGTCACGCCGGCGGTGGTCGACTCGCCGGCGGCGTCGCGTGGGCCGCTTGCGATGGAGGCGATCTCGCTCTGCAAGGACTTCCGCCTCGGCCGTGGGTCTGTCCTGTCCGCGGTCAAAGACGTCTCGTTCAACCTCTACCGCAGCGCCGTCGTCGCTCTCGTCGGCGAGAGCGGCTCGGGAAAGTCCACGGTCGCGAAGCTCCTCGCCGGCCAGGAGCGGCTCACGTCGGGGACCATCCGGCTCGACGGTCACGAGGTCGACGTGAAGGGGCGTCACGCCTTCCGCCGGTACAAGAGCGAGGTGCAGTACGTCTTCCAGGACCCCTTCTCCTCCCTCAACCCTGTCCACACCGTCCGCTACCACCTCACCCGACCCGTCCGGCTGCACCAGCCGCACAAGACGGCAGCAGAGCTCGACCGCGAGCTGGTGCGCGTCATCGAGCAGGTGCGACTGACGCCTGCTCAGCAGTTCCTCGCGAAGTACCCGCACGAGCTCTCCGGCGGGCAGCGTCAGCGTGTCGCGGTCGCCCGTGCGCTCGCCGCAGGGCCGAGCGTGCTGCTCGCGGACGAGCCGGTGTCGATGCTCGACGTCTCGATCCGCCTCGAGCTGCTCAACGTCCTCGACACCTTGCGCAAGGACTTCCAGCTCGCACTGCTCTACATCACCCACGACATCGCCTCGGCGCGCTACTTCGCCGACGAGGTGCTCGTCATGTACGCAGGCAGCGTCGTCGAGCGCGGGCCCGCCGAGGAGCTGACCCAGGCGCCCGCGCATCCCTACACCCAGCTGCTCGTGTCGTCCTCGCCGGATCCCGACGATCTCGGGAGCATGCTGCGCCACGGCGGCAAGGGCTCGACCCGCCAGGTGGGCGAGAGCGCGGCGATGCTCCAGGGCTGCCGCTTCCATCCTCGCTGTCCCTTTGCCGAGGAGCGTTGCCGGCGTGAATCGCCGCCACTGCTCGCGGTCAGCCCGAGTCGGGCCGCCGCATGCTGGCGGCTCGACGTCACAGCTCCCGCGGTCGTCGCGCGGGCACGAGAAGGAGGGGAGGGGGAGACGACGAGTTAGGCCTGCTTCGCTCGGTGCGGGCGTGCTCTTCCACCCGGGTGCTGCCCGATCGTGGGAAGGCTGCGACTCCTGGCGTGCCAGGAGCTTCGTGTCGCGCGCCCTGGCGGCAGGTGCATTGGGGGCCTCATCGCAACATAAGACAGAAAGGCTAGTAAAACCATGAATCAATGGCTAGTTCGAAACAAGGTACGGGCCGTGGTCGCCTCAGGCGTCCTCGCGTCCGGCGTTCTCGGTGGCTTCGCGGCGACGCTCGGCGCGACGCCGGCCTCCGCGAGCAGTCCGGTGGTGCTGACGATGGAGTCCAGCCCGACGAACACCTTGACGCAGAGCTTCAACCCGTTCAGCACGACGTCTGCTGCCTATCTCGTCGCAGGCACGTCCTTCATCTACGAGCCGTTGCTGCAGTTCGACGCGGCGAAGGCTGGCGTCATCTACCCGTGGCTCGCCACGAAGTACGTCTTCAGCGACGCTGGGAAGAAGATCACCTTCACGATCCGCCCTGGAGTGAAGTGGTCGAACGGCACGCCGATGACCGCAGCCGACGTCGCCTTCACCTACAACCTCGTGAAGAAGTACCCCGCGATCAACACCGGCGGCCTGACGATGACGAACGTCAGCACCTCCGGTGACACGGTGACGCTCACCTTCCCGACGGCGCAGTACACGAACCTGCAGAGCATCGCGAGCGTCTACATCGTGCCGCAGTCGATCTGGAGCACGGTCGGCAACCCCGCGACCTACGTCGACGCGACGCCGGTCGGCACGGGCCCGTACACGCTCGGGAACTTCACACCGCAGGGCTTCACGATGGTGAAGAACCCCGGCTACTGGCAGGCGAGCAAGGTCCGAATCGGCACGCTCGACTTCCCGGCCTACGCGTCCAACACCAACGCGGAGGAGGCTCTGTTCTCCGGCCAGCTCGCCTGGGCGGGCAACTTCATCCCCAACTTGAAGAAGCTGTTCGTCTCGAAGTCGAAGTACAACACGACGTGGGAGGCGGCGCTCAACACCGTCACCCTCGAGCCGAACCTCAACCGGTTCCCGCTCAACCAGCTGGCGGTTCGCCAGGCGATCAGCCTCGCGATGGACCGGACGGCGATCAGCACGGAGGGTGAGGCCGGCCTCGAGCCGCCGGCGGTCAACTCGAGCGGCCTGACGCTGCCCGTGTTCAACGAGTACCTCGCGTCAGCGGTGAAGGGCGACACGATCTCCCCGAACGCAAACGTGGCCGCAGCCGACAAGGTCCTCGAGGCCGCGGGCTGGAAGAAGGGAAGCGGTGGCTACTTCGAGAAGGGCGGCAAGGTGCTCTCCTTCACGATCTCGGACCCGACGTCCTACACGGACTATGCAGCGGATGCCTCGATCATCTCGTCGGAGCTGAAGAAGGCAGGCATGGCGGTGACCTTCAACGGGCAGTCGGTGACTGCGTGGTCGAGCGACGTCGCGGATGGGAACTTCGACTCGGTGCTCCACTGGTCGAACACCAGCGTCAACCCCTACGGCATGTACAACGGCTGGCTGAACAGCGCGCTCGACACCTCGTCGGCAAGCGGTGACTACGAGCACCTCCACGACGCGGCGATCAACGCGCAGCTCGCCAAGGTGGCCGCTGCGCCGACGACTGCGGCGGAGAACGCGGCTCTCGCACCACTCGAGAGCTACGTCGCGACCAACCTCCCGGTCATCCCCGTCGTCTACGGCGTCGCGTGGTCCGAGGTCAACGGTCAGAAGATCGGCGGCTGGCCGACCCCGCAGAACCCGTACGAGTCGGCCCAGCCGGCGACGCCGACCAACGAGGTCGTCGTGCTCCACCTGTTCCCGCGCGGCTAGCAGGAGCAGCTTGTAGCGACGGTCGCTGCGCACCCGCCGGGCACCCACACCGGCTCGGCTAGCAGCACGTCAGCTCGAGGTACAGGACGGGCACGCCGCCGATCGACGGCGTGCCCGTCCTGCCTCTGGTGCTCGTCTGGGCTTCACCGATTCAACCATGACCACACACGCACGACCGATACAGCCATGACCGGCTCATCACGGGTCGTCCTCGACGCACGGGTCGCGGGCACCTCGGACCACGACATGACGCATACGGCGCGAGGCAGCTGGAGGGACGACAGATGGAACCGACGTGCGAGGCGCGCCTCGACGAGCTCACGCTCGAGGAGAAGGTGACGCTCGTCTCGGGTGCCGACATGTGGCACACAGCTGCAGTCGAGCGGCTGGGCATCCCTGCGCTGTGGATGAGCGACGGTCCGAACGGCGTGCGGGGCCTGCAGCTGTCCGGTGCCGCGACGGCGGTGTGCTTTCCCTGCGGTGCCGCGCTCGGTGCGACGTTCGACCCGGCGCTCGTGCGCCGCGTCGGGGAGGCGCTCGGCCTCGAGGCCCGTCGGACAGGGGTCCACGTGCTCCTCGGGCCGACGATCAACACGGTGCGTCTGCCCATCGCAGGGCGCAACTTCGAGTGCTTCTCCGAGGATCCCTACCTCTCCGCCCAGATCGCGGCCAGCTATGTCGACGGCGTCCAGTCGATGGGCGTGGCCGCGGTGCCGAAGCACTTCGTCGCCAACGACTCCGAGCGCGAGCGCTACACGTCGAGCTCCGACGTCGACGAGGCGGTGCTGCGCGAGGTGTACCTCGCGCCGTTCGAGGCCGCGGTACGCACGGCCGGCGCGTGGGCGGTGATGAGCGGCTACAACCGCGTCAACGGCACCTACGCCTGCGAGCACGCCGAGCTGCTCCGTTCATTGCTGAAGGGGGAATGGGCCTTCGACGGCGTCGTCGTCTCGGACTGGTACGGCACGACGAGCACGGTCGCAGCGGCTCTCGCAGGGCTCGACGTCGAGATGCCAGGGCCGGCGCTCAAGTGGGGGAAGGCGCTCCTCGGGGCCGTGCGCGCCGGCGAGGTGGGCGAGGACGTCCTCGACGACAAGGTCCGGCGCATCCTCCGGCTCGTCGACCGCACGACCGGCGACGGCCCCTCCGACGACGGCACGAGCCCCGCAGCGCTCATCCGCTCGGCCGCCGCGGACGCAACCGTGCTCCTGCACAACCGCGCCGGACTGCTCCCGCTCGACCCGTCCCGGATCGCGACGCTCGCAGTCGTCGGCCCGAACGCCACGGCGGTCCAGGTGCACGGCGGGGGGAGCGCGCGCGTCGTCTCGTCCTACGTCGTGAGCCCGCTCGAGGCCCTCACGGCACGGCTCGGCACGAGCGCCGTCGTCCGGCACGAGCCGGGCTGCAGCATCGCCCGGGCTCTCCCGGTCCTCGACGAGCGCACACTGGCGCCGGGCGCCCCGGGCACGGACGCCGCCTCCGGCGACGCCTCCGCAGCCTCCGCCGTGCCGTGCCGGGAGCCGGTGGCGATCGAGTACTTCGCGAACCCAGACCTCGCCGGGGCGCCGCACGCTGTCGAGCACGTGCCGAGCATGCAGCTCGCCTGGAACGGCCCACCCGTCGAGGGCCTCGAGATCGGTCGGTTCTCCGTGCGCATCCGGGCGACCCTCGTCCCCGCTGCGAGCGGGACGGCGCAGTTCGGCCTGCTCGGCATCGGCCGCACGCGGCTGTTCGTCGACGGTACCTGCGTCATCGACAACTGGGAGCATCCAGCGGTCGCCCCGCTGCTCTTCGGCCGTGGCGCGGGCGAGATCCGCGGTGCGGTCGAGGTCACGGAGGGCGTCGCGGTACCGGTGGTCGTCGAGCTGCAGGCGCCGTCCGCCGAGCTCGCGCGCCAGGCGATCGAGATGTCCCCCCTGCCGCCGAGCGAGGAGTCGAACTCGGCGTCCCATCCGGCGGGCGTCACGGTCGGCTACCTCGCACCGGGTCCGTCCGACCTGCTCGGAAGGGCCGAGGCGCTCGCGCGGGAGAGTGACGTCGTCGTCGTCGTCGTCGGGACGAACGAGGAGTGGGAGAGCGAGGGCTTCGACCGCGACGAGCTCGGGCTTCCCGGCGACCAGGACGAGCTCGTCGCGCGGCTCTGTGCCGTCAACGACCACGTCGTCGTCGTCGTGAACGCGGGCTGCGCGGTCGCAATGCCCTGGGCCGACGATGCCGCAGCGGTCCTCCAGCTCTGGCTGCCCGGTCAGGAGGCGGGGAACGCGCTCGCGGACGTGCTCCTCGGCGACGCGGACCCCGCGGGCCGGCTGCCCGTGACGATCCCGTTCCGGCTCGAGGACAGCGGAGCGGCAGACGGCTATCCGGCGGAGGGCGGGCGCCTAGAGTACCGCGAGGGGCTCGACGTCGGCTACCGCCACTTCGACGCCGCCGGGATCGCTCCTCGCTACCCATTCGGCCACGGCCTCAGCTACACGACGTTCGCCTACGGCGAGCTTGCCGTGGTGGCGTCCTGCTCGGGAGAGCCGGACGCGCGCGTCGTCGTCACGAACACCGGCGCACGCCGCGGCGCCGAGGTCGTCCAGCTCTACGTGGGCGGAGCGCCTGGTGGAGCGCCGGGTTCGACGGCAGGACCGACGGCAGGACCGAAGACGGCGCAGCCACCTCGTGCCTTGAAGGGCATCGCGAAGGTGTGGCTCGAGCCCGGTGAGGCGCGCTCCGTCACGTTCGGGCTGGACGCGTCCGCCTTCGCGAGCTTCGACCCCTCTGCTCGGGCGTGGGTCGTCGAGGCCCGCGAGGTCGTGATCTCGGTCGGCGCCTCCTCCCGTGACCTGCGTGGTCACGCGACGGTCCGCATCGACGCCGACGGACGTCTCGCCTGAGACCGGAGCGCGCGGGCACGCGGGCGCGCTGGCACGCTGGCACGCGCGGGGCGCGCGATCGTGCCCGCGCTGCGTGCCCGCATCCGCGGTCACCCGTGGTCCCCGCGCGCTCTTGCTCCAGCTCGGGAGGAGCACGGCGCCATCTCGTGCAATGTGGTTGCACCTGGACGCACCACGTTGAACTAGCATGACTGACGTAAGCGGTCTTGTCGTCCGCGCTCCGGTGCCCCATACCTGTCCCTTCGGCCCACTTGGCTGGGCGCGTTCCGGCGGGGCAGGACGGGCCGGGGGCGACCGAGAGGAATCGAGCACCACGGATGACCCATGTCCAGGTCCATGTCGGCCCACACGGCCGGATCGTCATACCGGCCGAGTTCCGCCGCAAGCTCAACATGGAGCCGGGAGCGACGCTCGTCGCCTACGTGGCCGACGGCAACCGTCTCGTCCTCGAGGACCACAGGGCCCACATCGCCCGCCTGCGCGGCGCGTGGCGCCATCTCGTACCGACTGGGCGTGACCCGCTCGCCGAGCTCGAAGCCGAGCGTGCAGCAGAGGTCCAGCTCGACGACGCCGAGCTGCTCGACGACGGGGCGGCGCTCGCGGACGCACGCGCATTGCTCGCGCGCGGTGGACGTGCCCCGGGAGCCGTCCAGTGACCGTCGTGCTCGATGCATCGGCATGGCTCGCATACCTGCTCGACGAGGCCGGTGCGAGCGCGGTGGAGGACCTTGTCGTGGACGGCGCGGTGATGTCTGCGGTCAACCTGGCCGAAGTCTGCTCGCGCCTCGCCGACGTGCGGCGCGACGTCGCGACGGTCCTCGAGCGGGCTGCGGCCGCGCTCGCTCGCAGCGAGCAGCCGCGTTTCGTCACGAGCGGCCTGCCCGTGCTGCCGGAGACCGTCGAGGTCGTCCCGTTCACCGAGGCCGACGCGTGGACCATCGGGGGTCTGCGGCTCGCGACGCGGGACGCAGGGCTGTCGCTCGGCGACCGGGCATGCCTAGCGCTGGCACGGCGGCTCGACGCGTCGGTCGTCACGACGAACAAGAGCTGGCTCGACCTCGATCCCGTCGCCACCGGCGTCGACGTGATCGTCGTCCCCACCTGACCTCGCTGGAGCTGGCCCCGAGCAGCGTCGCCGCGGCTCAGCTCGTGGCCACGCGCGTGCGCACGAGACCGAGCGGTGCGCGGGCGACACGTATGGCGCGGGCGGGGGAGAGAGCGCCTATGACCACGAGCTCGTGCTCGACCTCGAGCTGGCGCTCGCGCGCGAGGTGCGGGTGGACGAAGGGGTCGTACGCGCTCGGGGCCTGGACGAGGCCGGCGAGCATCGCCGCCTGGGGCCACGAGAGGTGCGCCGGCGTCGTCCCGAAGTACGTCCGCGCCGCCTGGACGAGACCGTATGCTCCCTCACCGTAGTAGGCGGCGTCGAGGTACAAGGAGAGGAGCTCGGGCGTCGGGTAGGTGATCTCGAGCTTGAGGGCGAGACCGACCTGCTCGAGCTCGGTGGCGACACCGGTCGCCGGACCGGTGTAGACGAGCTTCGCGAGCTGCTGTGCGATCGTGCTCCCACCCTGGTCCGGCAGGTCGCGCACGACGCGGTCCCACAGATAGCGCAGCGCCCCGTATGCGATGTCCACTCCCGGAGGCGCGCCGAGGAGGTGGTCCTCGACAGCTCGGATCGACGCAGCGACGCGAGCCGGGGGAGGCGGCTTCGCAGGTCGGGCGCCGTGTCTCGCGAGCTGTGCGCGCACGAGCGACGGCGCGTCGGCGACGCTCGGGACCGACACGAGGAGCGCCCCAGCAGCGACGGATGCGAGGACGAGGACCCCCAGCGAGACGACGAGGAGCCGGACGACGATCCGGCGGGCCAGGCGCCCGGTCACGGGGCTATCGGCTCCGGACGGCCTCCGCCTGCTGCTCGAGGTCGCGCGTCGTCCGGTAGCTCTTCCAACGGTGCCAGAAGAAAGCTGCGATCAGCGCGACGGCTACGACCGCGAGGACGTAGCCGGCGTCGCTGAACGCGTGGACGATCGTGTGCCAGTGACCGCCGATGCCGTAGCCGATGCCTGCCATCGCGCCGAGCCACACGAGGCTGCCCGCCGCGGTGAGCAGCCCGAACGAGACCAGCGGGACCTCGGCGACACCGGCGATCAACGCGACGAAGCCCCTGATGAAGGGGATCAGCCGGCCCCCGAACACGCCCCAACGCTCGTGGCGACCGTACCAGGCCTCCGCCCGGTCGAGGTCGGTCCGCGTGAGCAGGACGTACTTGCCCCAGCGCTCGACGATCGCGCGACCGCCGGTCCGGCCGATCAGCCACGCGACGTAGGCGCCGACGATCTCACCGGTGACGCCGACTGCGACGGCGCCTTCCAGGTTCAGATGGCCCGTCGCCGCGAGGACGCCGGCGAAGCCCATCGTGATCTCGGACGAGGTCGGGATGCAGCAGGACTGGGCGACGCAGAGCAGAAATATCGCGAGATAGCCCGACGAGGAGACGAAGTGCGAGGTGGATAGGAACGCAAGCATGGCTAGTTTCTACTCTCCCGCTGCTGGAGGCTGCTCACGACTGGTGTGCCCGTGCCGGTGCCATCGCCGGGCAAGCCCGTGCCCGGATGCAGAGGTGCGCCGGATCCCACATGGGATCCCAGCATGGGTCCTGCACCTTGCGGCAGCCTGAACACAGGCCTCGCCAGTTGAGTCCCAGCACGTGGTGCCCGTCACGAGCCGCCGGCTTTCTCCCTTCACGTGCGTCGCGCGACGGCCGTTAGGGGTCCGAGGGGACCGCTCGCCCGTGAGGGGCTCGCCGTCGTCGACTGTGCCCGCCGAGAGATCGACGTCATGGTCGTCGCGGCTCGCTCCTGCGAGCGTCGGTCGCTCGGCGCACCCGACCAATGAGACAAGACCACGAGACAAGACCACGAGACAAGACAGGAGCACGACGTTGCACGCCAAGATACGCAGGATCGTAGTGGCAGGAGTGGCACTTTCCTCTTTGGCCGGCGTGGGACTGACGGTCCTCGGAGGCGGTGGGGCGTCTTACGCGTCCCGGCCTGCGGACGGCGGGCCGGGCAAGGGCACGCCGCCGAGCGGTGTCCCGGGCAAGGGCAACGCCGGCAAGGTCTCGTCTGACCACGGAGCGCCCCATGGACCCGGTGTGGCGACCCTCGTGCTGACGGCTGCCGGCAGCTCAACCAGCTCGACCGGCTCGGCGCAGTCGATCACGATCGACGTGACGGGCTACGACTTCTCCCAGCTGAACGCGGCGTCGATCGGTTCGCAGTCGAGTGGCGCGGGAGCGGGCAAGATCACGTTCAGCCCGTTGGTCGTGACGACGGTGCCCGGATCCCAGACCGCGGGACTGTTCGCCGACCTCGGCGCGAGCGCTCAATTCACCAAGGCCGAGCTCGTCGTCCCCGGCACGCCAGCTGGCACGACGTTGCTCGACGCGACGTTCACCTCGGTAGACCTGCAGAAGATCGAGGAGTCGTCGACAACCGGCCCCGCCGACGCGACTGGCCAGGTCGGTCCGACGGGCCCGACCGAGACACTGAGCTTCGCGTACACCGGAGTATCGATAGCAGCGCCTGCGTCCGGCTCGTCGTCCGGCTCGTCGTCCGGCTCGTAGAGCAGCCTGGCCGCTCGCCCCGACCGTCTCACCGACCTGCTGGAGGTCGGGGGAGGCGGTCTGGGGCAGCGCCGCCGGAGCGCTCACGATCACCAACTTACATAACGGACATTATCGGCGGTTAGGGGAGAGGCCTGCTCGTCGCGGGTTTCCTGGGCGCGCCACACTCGCTGCGCGAGAATGCGCGTCGATGACGACGACGACGTGGTGGGACGACGGCAAGAACTGCACGTCCTGCGGGATCCCGTTTTGCCATCCACACCGGCCACGCGCCAGGATGCAGCTGGTGTGGGTCGGGCCGAGTGCGACCGCGTACCACGAGAGCCCGATGTGCGGCGCCACGCCGAGCGGCGTGACGTGGCTCGCTCGGGGCGTTACCGCCCTCAGGTTCGACCTCGACGGCGAGACTGCCCGGGATCCCGACGGCAAGGTCGACGCCAACGCCCTCGACGGGATCCCCGCGCGCCATCCAGGAGTGCCACCTGGCTGGAAGCAGGTCACTGTCGCCGAGGCGGTTGCGCACGGCCTGCCGGCCTGCTTGCGGTGCTGAGCCGGGGCCGCATCCGCGCTGCCGCTCTGCCGCCGATGGTGGACCAAGGCGCCTACGCCCCGCCCCTCATGTCCCGCCACCTGCTGGTGGTGGTCGCACCCTGCTGTCGCGGTCCTGGTCGGTCCGCTGTGACAGATCGTGCTCGCGGTTGCGGAGACGGTTGTGGAAGCTGCAGAGCAGGCGCCCGTTCTCCTGGGTGGTCTCTCCGCCCATCGCGTAGGGCACGATGTGGTCGACCTCGCAGCGTCGCAGCGCTTCATCGCAGT
>DAHXNN010000065.1 GCA_027365385.1 Acidimicrobiaceae bacterium | reverse complement strand
AGGACGGGCACGCCGCCTCCCGCCACGGAGTAGATGTGCGTCCCGAGGTGGCGATCGGCCCAGAGCATGATGAGCGCGGCGGTGAGCACGGGGAAGGCGAGCAGGATGAGGATGCCGGTGACGACCATGTTCCAGGTGAAGATCGGCACGCGGAACATCGTCATCCCGGGCGCTCGCAGGTAGAACACCGTCGTCACGATGTTGACGCCGGTGAAGATCGCCGAGAACCCGGTGAGCAGGAGGGCGACGATCCACATGTCCGGTCCGGCACCGGGCGAGTTGACCGCGTCCGAGAGGGGCGCGTAGGCGACCCAGCCGAAGTCGGCCGCCCCCCCGACGGTGAGGAAGCCTGCGATCATCGTCACCCCGCCGCCGAGGTACAGCCAGTAGGAGAGGGCGTTGAGTCGGGGGAAGGCCATGTCCGGCGCGCCGACCTGGAGCGGGACGAGGTAGTTCGCCAGCCCGCCGAAGGCGAACGGCCCGGCGAACAGGTAGAGCATCAAGCTGCCGTGCATCGTGAACAGCTCGTTGTACGTGTGCTGGCTCACGATCGTGTTGTCCGGCGAGACGAGCTGGGTCCGCATCATGATCGCCATGACGCCGGCGAGGCAGAAGAAGACGAGAGACGTGACGAGATAGCTCTTGCCGATCACCTTGTGGTCCGTCGAGGTGATCCACTTCACGATCCCCGACGGGCCGTGCTCGTGCTCCGGCTCACCGGGGCGGCCGACCATCCCCGGACGCTCTGCGACCAAGGTCATGACGTCGCTCCTGTCCCGGCTTGGGCCTGGTGGACCTGCTCCGCGCTCAGCCAGTGCTGGAACGCTGAGTCCGACACCACCCGCACGCTGAAGAGCATCTCGGCGTGGTAGAGCCCGCAGAACTCCGAGCACTGCCCGCGGAAGACGCCTGTACGCGTCGGGTTGAAGTCGAACAGGTTCGTCACGCCCGGCTGGGCATAGCGGCTGAAGTTGAACTCCGGGATGTAGAAGCCGTGGACGACGTCCGCGGACGTGAGCACGATGCGCACCGTCTCGCCGACGGGAAGGACCAGCTGCGGGTACTCCTTCGACGTCGCCGGCTGCGCGAGCAGGGCCGGCTGGGCCGTCGTCGCCACCTGGACGCCTTGCGAGCGGCCGTCGCCTGCGTCGTAGGTGAACTGCCAGCCCCAGCGGTAGCCGAGGACGTGGACGATCTCGGCCGGGTGGCTCGAGACGGCGTCCACCTCGTTCTCCGTCACCACGGTGAAGTAGAAGAGGACACCGACGATCACCACGGGCAAGGTGGTGTACAGGATCTCGAGCGGGACGTTCTCGTGGAACTGGCGCGGGATCTCGTCGTTGCTCTTGCGCCGGTGCCGGAGAACCGTCCAGAAGATCAGGCCCCAGACGAGCGCAGCGACCGCGAGGCCGGCGATGACGAACCCGACCCACAGCTTGAACTCGTCGCGGCCCTGTGTCGTCGCACCGCGGAAGGCACCGAAGGTCGGGGCGTTGCACCCGCCGAGCAAGATCGCACCGCCGAGGATGGCGAGCGGCACCGACAAGCGGCGCAGGCGCGATCGGCGAGGGCGGTCGCCCTCGTCACCGGTCGGAGGCGCCACAGGTAGGGAGCGGCCACGGGAGCTGTCAGTGGTCACGCAGGCGACATTAGCGAGTACCCCCGCCAGTAGGCCAGCCGACTAGCGGCGACGGACAGCGAGCGCAAGGGCCGCTCAGCCGCCGCGTCGGGCACGCTCGGCGGCGTGGTCGCGAGCCGCACGGCGCGTCGCCCCCGCCACGAGGCCGAGGCTGCGCACCCCGATGCGCGCGGCCCGCCCGGCGACCGGAGCTATGTGCGACGCCGCAGCGGCGGCGGCGGTCGCAGCGGTCGCAGCTCCCGCACCGATGCGCTGGGCCGCCTCGCTGACCTGGGGGCTCGCCTGGGGCGGCGCCCCTAAGGCGCCGTCGGCGTCGGCGCCGGTCACCACTGCACCACCGTTCGCGACACGGACGGCAGACCGGGCAGCGCCGTTGCGCGCTCGGTCGTCGTAGAGGGTGCCACGTTCGATCCTCAGAAGAACGAGCGCGACGAGCTCGGCGAGCACGATGCCGACGAGGTGCAGCTCGCGGTAGAAGACCGCCGGCGAGAGCGCGAGGGCGGCGACGATCGCGAGGTCGGCAGCGTGGTGGGAGCGCCGAGACAGCAGGTCCACTGCGCCGAGGCGTCCGGAGGTGCACGCGCCGAGGACGAGCAGCACCCCTCCGGTGACCACGAGCAAGATCTCGGCACCGCCGGACGCGCGCGTCCCGACAGCGATCAGAGCTGCCGCCACGACGTACTCGGCTACCTCGTGGAGGACGAAGCGCACGCGCCGCGTACCCCCGAGACGTCGGACCGAGCTCAGCTGCGTGTCAGCGTCGCGACGCACGCGTCGCCCCCCTCGCCGGCTCGAGGCCCCGGCCGGGGCTGCACTCAGCTGCCGCTCGACTCTTTCGAGCTGTCCTTCGCCGCGTTCTTCGGGGCGTCGGGATCGCCCTGCTCCATCCCTTTCTTGAACTCGTGGGACGCGCTGCCCAGGCCGCGGGCGAGCTTCGGCAGCTGGGAGCCACCGAACAGCAGCACGACCACGACGACGGCGATGACGATGAGCCCGTCAGGACCGAAGATGTCTGCGAGTACGCTTGCGGACACAAGAACTCCTCTCTACCGCACGGGTCAAGTGTACGCCTGCCCGCGCTGCCGGGAGACCACGGAGGCCATCCTTCCTCCGGTGTCCGTTGTCGGTAAGGTAGTCGGATGCCTGAGCAGGTCCATCCGGCCGGCGCACGGACCACCGCCCCGAGCTACCGGGGCGTGCCGTACGACGAGCTCGTCGAGGACTTCCGGCTGGTCTGCACCTCGCGGGCGGTGGACGAGCGGCAGAGCACCCTACACAAGCAAGGGCGCGTGTACTTCCAGATCGCGGGCGCCGGCCACGAGGCCCTCCTCGTCGCCCTCGCCCGATCGCTACGGCCCGGGGTCGACTGGTTCTTCCCCTACTACCGGGACGTCGCTCTCGTGCTCGCGCTCGGCGTGAGCCCGCTCCAGATCATCCTCCAGTCGGTCGGCTCGTCGCAGGACGCGAGCTCCGGCGGTCGCCAGATGCCCGCCCACTGGGGTGACAAGGCACTCCACATCGTCAGCCAGACGAGCCCGACGGGTAGCCAGTGCCTTCCCGCCGTCGGCTGCGCCGAGACGAGCCGCTACCTCGGCGACCATCCCGTCCCTGGCCTCCCCGTGACGGCCGGCGAGGTCACCTACGTGTCGCTCGGCGACGGCGCGACCTCCGAGGGCGAGTTCTGGGAGAGCCTCAACACCGCGTGCCAGCTCTCCCTGCCCCTCGTCTACCTGGTCGCCGACAACGGCTACGCGATCTCCGTGCCCGCCTCGGACCAGGCTCCCGCTCCGGTGGCGACGCTCGTCTCGGGCTTCCCCGGCATCGAGGTCGCGACCATCGACGGCTGCGACTACTTCGCCGCGCGCGAGACGGGTGCTCGGCTCGTCGCCCGCGCACGCTCGGGCTCCGGTCCCGTGCTGCTCCACGCGCTCGTCAGCCGCCCGCACTCGCACTCCTCCTCCGACACCCAGGCCAAGTACCGAGCAGCCGCACAGATTGCCGAGGACGCGGCTCGAGATCCTCTCCTGCGCCTCGAGCGGGAGCTCGTCGACGCGGGTGTGCTCACCGGGGACGACGTCGCGCGTTTCAAGGCCGAGGCGCACGCGGCTGTCGCACGCGATGCCACGGCCGCCCTCGAGGCTGCCCGGCCTGACCCCGCGAGCGCTACGGACCACGTCGTATGCCTGCCCGAGATCCCCGATCCACCGGCCGGAGCCGAGGTCGGCGGCGAATCGGTCCACGTCGGAGAGGCGATACGCAGGACTCTCCACGAGATCATGGCGGGCGACGAGCGCGTGCGGGTCTTCGGCGAGGACGTCGCCGACGCGGACGAATCGATCCTCGCCGAGGTCGTCGGGATGGGTGGCGTCTTCGGGACGACCCAGGGCCTGCAGCGCACGTTCGGCACCGACCGCTGCTTCAACACCCCGCTCGCGGAGGCGAACATCGTCGGGCGAGCCGTCGGCCAGGCGCTCCGCGGCCTGCGCCCGTCGCCCGAGATCCAGTTCTTCGACTACATCTGGCCGGCGATGCAGCAGATCCGCTCCGAGGCAGCGACGGCGCGATGGCGCTCCCAGGGCGTCTACACAGTCCCGCTCGTGCTCCGTGCGGCCATCGGCGGCTACCTGGCGGGCGGCGGGCCGTGGCACTCCCAGTCCGGCGAGTCGATATTCACCCACATCCCGGGGCTGGTCGTGCTGTTCCCCTCCCGGGCGCGCGACGTCGCCGGGCTGCTACGCGCGGCGTTCCGCTGCGAGGACCCCGTGCTGTTCTTCGAGCACAAGCACCTGTTCCGCCAGCGCTACGCGATGGACCCGTTCCCCTCGCCGGAGTTCGTCGTGCCGATCGGACGGGCAGCGACGGCGCGCCGGGGCGAAGACCTCACGATCGTGACCTGGGGGGCGATGGTCCATCGCAGCCTGCTCGCAGCCGAGGCGCTCGCCGAGGAGGGCATCTCCGCCGAGGTCGTCGACTTGCGCTCCCTCGCCCCATTCGACAAGGAGGCGGTTGCCGAGTCCGTCCGACGCACGTCGCGCCTGCTCGTCGCGCACGAGGACACCCTCACGAGCGGGTTCGGCGCCGAGATCGCCGCCTTCGCCGCCGACGAGTGCTTCACCGACCTCGACGCCCCTGTCCGCAGGGTCGCGTCCCCTGACACCTGGGTGCCCTACGAGCCTGCGCTGGAGCGAGCCGTGCTCCCCCAGGTCGCCGACGTGCTCGAGGCGGCCCGGCGCCTCGCCAAGTACTGATCCTCGCCGAGCACTGATCCTCGCCGAGCACTGATCCTCGCCGAGCACTGATCCTCGCCGAGCGCCGATCGTCCCGAAGCACCGATCGCCGCGGCCGGTCACCGGGGCCGGGCCGGGCCACCTGCCGTATCAGAGGGACCCGGCGCCCTCCGCTGCCGCCCCGGCTGCGGCTGCGCCGGCCGGCAAAGGTCTCGGAGCCCTGCGACCGGCACCGAGCGACCGCTCGGGTGAGTAGCGCTGGCTCAGGTGGACGACGAGGCGTGAGGTCGCTATCAGGCCCACCACGAGCAAGACGAGCAGGAGCGCCGCGTCGTAGGAGAGCGCACGCACGGCGGGGTAGGGGTCGTCGTAGAACGTGTAGGTCGCGTAGGTGAGGTAGCCGATCGGCGCGTGGAGCAGGTGGGCCGTCGGGTAGCTGTTCGTCCAGCCTGCGGTGTAGAGCAGCGGCGCTGTCTCGCCGACCGATATCGCGAGGGCGATGATCACCCCCGTCGCGATGCCCGGCACCGCCGAGCGGAGGACGACCGTACGCAGGATGTGCGAGCGGGTCATGCCGAGCGCCTCGCCACCCTCGCGGTAGCCGAGTGGCACTTGGCCAAGCGCTATCTCGGTCGACTTGGCGACGTAGGGCACGACAAGCACCGAAAGAACGATCAGGCCGGCCAGGAGGGAGAAGCCCCAGTGCAACCCTACGACCAGCGCCTCGTAGCCGACGTAGCCGAGGACGATGGAGGGGACACCGGAGAGGACCTCCGAAGCGCTCCGCAGGACCGTGGTCCGCCAGCTCGGGCGGGCGATCTCCGCTAGGTAGACCCCGCAGCCGAGCCCGACCAGGCCGGCGAGCAACCCGACGCCGACGAGGAGGACGAACGTCCCCGCGATCGCGTTCGCGAGACCCCCACCCACTCCGGTCGAGATAGTCGTGAGCACGCTCCAGCTCCAGCCGGAGACGGCGCGCTGGACGACGCCGGTGATCACCCAGACGACGGGGGCGACGACGAGGGCCAGACCGACGGCACAGAGCGACCACCAGACACGATCGGCCACACGGCGGCGGCGGGCGATCACGAGCGGTACCCGCCCGGGCGCGCCGGAGCCGCCGGCGACGGCGGGGGCGGCAGCTGGCGCTCTCAAAACCCTGCCCCGATCGGCAATGCCGCGCCGCGGGCGGAGCGCCGGACGAGAACCCGTGCGCCGACGTTGACGGCAAGCGTGATGACAAGGAGGACGAGGGCCGCTTCGGCGAGCGCTCGCACCGCGAGCCCGGTGGGGTCGGTCTGCGCGGAGTCGAGCAGGGACACGATCGTCGCTGCGACGGTCGTCATCGTGCCGTAGATGCTCGTCGCGCTGGACAGCACGGTCCCGCTCACGAGCGCTAGCGCGATCGTCTCGCCGAGCGCCCGCCCGAGACCGAGGACGAGGGCGCCGAGCACGCCGGTGCGCACCCAGCGCACCTGCACCGCCCGGAACGCCTCCGCGTGGGTCATCCCGAGCGCGTCGGCACCTTCCTTGGTCGTCTCGGGGACCTGGCGGAGCAGGTCGCGTGTCGTCGCGGCGATGATCGGGACGATCATCGCCGCGAGCACGAGACCGGAGGTGAGGAGCCCTTCGCCCGCGCCGACGGGACCGTGGAAGATGTCGAGCGGCGGGACGTTCGGCAGGTGGGTGAGCGCCGGGTACACGTCTCGCGCCAGCCACGGACCGAAGCTCAGGACGCCCCAGAGCCCGAACACGACGCTCGGTATCCCGGCAAGCACCTCGAGGCAGAAGCCCACTGCGCCGGCGATCCGCCTCGGTAGCTTCTCGACGACGAGGACCGCTGCACCGACTGCCACCGGGAAAGCGACGATCACGGCGATCACCGAGGACTCGAGCGTCCCGAGGATGAGCGGGAGCGCGCCGTAGCTCGCGCCGACAGGATGGAGCACGCCCCCCGTCCGGACCGGGTTGCCGTAGTAGTTGCCCGGCCGCCACGCGCTACCCGTGAGGAAGTGCCAACCGTCGTAGCGGATAGCGGGAAGCGCCTCTACGAGGAGCACTGCGACGGCCGCGAGCAGCGCACCGAGCGGGACGGCGGCGGCGACCGCCGTCACCACCGAGAGGGCGCTCTCGCCGGCAGCTCGCCGGCTCGCGCGAGCGCGCGAGCCGGCTCGCACAGCTTGTGGCGACGTGCCGCGCCGATCTCCCGTCACGTCCGCCACCGTGAGGAGCTACTTGACCTTGTCGAGCAGGTTGAGCGAGACCTGGATCGCAGCCGGGGACAGCGCCTGGAAGTAGACCGGCCCGAGGTGCTTGCCCGTCGAGCCGAATCGCGGGTCCATTCCCCAGGCGAGGAACGCCTTCACGGCCTGTGCAGTCGCGGCGTTCGGCTGCTTCTCGTTGACGATGGCGTACTCGAAGTTGACGATCGGATAGCCGTTCTTCGCAGAAGGCGAGGTCGAGTCGATGAGCGACTCTGCTGCATTGGTCGGGATCGTCGTGTAGGCCGCCACCTCGGTGGCGATCGCCTCGTGCGTGGGCAGCTCGAACTGGCCATCCCCGTTGCGAATCTGGGCCTCCCCGAGGTGGTCCTTGATCGACTCGTTCAAGAAGCTCACGCCGATGTAGGCGACGCACCCAGGCGTCGACGTGCACGCCGTCTCCATGCCTTGGTTGCCCTGCTCGGCGAGCGCCGTCGAGATGCTCGGCCACTGGACCTGCGTGCCCGGGCCACCCTGGGCAGCGACCCAGCCGCCCTTCGGGCTCTGGTCGTCGAGGTACGTGCTGAACAAGAAGGTGTCGCCGCTTCCGTCGGAGCGGTGGAGCGGGACGATCGTCTCGTTCGGCAGGTGCACTCCGGGGTTGAGGCCCTTGATGACCGACGAGCTCCAGTTGTCGATCTTGCCCGAGTAGATCTCGTCGAGGACCGCGCCGGTGAGCTTCAGGTGCGTGCTCTGCGGGACGCCCTTGATGTTGTAGGCGATGTCCTGGGCGGAGATGTCGAGGGGGATGTTGAGCAACGTCTTCGGGTCCGTGGGTGGGAGGTACGCGTCGGAAGCGCCGATCTGGACCGTGCCGCTCAGGGCGTCGGACTGGCCCGTTCCCGAGCCGGTGCCGGCTGTCGTCACGGGGATGTTCGGGTGGATCTTGCCGTAGGCCGCGGCCCAGACGCTGATGAGCGGGTAGAGCAGCGTCGAACCCGTCTCGAGAAGGGAGACCTTCGACGACGGGGGGGTCTCGATGGCGCTCAGCTGCTTCTCGACCGCGGGGTAGGTGAGCCCGCCCCTCGCTGCCGTCCCGACCGCCGACGCGCGCGCGGGAGCTGCGACGGCGGCCGCTGCCGTCACGCCGGTGAGAGCAAGCGCCCCGGCGAGCGCCGCGGCGCCGACGCGGGCGAGGCCCGCCGTACGGGTCCGCAGGGCGGACGGGGACGTGTCCTTCTGCGCTGCGTTGCTGGTTGGCTGCATCTTGGGAATGGCTCCTTTGCCTGGTCCGCTCTCGCGGGCTTGGATGGTCGGGTGGGGCAGCTGCAGGCGCGACCCGTCCGTCTCGGGCGCGCCCTGGGGGTAGATCTGGTGCCTGGCGGCAGGTGCCCTCAGGCGAGCACGGCAGGATCGGCGTCGCCGCCGAGATAGCGGGCCGTCTCCGGCCTGCTCGGTCGACCGAAGAGCTGCGACGTCGGTCCCGACTCGACGAGTCGTCCCTGGTAGAAGAGCACCGTGTTGTCCGACAGACGCCTCGCCTGGGCGAGGTTGTGCGTGACGACGACCACCGTGATCCCGGGCGTCAGCCTGCGGACGAGCTCCTCCACGGCTTCCGTGGACCTCGGGTCGAGCGACGAGGTCGGTTCGTCAAGGAGGAGCACCTCCGGCTCGACGGCTAGAGCCCGAGCGAGGCACAGCAGCTGCTGCTGCCCGCCCGAGAGCCGGAACGGCGAGTCGTCGAGCCTGTCCGCCACGGCGCTCCACAAGCCGACCTCCGCGAGCCGCGTCTCCGCTATGTCGCGCATCGCCGAGCGACGGGCCATGCGATGCGCCCGGACGCCGGCGACGACGTTGTCCTGGATGGACATCGGGAACGGGTTGGGTCGCTGGAACACCATCCCCACGCGGCGGCGGAGCACGAGCGGGTCCACGTCGCGGCCGTGGATCTCCTGGCCGTCGAGCAGGATCTCACCCTCGCTCCAGAAGCTGCGGACCTTGTCGTTCATCCTGTTGAGAGAGCGCAGGAAGGTGGTCTTGCCGGACCCGGACGGCCCCACGAGGGCCGTGATGCTGCCCGGCGGGAGGTCGACGGTGATGTCCTCCATGACTGTCACCGAGCCGAAGCCGAGCCGGACGTCCCGTGCAGACATCGTCGCCGCAGTGCCCTCGCGGCGTGCTCCCGTGCTCTCCACGCGAACGTCCGACCAGCTCGCCTCCCGCACCATGGTCGTCGCTCCGTTGTCCTCGACGTCGTGCCTCGTCGACTGCGTGGGCTCCATACGCCCCGGAAGCTAGACCGGCGACCTGAACCGCAGCGGAACGCTTCGTGACCTCACGGTGACAGCTGGGTGAATCCTTCCGGCGGTCCGAGCCCTCCCCCCGCACGACGGCGACCGCTCGCACGCCACTACCGTGGGGCCATGGGTCACGCTGCGCAGTACCACGGTCGCCGCCCGGTGCACCGGCTGGGCGCAGCCCACCGCCCGCATACAAGGGTCCCCGTGCGTGGCGTGCCCGTGCGTGGCGTGCCGCAGTGGCCGGCCGCGCTCGTGCTCGGCGCGCTCGGCCGGGACGAGGCGCGCCGGGCCGCCGGGGCGCTCGCGGCCGCTCGGACCCTCCTCGGCGTGACGGCTCTCGTCCTACCCCGGCTGCCCGCGGGCCCCTGGGTCGGCGCCGGCGAGGCGCGCCGCACCTCGGTCCGCCTGCTCGCACGGACCCTCGGTGGCCGGGATCTCGCCCTCGGGCTCGGGGCGCTGCTGGTGCTCGCCCACGACGGCGAGGCGCGGCGCTTCGTCGAGGCCGGAGCGCTCGCCGACGGGTGCGACGCGGCAGCGACGCTCCTCGCCTTCAAGGAGCTCCCGAAGACGGGCCGCTGGCTCGTCCTCGCGTCGACGATCGGTGCTGCAGCAGCCGGCGCGCTGCTCGCCCCGCTCGTCGACCGCCTCTGACGCCCCTGTCACCGACGCCCCTACCTCCGGCGCCCCCGTCACCAACGCCCCTGTCGCCGGCGCCCCCGGTGCTGCTTGCTTCCCGCATGATCGGCCCGGCGGCCAGCCGCCTGAGCCTCCTGTCCTCGTAGAACGCTCGCAGCGTCAGCGCAACCGGGGGCAGGTGCCCGTAGAGGAGGACCGCCTCTCCGGGCTCGAGGCAGCGGAGGCGGCCTGCGGGCAGCAGCCTGCGCTGCGCGACGCTGCTCGTGCGGCTCCACTGGCCGGCGGCGTCGATCGTCGAGGAGTCGACGGTGTGGTCCTCGTCCCCCGCGAGCAGGCTCGCCTGCTCGAGCGTGGAGGTGTCGGCGATGCCCGAGCAGAGCAGCTTCGCCCTGTGGTTGTTGACGACGGTCGCCGCCCGCGACCCGTAGCGGGCCTCGACCTGGGCGAGGTCCTGCCAGACGGTCACGAGCTGGATCCCGTGCGACGCCGCGGTCGAGGCCAGCGTGTCGAGGAAGGACAGCGGGGCGACGTTCGCCGCCTCGTCGAGCACCACGAGCAGCGGGGGCTCGAGAGGTCTGCCGAGACGCGAGGACACGGTGAGCGCCTCCTCGACGACGCTACGGACGATCGCGACGAAGACCGACTGCAGCCGCTCCTGCTCGTGAGCCGGCGCTACGAGGTAGGCCGTATGGCGACCTCCGTCGAGGAGCGCCGCCGGGTCGAGATCGTGGCGCTCACAGCTCGACACGACCGTCGGGTCGCCGTACGCGGCGAGAACCGTCTCCGCGGTGGTGTACACCGAGCTGCGCTGCCGTTCCTCTCGCGAGAAGCTCGCCTCCGCGGCCCGCACCGCCTCCGGCACGCCGGCGAGCTCGAGGGCAAGGAGCACCTCGCTCACCTCGCCGGTGTCGACCCAGCGGACCACGTCGGCGACGGTCGCGCCCGACGTCGCCGCGGCGAAGAGCAGCGGGGCGAGCAGCTTCTCGGCGGTCGCATACCAGAATCCCGCGTCCTCGAGGCCCGAGCCCGCACCGCGCGCCACCCCGCAGAGCCCGGCAGCCACCCGGCGCGCCCCCGCCCAGGTCCCCGCGGTGGCAAGCGGCGACCAACCCGCCGCCGGCAGGCCGGACACGCCCGTCGGGTCGAAGACGAGGACCCTGCCGAGCGACTCCCGGCGGGCGTAGGTGTCGTTGACGATGTCCGTCTTCACGCTCGTGGCAAGCGCTGGACCGTCCCATTCGAGCAACGCCGGGATCGCGAGACCTGACGTCTTGCCACACTGGGTCGGCCCGACGACCATCAGGGACTGGCCCCGCTCGACCGCGACGAGTCGCCGCCCGGCGCGGCCGAGGACGAGCCGGCCGTCCCCGGCACGCCCGACGGCGAGCAGGGCGATCTCGGCTCGCCCCGCCCATGATGACCCCTGCGCGAGGGCCGCTGCCCCGACACCCCCTCGGCGCGAGCGGGACGCCGAGCCGCGCCGGCTGCCCGAGACCAACCGACGCGCCCCGAGACCGGCGCC
>DAHXNN010000052.1 GCA_027365385.1 Acidimicrobiaceae bacterium | reverse complement strand
AGCAAGGCAGCGAGGAGGGCGGCGGTGCGCCTCTTCGCCCGCGGGGCGCGCAGGAGCATCGTCCCGAGGCGGGGGTGGAGAGGGACGCCGACGAGGCGCCGCCCGAGATCGGTGGGACGGCCCCCGGCGAGAGCGCCGAGCCCCTCGAGCAGCTCGGTGGCCCTCGAGAAGGCGCCCGGCGGCGGCGGGTCCAGCCAGCGCAGGGCGCCGGGTGGTGCCCCCCACACGGCCAGCTCCAGTGCCGTGCCCGCCAGGTCGGCGGCCGCGATCTCCGGTTCGGGCCACGGCCGACGGCCGGCGTGCTCCGCCTCGGACCACAACCGGTAGGCGACCCCGGGCCAGAGGCGCCCGGCCCGCCCCGCGCGCTGGTCGGCCGACGCCCGCGACGCCACCGTGGTGCGCAGCCGGGTCAGTCCGCTCGCCGGATCGTAGGAGGGGCGGCGGGCGAGGCCGGCGTCGACCACGACGCCCACGCCCTCGACCGTCACGCTGGTCTCGGCGAGGTCGGTGGCCAGCACAACCCGGCGGCGGGCGCCGGCCCGCAGCGCCCGGTCCTGGGCGGCGGCCGGCAGACCGCCGTGTAGTGCAACGACGTCGACGTCGCCCGGCACACCGAGCGCGTCGGTGACGCCCCGGATCTCGCCCACGCCCGGCAGGAACACGAGCACGTCGCCGGCGTCCGCGGACAGCGCCCGCCGCACGGCGGCGGCCACGCCTGGGGCCAGCCGGGCCCCGGTCGGCACTGGCGTCCACCGCACCTCCACGGAAAAGGTACGCCCGGCGCTCGTGACGACAGGCGCCCCGCCGAGCAGGGCGGCGACGGGACAGGCGTCGAGGGTGGCCGACATGACCAGCACCCGCAGGTCTGGGCGCAGCGCGTCGCGGGCGTCGAGGGTGAGGGCCAAGCCCAGGTCGCCCTGCAGGTGGCGCTCGTGGAACTCGTCGAATACGACCAGCGCCGTGCCCGCCAGCGTCGGGTCGGCCTGCAGGCGGCGGGTGAGGACGCCCTCGGTGACCACCTCGACGCGGGTGGCCGTCCCAGTGCGCCGGTCGTCGCGGGTGACCAGGCCGACGGTCCCACCGACCTCCTCACCGAGCAGGGCGGCCATGCGGGATGCGGCGGCCCGGGCCGCCACGCGCCGGGGCTCGAGCACCAGGACACGGTCGCCGCCCAGCCACGGCTCGCCGAGGAGGCGGAGGGGGACGACGGTGGTCTTGCCCGCGCCGGGCTGGGCCTGCAGCACCGCCGCGCCGCCAGCCAGAGCGGCGCGCAGATCGGCAATGGCGTCCTCGACCGGCAGGCCGGTGGGCGGCGGTCTCTCCACGCCGGCGGCCATCCGCCGCAGCCTACGGCCCGCTAGGACGAGGCACCTTCTCGGGCCGGCCGCAGGCCGTCCATCGTCATGGCAACCCCGCAGCGGGTGTTCGACGCCGTCGATCCCGTGCACGGCGCGGCGGTGCCCCAGCGCGGAGCGGGCCGCTCGTCGCGGGGGAGCTCGCCGAAGGCCCGGCCCGCGCCCGAGAGCTCCCCGGTCGCACGTCGCCGACGCCCTTCGCGTGGGAGCTAGCGGATCAGGACCTAGCGAGTCGTGCGAGCAGCGCTCGCGGCGTGATCGACGGCGCTCGCGCGGCACTGTCCGCCACGGTCAAACCCGTCAGGGACAAACCGAATATGGCCACTTACCTGCCACGCCATCGAGCGAAGTCCTGGAGGCGGCGAGCGGAATCGAACCGCTGTACAGGGCTTTGCAGGCCCTTGCCTATGCCACTCGGCCACGCCGCCAGGTCTCTTACCCTATCTGGCTGGAGCATCTCTCCCGGCCGCCCATGCGTAACGACGCCCGTGCGCCACGTGCGGGCGCACGGGCTCTACGCGCCGACGGCGTGGTAGCCGCCGTCGACGTGGACGATCTCGCCCGTCGTGCGCGAGAAGAGGTCCGACAGCAGCGCAGCACAGGCACGCCCGACGGCGTCGCCATCCGCCACGACGTCCCAGCCGAGGGGCGCCCGCTCGTCCCAGGCGTCCTCGAACCGGGAGAAGCCGGGGATCGACTTCGCCGCGACGGACCGGACCGGTCCTGCCGCGACGAGGTTGACCCGGACCCCGCGTGGGCCGAGGTCGCGAGCGAGGTAGCGAGCGAGGCTCTCGAGCGCAGCCTTCGCGACCCCCATCCAGTCGTAGGCGGGCCACGCGACGCTCGCGTCGAAGTCGAGCCCGACGATCGAGCCACCCCCGTCTTGCTCGAGAAGCGGGACGAACGCGGCCGCGAGCACCTTCAAGGAGTACGCCGAGACCTCCAGCGCGGTCGCGACGTCTGGCCAGTTGGCGCTGAGCATGCCGCTGCCGAGGATGCTCGCTGGCGCGAATGCGATGGAATGGAGGAGGCCGTCGAGGCGCCCGTAGCGGGCGCGGACCGCCTCGGCCGCGGCAGCGGGCTGGGAAGGGTCGGTGACGTCGAGCTCGAGGACGCCGGGCTCGCGTTCGAGCTTGCGTGCCGTGCGCCTCGTGATCGACATGCCGCGCCCGAAGCCGGTCAGCACGACCTCGGCACCCTCCGCCTGGGCATGACGCGCCGCATGCCAGGCGAGCGATTCGTCGGTGAGCACCCCGGTGACGAGCACCGTCTTGCCGTCGAGGATCCCCACGTCCGCCTCCCGTCGCCGGCTACGCCGCCGGTTGCGGCTGGCGACGGGGCACACTACCGGTGCTGCGGTGGTCGGGTCCACGGTCTTGGCGCGCTGATCGCTGCCGCGCCCGAGGTCGGCCGCGCATGGTGGCACTCACCGCCACCGAGGCGAGCGTGGAGTCACGGTCTTTGGATCGGGGATCTGCCGGCCAGGAGCTCGTAGAGCGACGCAGTGTCCCGGTGGACGTGCTGGAGGGGATCGCCGTCGACCTCGAGCGCGAGCGCGAGATGTCGGAGCGTCGCGTCGACACCGGCACGGTTGCCCGTCGCGTCGGCGGTGAGCATCAACAAGCGATGGAGGCGCTCGTCCCAGGGCACAGCGCGAAGTCCCTGGTAGGCGGCTGCGGCAGCCCCTTCGTAGTCGCCACCGTCGAGAAGCGCCTCGCCGCAGCGCAGAGCGCAGTCCGTGACGGCGTGCTCGATCTCGGCTGCCGTGCATTCGATCGCGGTCCATAGCGTCGACGGCAGGTCTTCGAAGGGTCGACCCCGGACGAGCTGGAGGGCAGCGTGCCACGAGCTGACGTCTCGATCGCGGTGCGAGAGCTGCTTGAAGCGCGCCCAGTCGCTCGAAACGTCCGACAGGACGTAGAGCTCCCCGTTCCGGCGGAGGCGTGGTCGGTCGTCTGGCGCGAAGCCGAGGAGGCGCCGCGCCTCGGACAGCCTGTTCGCGATCGTCTGTCCCGGGACCCGGCGGTGTGGCCAGAGCGCCGTCGACCACGCGCTCGTCGTCGCTCCCTCGGGGTGGAGCGCGAGAAACACGACGAGCTCGGTGAGCTTCGGCCGGCGAGCGAGAGAGCCAGCGACACCGCGTACTTCGACGCGCCCGAGGACGGCCACCTCGACGGCGCCTCCAGCACCTCCAGGGTCTTCGGCGCCTCCAGCGTCTCCAGCGCGTTCGTGCTGTGCTTGCGCGTCGCGCGCCTCCGATCGGCTCGTGAGAGACGGGAATGCGACGCGCGCCTCCTCGCTGAGCCGGCGATCGAGCGTGGCCTTGACGAACACGTCGTTGCGCCGGGGTCCGACGACCAGCGTGCAGCGCGCCCCGGGCCAGGAGGCACCGATGACGACCGCGATCTCGCGGGCTCGCGGATCCCCCCGTCCAGCCGAGGTGACATCCTCCCCGGCGAGTGCGACCAGCTGGTCGAGCCGTGCGACGTCCTCGGTCGCCCCCGGACCCACGACGACGAGGACTGCGCGACTCTTCCCGGTCTTCCCGGGCACCTCCGTAAGGCGATCGGCACCCTCACCTTCTCGTGCAGCTGCCAGAAGGTGACTGTCGACCTCGGCGAGCCGCCCGACCCGCGTCGTCACCGGTCCTTCCGGGGCGTGCGCCGAGAGGTCGTCCATGCCGACGACGACTAGCTCGCCGAGTGGGGCGAAGCGTCGGGCGGCGAGCTCGTCGACGACCGAGCGCAGGTAGGCCGCGCAGTCGCCCGGGTCGCCGGTCAGTGTCGTGACGCGGGCAGCAAGGAAGTCGACGAGGACGCGCCTGTCGGACTCCGCCTCGACGGTCGCGAGAGCGGCGTCGGGCAGGTCGTCGTCCTCGGGGCGGCGCGATGCCGCGGCCGGCGCGACATCGAGGCACCTCGGCCTCGTCCCAGGTCCGGCGACGAGGGACGGCTCCATCGCCATCGGGGTCTCGCAGCCCACGAGGACACGTTCCGGACGGATCTCCCAGAGCACAGGGCGAGCCGGCAGAGTAGGTGGCACCGTGCCGCGGTCTGCGAGCAGGTGGAGCGCCGCTCGGGTCCACCGCTCGTGCGCCCCGTCTCGTGCGGGCATGGCCCGCGTCAGCATGCCCTCGTTGCCGTTCCCGCCCACAGCGCCCTGCCTCCTGTCGTCGCGAGCCGAGCTGCGCAGGTTCCGCCATGGCAGCTCGGCGCCCCGTCTCCCGGGTGCACCGAGAGCCTTGTGGGTTACCGTACCGGTGGCAGTACCGGCCAGCCAGAGGCTTGTCGCGAGAGAGCCGAACGGGATCGCGCGAGATGGCTCCTGCTATGATCTACCGGCGGTTCAGCAGTCGGATGGTCGTGCGGGAACGTGGGCTGTTGCCCACGTTCTTGATTTTTGGGAGCGATGTACCGGGACCCGGTCGGGGTCGCGGCATGCGAGGGAAGGAGGACGCCGTGCGTGGTAACGACGAGCTGTCGGCTGTCGTCGCCCGAGTGTGCGCGGACCTCGGAGTCTCGCTGTACGACCTCGAGCGTGCGTCGGGTGTCGTCCAAGTGACCGTCGAGCGAGCGGGTGGGCTCGACCTCGACGCGCTCGCCGGGGTCGCGCGCGCTGTGTCGGCGGCGCTCGACGAGGCCGGGGACGTCGTCCCGGACGACCACTACGAGCTCGAGGTGACGACACCGGGCGTCGAGCGCCGCCTTCGCAGGCCCGCGCACTTCTCGACTGCGGTCGGCAGCCTCGTCGCGGTGCGTACCCGGCCCGGCGTGCCTGGCGACCGTCGTGTCGAGGGGATGCTCGTCGCGTCGGACGACGGCGGAATCGTGGTCACGACCGGCGGTGCCGAGCGCCGCATCGGCTACGACGAGGTCGACCGAGCGCACACGGTGTTCGACTGGCGGGCTGCGCTCGCAGGTACAGGCACGCCGGCCGGCAGCGAGGGCAGCGCCGGCACTGCCACCACGAGGGAGAGGGCGACGACGTCATGAGCACGACGAACTTCGAGTTCCTGGACGCGTTGCAGCAGATAGCGCGAGACAAGGGGATCGCGGTCGACACGCTGCTCGAGGCGCTCGCGAACGCCCTCGTCGCAGCGTACAAGCGTATGCCCGACGCCGCCGAGGAGGCGTTCGTCACGATCGACTCGGACTCGGGCGAGATCCGCGTCTACGGTCAGGAGCTCGACGAGGACGGCAACGTCGTGCGCGAGTGGGATGACACTCCGAGCGACTTCGGCCGCATCGCCGCTCAGGCGGCGAAGCAGGTCATCCTGCAGCGCATCCGTGAGGCGGAGCGCGACCTCAAGTACGAG
>DAHXNN010000048.1 GCA_027365385.1 Acidimicrobiaceae bacterium | reverse complement strand
GATCTTCGCCGGCTTCGGCCTGCTGTTCATCACGCTCGCCCTGACCGGCAACTCCAACACCGCCCCGGGCTTCCAGAAGACCATGGGTGCCTGGATGCGCGAGGCGGCGGTCTACATCGGTCGAGTCCCGGGCTTCGTCTCTCTCCCCATCCTGGCCGCGCTGATCGGGGGCTTCGTGTTCGCGGTACTGAGAAGAGGGAGGAACCACGATGAACGCAAAGAAGGCGGAGACCGGCCGGCGGGCAGCTGCTGTGCCCCCGGGGAGGAACCGGGCGCGCCGGCCGGTCACTCGACCGGACGCGTCGCGCCGGCGCCGGAGCCCCTCCCGTAGGCAGAGCCTCTGGCGTTCGCCGAAGGCCACCCTCCTCGCCCTTGGCGTCGTCGCCGTCTTCGTGCTGAGCTTCGTGTTGCCGAGCGTGCTCGGCTCGACGCAGACCTCGGGATCGAAGACCGCGTCGGCGACAGGGCTCGAGAAGGGTGCGGGTCTTCGAGCCGGCGCGGCCGTGCCGGCGTTTTCCGGACGCGACGTGCTCACGGGAAAGGCGATCAGCTCCAAGTCCGTGTACGAACACAAGACGCTGCTGTTCTTCTCCGAAGGAGTCTCCTGCCAGGCCTGCCTCGTGCAGATCCAGGGGCTGCAGAAGGTCGGGGCGGAGCTTCACGCACGAGGCATCCAGCTCGTCTCGATCACGCCCGATCCGCCGGGCGTGCTCCGCCAGGCAATGGCCGAGTACGGGATCACGACGCCGGTCATCTCCGACACGAGCCTCACCATGTCCAAGGCGTTCAACACCTTGGGGCTCGGGATGCACGCGGACACGCCCGGCCACGCCTTCGCCCTGATCTACCACGGCAGGGTGTTGTGGTACCGGGACTACTGGCTCGCCCCGTACCAGACGATGTACGTCCCGCCCGAGACCCTCCTCGCTGCGATCCCGCACGGCTGAGGACCTCGCCATGGCCGGTCCGAGGACAGCGGCGCCCTTCGCCAGATCGACAGACTGTCGTCACCGCCTCGTCACCCCGGGTCGAGACGCTCGTCTCGCGAGCTCGACGTCCTGCCAAACGGCCACCGGGCCCCAGATGCGTGAGCTTGCCAAGAGGCCCGCGAGCGACACCGAGCCGTCGCTGCGACCTGGCTCGAACAGCGTCATCGGGCGCATCCTCAGTCGGGTTAGCCGACGACAGCGGCGATGACGAGGGCGACAGTGGGGTCGAGCCAGTAGTTGCCGCCGGTGGCGCAGGCCGCACGGCCGGCGCCGTCGTAGTAGGCCAGCACTTTGCTCCCACCATAGCCTGGGCAGGTGGCTGCGTTGCGAGCAAAGCGGGGCACGCAGCGCTGGCACACGGCCTGGCCGAGGATGGCACGTCAGCAAGTCGGTGCGGGTGCAGTCCAAGAGGTCGCAGAGCGCGGCAAGCAGGTCGATGCTCACCCGCTGGGAAGGTGTGGTCACGAGCAGGTAGAGGTATCGGCGGGTCAGACGAGGTGGCGTTCAAGACGCACGCTCTGCCGGAACAGACCACGCGCTCAAGCCGCCTGCTGCTCTCTTTCGAGCGGACGTGCCCCACCACCGGCAACGTGATCGTCGGCGAGCCTGGGAGCGGCCGAGCGCCTGGCCCCGGTGGTGAAGCGGGCTGTCGTCTGGTACTTTCGCCGTGACTTGAAAGAGCATTCGACCCCGCCAGGGCCCCGTCGGTTCCTCGGGCCAGGAGGGACCGGAGACCAGCCGGCAGGAGAGAGCAGAGACAAGGAGCCTGATCGTGACCGAGCAGACGCGCGGACAATGCCGGATTTGCGGCAAGAGCTTCACGAAACCCGGCATGGCTCGCCACGTCCGCTCCTGCCGGGGACGGCTGGCCGGCACCGGCGCGGCCGACGGGTTGCTGCTCGCGCTCGAAGACCGCTACCTGACGTCCTACTGGCTCGTCTTGGAGGCGTCTCAAGCGACCACTTGGGACGACCTCGACAGGTTCCTCCGTCGCATCTGGGTGGAGTGCTGCGGCCACCTGAGCAGCTTCGAACACGCGGGCGTCACGTTCGCCTACGACGTGGACGGGGCCGAGGAGTGGGCAGAGAACCCCCGCTCGATGGAGGAGAGGATCGTCGACACAGTCGGTGCCGGCAGCCGGTTCAGCTACGAGTACGACTTCGGCACCACCACCGAGCTGGCGGGACGGGCTCTGGCTCTCGTAGCTGGTGCCTCGACAGGCGCCGCTATCGACGTGCTGGCCCGCAACGAGCCGCCCGACCATCCATGTGCCGCATGCGGGCGGAGCGCGACCAGCGTGTGCGCCTTGTGCTACCAGGTAGTGGACGGTGCTTGCTGGTATTGCGACGTCTGCAGCGACCACCACCGCTGCAGCGAACCCGACGGCGACTATTTCCTCCCCGTTGTGAACTCGCCTCGCGTCGGGCTCTGCGGCTACAGCGGCCCAGCCGAGGGGTGAAGAGGGCCGCTGCTCCGGGGAGGAGGGGGCAGCCGACGACACCGGGCTGCGATCCCGGGATCACCCGTCGACCGATTCGACCTCGAGCTAACTATTCTCCACCGATTGGTCGTAAGCACTCATGGGCCCATGGCCGTCTACAGGGGAGTGGTCTCATGGTTGAGGCGGAGCTACGCCAAGAGAGCGAGTCGGTGCGCGAGCTCAAGCTCACCTGCCTGAGCAATCTCTTGGCCATGGGCGAAGGGCGCATCTACTTCAAGGACCTGCTCAGCCGTTTCCTCTTCGTGAGCGCAGGCTGGATCGACGCGATCGCGCCGGGCCATCGTGCCGACGAGCTGATCGGCAAGACGGACTTCGATGTCTTCTCGGACGAGCATGCCTCCATCGCATTCGAGGACGAGCAGGAGATCATCCGCTCCGGCGAGCCAATAGTCGGCAAGGTGGAGCGGGAGACCTTCCCCGGCCGGGTGGACGTCTGGGTCTCCACCACGAAGATGCCGCTTCGCGACGAGAGCGGTGTGATCATCGGCACCTTCGGTGTCTCGCGTGACGTCACCGCCCAGATAAAGGCAGAGAAGGCACTCGCCTACCAGGCCCTCCACGACCCGATCACGGGGCTCGCGAACCGGATCGCCCTCACCGACCGCTTCTCCCAGGCGCTCGTCTCGATGGAGCGACACCCTTCGCGCATTGCGGTGCTGTTCGTCGACATCGACGACTTCAAAGAGATCAACGACACCTTCGGCCACGGCGCCGGCGACCTCGTGCTCACCGAGGTCGGCCGGCGTCTCTCGACGCTCGCGCGGCGTGTCGACACAGTGGCTCGCTTCGGGGGCGACGAGTTCGTGGTGCTTTGCGGCGAACTTCGTAGCGACGACGATGTCCGTCTCATCGGGGACCGGATCGTCCGGGCGGTCGATGCCCCCTATGTCGAGAGTGGCCGGGATCTCTCGGTCACGTGCAGCGTCGGTATCGTCGTGACGGGCGACCCCGGCGCAGAGCCCGACCAGCTGATCCGCGACGCCGATGCGGCGATGTACGAAGCAAAGAAAGCCGGACGCAACCGCTACCGGATCTTTGACTTCGCGGATCGCGACCGAGCGGGAAACAGCGTGCTGCACATCGAGCTCTCTCGCGCGATAGACGAGTCCCAGCTGTTCCTCGTCTACCAGCCACTGTTCTCCCTGGAGGCACAGCTGCTCACCGGCGTCGAGGCGCTCGTGCGCTGGCGACATCCCGAACGCGGGATCGTACCGCCAGACGAGTTCATTCCATTCGCCGAGGACCACGGCCTTATCGGGAGGATTGGCTCGTTCGTCCTGGACGAAGCCTGCCGCCAGCTGGCCGAGTGGACCGCGCTCGACGGCTGGCCGAGTGACTTCACCGTGGCGGTCAACATCTCGGGGCGCGAGCTCTCAGATCCTGGTCTAGCCGAGCGGATCACCGAGGTGATCCTCCGCCACGGCATCGACCCCGCGCAACTGTGCCTCGAGATCACCGAGACAGCGCTCATCGGTGAGGTGGGCGACGTCCAGGAGACCCTGTCCGCGCTGTCGGCGATCGGGGTGCGGATCGCCCTCGACGACTTCGGGACTGGCTACTCGACCCTTGCGCACCTACAGCGGCTGAAGGTAGACATCTTGAAGATCGACCGCAGCTTCGTCGAGCAGATCAGCCGGAGCCCTCGCGACCGGGAGATCGTCGCCGCCGTGACGGCGATGTCGCATGCGCTTGGGATGACCGTTGTCGGCGAGGGCATCGAGACGAGCCTCCAGCTCGACGCGCTCGCCGACTTGAACTGCGACGAAGGTCAGGGGTTCCTCTTCGCCCGCCCACTATCGCCGGAGGCCGTCGCCACGCTGGTGGGTTGAGCGCAGCGTGCGTCGAATGCTTCGGCGAGCTTGCCAGGTGAGGCCCTCGCGGCCAATCTTCACCGAAGCGAGTGATCGCGGTGGAGCGACTGGTAGGGACGCACAGCATCGCGGACCCTCGCGGGAGCGGGAACCTCGGGAGGCAGGACCCTACTTGCGCGGAAGGGTCTTTCGGCCCTATGCGTGACGTGGCCCGGGTCACATAGTCGTCTCGTGAGGCAGGGAGCTAGCTCGGCATCGGCCCAGTCCCCGAGTGCTGCGTCGAAGGTTGATCGTGCATCTCGCCCAAGCATATTCGGTACTGCCAGTCCCACCCACCTGGTCGTTTCGACCCGCCAAGAGCGACGTCCCGCGATAGCGGCAGTAGCGAACCTGTACCTCGGACGGGTGGAGCACGTGAAGATACGACTTCGCCTCGGACGTGGGGCTCGGACATGCCGCCCGGGACAGTGCTTAGCCAGGTAGAGCGGGGCTTAGGTCAGGGAGAGCTTGATGCAGACCATGGAGCATGACGTCGGCCTGGGAGGAACGGCAGACCTTCGGGCGGTTGTCACCTCGGAGGTCGTGGCTGTGCCGAGGCCCCGCCCCCAGCCATCGCTGGCGGTGTACCTCACCTTCGTCAAGCCTCACATCGACGCGACATTCGTGTTCGTCGCCGTCACCGGTGGACTATTGGCTTGGGCTGGTTCAGGGCCCTTTCCGCTCGAGCTCGTCCTCCTTTCAGCGGCAGCGGTCGCGCTCCTCAGCGCGGGAGCCGAGTGCTGGACGAACCTCCTCGATCGCGACGTCGACGCGATCATGCCTCGGACCTCGAGGCGTGCCTTGGCGACCGGCACGATCACCGTGCACGGTGCGGTCCTGCTCGGCGTGGTGCTCACGGGCCTTGGTCTCGTGCTCGCGGCAGCGACCGGCCCGGTGACGTTGCTCTGCCTCGTGTTTGCCCTCGTCGACAACGTCGTGATCTACAGCGCATTGACGAAGCGCTCGACTCCGTGGAGCGTGGTGCTCGGCTCGGCGGTCGGGCCGCTGACCCTCTGGGCCGGGTACGCAGCGGTGCGCGAGCCGATCTCACCGGCCGCGTGGTTGCTCGGAGCGCTGGTCGCGGCCTGGGTCCCGGTTCACATCTGGGCGATCGCGATTCGCTACCGGGGCGACTACGCGGAGGCTCGGATCCCCATGGCCCCGCTCGTCTGGACCCGGGTGCATCTCGGCGCCGCCATCGTCGGTGCAAGCATGGCCATGGGTGTGCTGGCAGTCGCTGGTCTCGACGAGCTGGCCGGAGCGCGGGCAGCATGGGTCTTGGGACCCGTCGCTGTGCTCTCTGCGTTCGTCGGCATTGTCGCGGTCCTCCTCCCCTGGCACGAGCGCCTCGCGCCGGTCCTCATCCGATCCGTCACGGCATATCTCGTCCTCGTCCTCGCCGCGGCGATCGCACTCGCGGTGTAAGGCGTCCTCCCCCGGAGCGCACCTGCAGGCCTCTTCCCAAAGAGCAAGGAGCAGAGATGACGGATGTAACGACACCGATCGACGTACAGGAGAGCCGTCTCCCCCGCGCCAAGCTGGACGAGTTCTCGGCATCGATGGTCCGGATCCTCACCGTATGGATCGTTTTCGTCGCCGTCCTGAGCTTTGTGACTGTTCCCTGGCTGCAGGCGGGCAATAACGGAGACTTCACCGATGCGATGGCGTGGTTCTATCACGCCCTCATGCTGCCCGCAGCACTGCTCTTTGTCATCCTCTGTACCCGCGTGTTCGTGACTCACTCGTGGGTGCAATACCTCGTGTCGCACAGCGCCCTTGTAGCATTGTTCGAGGGAATCGGGTTCCTCGTCCTCGGGTACGGCACGCTCCATCACGTCTCGTCCCTCACGAGCTTCGGCTACTGGGTGATCATGCCGTGCACGATCGAGCTGTTCCTCGTGACGGTCGTCTTCGTTCTCGACCTGGCCTACGCGGCATTCCGCCCCCCGAAGGGAGAGAGCATCTCCCCGCAGAAGGCAGAGATACGCTGGGCACTCTTCTTCTCAGGTGTGTCGGTCCTCACCTGGGTGGTCCTCGGCTTGGCGGCCGCAGCGTCCGATGTCGGGATCAGCTGGTCGTTCTGGGCCCAGTGGCAACACGAATCGACATCGACCCTCGTCGGCAACATCATCACTTCGCATTCACACGGGATGCTTCCGGCCTTCATGGCAGCGATCGTCTTTCTCGCTGCGGAGACTTTCGGCTACTCGGGCCTTGTGGGCCTTCGCAAGCAGGCGGCGAGAGCGGGCGTGGGCATCATGCTCGCCGGGATAGCGCTGTTCTCGGGGATCTACGCCGTGTCAGCGATCGGCACGTTCGTCATCCCCGCATGGTTCCCCTCTGGGGCGGGTGGCGTGAACGGTCTGGCGATGGACGACACGATGACGGGGCTCGTCGGGATCGGGGCACTGATCCTTGCTGGGGCGATGCTGCCAGAGCTGCGCGGTAGCTTCCGGAGAGTCGCCGGTGCGGTGCGGGAGCAGTTCAACCCCGTCCGGCTCGCGGTGTACCTCACCTATCTCATGGCGACTGCTGCCATGTTCCTGTACGGCTACTACATCGAGATGAACGAGTCGAAGTTCGGCTTTGCTGCCATGCCTGCTTCTCGGGCTGTCGGCGACCAGATCTTCACTCGAGCTCACCTCCTGCTCGTCTTCTGTGCCCTGCCGGTCATCGCGGTGTTCCTGCTGGCGGCTGAGCTCCTCGGGGACACCTCGAGGATGGGCGTTGTCCTCAAGCGGTGGATGGCAGGCACCGTCATGACGGGCATGGTCGTGAGCACGGCTGGCCTTGGGATCTGGGTCTTCTCTGTCCCGGGTCACGACCAGAGCTGGGACCTCGCCAGCGTAGGGGCAGTGCTCTACATCGCCGGTCAGGGGCTCATCCTCCTCGGCGCGGTGATCGAGCTCTTCACGATGCGATCGCCCGAGACACAGGTGATCTCGGCGGGGGTCGCTGCCTGAGACGAGATGCCGTCACGAGAAGGAGATGGGCGCCGTCTGGAGCGTGTGACCCGTGTCCCCCGCCGGAGACGTATCGCCCGGAGACGTATCGCGCAGCCCCGTCATCTTGCCGGCCGGTGCGAGCAGTGGACCCTCGAGAGCGGGCCGCGGTCATCGGTGGGAGGTGACAGGATGGCATACCTGAGGGGCATGCAGCGTTACCTGACAAGTGCCTGCGGCTACTCCGCCGACAGCCACGCACAGCCCGATCACGCGGTCGCGCTGACCTGCCGCTCGCACCAGGCGTAGAGCGCGTCGTAGACGAAGCGGCCCCGCTCGAGAAGGCGCTGGTCGTCGTCTTCGACGTCGAGGCCGCCGACGCCGATGGCCTCGAGGCCCGGACCGAGCGGGTCGCTGTCGCGATCCGCGGCGATGTCGGCGGCGTGGACGATCCGGGCCAGGCGGGCGAGCGCCGGG
>DAHXNN010000029.1 GCA_027365385.1 Acidimicrobiaceae bacterium | reverse complement strand
AGGATCGCAAGAGGCATCAGAGCGACCCTCCGGGGTGACTGCCCCTCGCCGTGGCCACCAGCCCATCGTAGTTCCAACACGACGGAGGAGCATTGCCGGTCCCGGCCGGGACCTCTCAGCGGACGATCAGATGACTCCCGTGCGCAACGCGTAGGCGACGGCGTGGCACCGGTTCCGCAAGTTGAACCGGGTGGTGACGTCGTGGATCACGTTCTTCACGGTCCGCTCCGAGTACGAGAGCTTCTCCGCTATCTCCGTGGTGTCGAAACCGTCCGCGACGAGTCGTAGCACCTCGATCTCGCGCTCGGTGAAGCCGTTGACGAGAACCTTGCGCGCGTGGAGCGAACCCCTCTGCAACCTGCCGACCTGGGACAGCAGCGAGCCGAGCAGGTCGGGCGGTAGGGTGCCGTGACCTTCGGTCGCCGCGACGAGCACGGCGGCCAGCCTCTCGGGAGCCGCGTCGACGCGCCGAAGGATCGCGCACGCTCCTGCTTCGACCGCGTCGAGGACGCCCTGGTCGTCCAGGATCGTGGCGACAAGCAGGACATGCAGCACCCCGCCACGCATGAGCGTCCGGATCGTGCGCACCGCCTCCTCGGCGACGGAGTCTGCAACGACCACAGCCACCGTCGCCCGATCGGCGTCGTCGACGAGGGCGAGATCGCCCTGGCCACGCAGCTGCGCAGCCAGCCCCGCCCGCGATATCGGGTCGGACGCCGCGACGTACGTAGGTATGGGCCTCATGGCGAGCTCGTGCTCACGCACCCGATCGTTCATCGAACCTGCTCAGAAGCCTCCCCGGAGCCCCGATGTCGGAGCCGTGCCGGGTCGCCGGACCTGGTCACGCCGCGTCGACGACACGTGCGTCTGCGCGACTGGGCCAGAGTGTAGGTAAACGAGCCAGCCCGTGCACGTGGACCGTGACAGCCCGCCCTCTACCTGGCCCGGACGGCCCGAGGGAATCAGAACTCGGTGACCTCGAGGACCGCCTCGTTGAACCTCTGGAACTCCGGAGAGGTGGTGATCGGGAGCAGCGCCATCAGCTTGGCGACGTCGCCGTCGACCTTGATGCGACCTTGCATGAACGCCGCAGTCGCATCGAGCTCGCCGCGCTGCACGGCCATCGCGTCGTCGTACGTCTGGGTGAGCGTCACCTCGGCGTCGGCGAGCTCCCCGAGTCGGTTCTCCGTGAGCCGACCGTCGACGACGATCCAGTAGTAGCGCACGTCACCGTCCGGACCGTCCGTCACCACGTACTGCAGGCGAGCGCTCGAGCCCGGGCGCTCCGGCTGGCCGTCGGCGAGACGAAGGCTCTCGTCGAGCCACTCTTGGGTGAGCCACTTGGCCATGCGATCCTCCACTCGTCCGTCGGTCGTTCCGCCAACCGGAGCTTCTCACCGCCCGGCTAACGCGTGACGGTCCCGTCGACGAGGTCACGGATTCCCGCGAACAGATCGTCCTCCGGCAGGCTCGCGTCGACGAGGCTCCGGGCGAGGACGTAGGTGTCCGCCGTGAACACGGCCCGTTCTGCCTCGTCGGGCAAGCCGAACCAGAAGCCGGAGCTCGGGTCGACCTGTGTCGCGTGGGCGCGGAGAGCCGCCTGGCGGACGTGCTCGTAGCCGGCGAGACCCACCGAGGTCGTGGGAGCGTCGTCGGGAGCACGATCCAGCCAGCCGTCGGCGATTCGCTGGGCATAGGGAGACTCGAGGCCGAGCTCGAGGAACTTCTCGTGGCGCGCCAGGACCTGCTCGCGGGACCAGCCCACGTAGTACAGCTTGAGCGGCTGGAACGGCTCGCCCGCCGACGGGTAGGCATCGGGGTCGGCCGTCGCGTCGAAAGCTGCGACCGTCACCTCGTGGACGCGCAGGTGATCCGGGTGGGGATAGCCGCGCTGGTCGTCGCCGTAGGTGACCACCACCTGAGGACGCTCCCGGCGCAGCACGGCGACCAGGCGGCCGACCGCCTCGTCGAGGGGCGCCCGGGCAAAGCAGGCGGGATCGGCATTCGCCGGGCTGCCGGGCATGCCAGAGTCGCGATAGCCGAGCAGCTCGACCACGTCGTAGCCGATGAGCTCTGCCGACCGTGCGAGCTCTGCCGCCCGGACGGCCGCAACGTCCCGGCGCACCGCGGGCGTGTCCATCGCGGGATTCAGGACGTCCCCCTCCTCGCCGCCGGTGCACGTGACGAGAACGGTGCGAACGCCTTCGGCGTGGTAGCGCGCCACCGTGCCGGCGCCCTTCGACGCCTCGTCGTCGGGATGGGCGTGGACCGTTAGCAGGCAGAGGGGACCGTCCATCCCCTAGACGCTATCAACGGCGACCCGTCGAGACGGCAACGCCGTCCGGTGAGCGCCCCGAGGGAGAAGCGAGGCATATGCTCGCGCGAGGTGGCCGGCGGCGGCGCTCGGCGGCGACGGCGGGCGGCTC
>DAHXNN010000019.1 GCA_027365385.1 Acidimicrobiaceae bacterium | reverse complement strand
TGCACTAGTTGACTGAACTTAACTCTAGAAGATCCCTGCTAGAGCCCTAGATCTGTGTGTGCGCCGAGTCCACGAATGTGTTAGACACGCCGGGCCATGGGACCTGCAGAGCAACGTTCAGTCGAACCCGCGATGGTCGTGGCGCGCGTCGGCCGGCTCGTCGAGACCGGCGAGCCGCTCTGCCCCTACCACCTCATCGACCCTGACGGAACCGCGGTAGACGCGGTGGCGGTCTTTTTCGCGGAACTGCTTGCGTCGGGGCGACGACCCGCGACCCTGCGCTCCTACGGGATGGACCTGCTCCGGTGGTTCCGCTTCTGTTGGGCAGCAGGTGTCGCCTGGGACGCTGTGACCCAGCGGGAGGCGCGCGAGTTCTCCCTCCTCCTCGAGGTCGCACCCAAGCCGGTCCGCCCGCACTGGCGCCACCAAGACGAGACTGCTGCCTCGATGCCTGCGGCGGGCGGTCAGTACTCGCCGGCGGTGCGCGTCCACTCAGAGACCGTGCTGCGCAGCTTCTATGACTTCCACGCCGACGCGGGACGCGGCCCGGCGAAGAACCCGTTCCCCCTCGACCGCTCCCGTCGCTCGTCGCGGGCCAACGCCCACCACAACCCGATGGAACCCTACCGAAACGCTTCCTCGGGCCGCTACCGCCCGAGCGTCGCGGCCAGGGTGCCACGAGCGATCCCCGACACCGAGTTCAACGAGATCTTCGCTCGGCTCGGATCGAACCGCGACCGAGCGCTCGTCTGCTTCTACGTCTCGACCGGCGCGCGTGCCTCAGAGCTGCTGTCCGCGAGAAGGAACGGCGTCGATCCCGGGCGCGGAGTGATCACCGTCGTGCGCAAGGGCAGCGGTGCGCTCCAAGAGCTCCCTGCTTCACCGGACGCGTTCGTGTTCCTTCGTCTCTACGAGGTCGAGATGGAGGGCCTTGTCCCAAAGGGCCGCCGAGCGCCGCTGTTCTTCACGCTGCGGCGTCCCTTCCGCCCCCTCACCTACCACGCGGTCCACCGCATGTTCGAGCGGGTGAACGCCGAGGCGGGCACGGCCTCGACCCTGCACGGCCTCCGTCACACTGCTGCCTATCGGATGGCCGAGGACCCTCGCCTCCCGCTCACCGATGTCCAGTACGTCCTCGGCCACGCCCAGCTCACTACCACCCAGCTCTACCTCACGCCCCGTAAAGAAGACGTCATTCGCCGGGTTCTCGCCCACCACGCCGAGCAGACCAGGCGCGCGATCGAGCACAAGGTGCCCGACGTCGCGCCCGAGTACCGGCGCGAGACCCTCGAGGTCCTGTTCGGCCGGAGCGTGGGTTGACCACCGGGACCACAGCGGCTGGGAGCTCCGAGTTGAAGCCGATCGTCGACCCAGCGCGTGACCCGCCTGCCTGTTCTCCAATAGAGCTGTCCGACCGCTACCCGGCGCGCAGGGTCGGGATGCACTGGCCGGCGACCGACCTCGGTGCCGATGAGGTGACCGACCTCGTCCTCACGAAGTCGAACGCACCTCGCGGCTCGCGTCGATGGGCCGATCTCCAGCGCGGGCTCGCGTGGCTCTTGGGCTGGCTCTGCGAGGCAGAAGGGACGAGCTTCGAGGAGCGCTTCGTGACAAGTGGCGCAGAAGCCGCCGGTGCGGACTGGCACATGCTGCCGATTCGGTGGCTCGAGCGCCGAGGCGAGTACTCGCTGACCCGCCAGGCACTGATCGAACGAGCCCTCGTCGTCGCGATCGCAGCCGACGTCGTGCGCCCCAGCTTCGGGTGGCTGCTCACCGGCGCAAAGCACGACAAGCTAGCGCCGCGCATGACCACGATGCGCGATCCGGACGGCTTCGCCGAGCTCGCAGCGCACTGCGAGCGTGACCTCGTGATCACCGCTGCCGCGGCGATGGCCACGCGGCGACGGGTCGCGATGATCCTCGCTGCAAAAGGTGGCGTGATCGCCGACATCACGATCGGCGACCTCCTCGAAGCGATCGACGCCGAGACCGCCGCCCACGGCGAAACCCACTTCAGCTCCGCGACCTTCAAGATGCTGCGCGAGATGGGGAGCTTCGGGCCAGGGATGCCGACGCTCGAGGAGATCCGCAGCAGCGGGCAGCGCTCGGTTGAAGAGCTCGTCGACTCCTACACGATCGCCTGTGGCGCGCTGCGAGACCTGCTCGTCGACTATCTCAGCGAACGCAGGGCGGCACTCGACTACTCGACCCTCTCCCGGCTCGCCTATGAGCTCGCCGGATGCTTCTGGTCCGACATCGAAGCACACCATCAGGGCATCTGCTCCCTGCGCCTCCCCGTCGAGGTCGCGACCGCCTGGAAGCAGCGCCTTTCGACCAAGCCCACCAGGGAAAAGGCGTCAGCGGGCAAGAGCGCCACCGCCACCACCGAGCGGCTCGCTGCAATGGAGGTGATGGCGAGCGTGCGGGCCTTCTATCTCGACCTGGCGGAGTGGGCGCTCAGCGATCCCGAGCGATGGGGGCGCTGGGTCGCCCCGTGCCCGATCGGCCGACAGGAGCTCTCGCGCAGAAAGTACCTGCGCCGTCGAAAGGCGCGCATGGATGCCCGAACCCGCGAGCGGCTGCCGATCCTCCCCGTGCTCGTCGAGGTGACGAACCGCTGGAGGAAGGACGCGGCTGCGCTGCTTGCCGCGGCTCGCACGGTCGAGCCGGGAGCGACGTTCAGCGTCGCAGACGAGAGCTTCGTGCGATCGGTCCGTCCAAGAGCGGAACCGGGCAGGGTGTGGGTGGACGATCCGAGCGGTGGCGAGCGACGCCTCTTGAACCGAGAGGAGGAGCACGCGTTCTGGGCGTGGGCGGTCATCGAGGTCCTTCGCCTCACCGGCGTTCGGGTCGAAGAGCTGTTGGAGCTCAGCCATCACAGCCTCGTCGAGTACCGGCTCCCCTCGAGCGGTGAGATCGTCCCGCTCCTGTCGGTCGCGCCGTCGAAGACCGACGCCGAGCGGCTGCTCGTGGTGAGCCCCGAGCTCGCGGCGGTGCTCGAGGCGATCATCCTTCGGGTACGTGACGAGCGCGGCACGGTGCCGCTCGTGCGTGCCCGCGACTACCTCGAACGGGCCTGGAAGGCTCCGTCCCCATTGTTGTTCCAACGTGTGCATCGCGCGGAGCGCCATGCGATCAGCGTCATCTTCGTCCGCCACCTCCTCGACGAGGCACTCGCCCGCACCGGCCTCATCGACCAGCACGACGGCACGCCGCTTCGCTATGTGCCCCACGACTTCCGGCGGATCTTCATCACCGACGTGATCAGAGGCGGCCTTCCTCCCCACATCGCCCAGGTCATCGCGGGCCACGAGAACCTCAACGTGACGATGGCCTACAAGGCCGTCTATCCCGACGAGGCGATCCAGGCGCATCTCGCCTTTCTCGCTCGTCGCAGGGCGCTCCGGCCCTCGGAGGAGTATCGCACGCCGACCGACGAGGAGTGGAGCGAGCTCTTGGGAGCCTTCGAGCGCCGCAAGGTGTCGATCGGGACCTGCGGACGCGCCTTTCAGACGCCGTGCGTCCACGAGCACGCGTGTGTTCGGTGCCCGATGCTCTGGCCAGACGCCGCACAAAGGGCCCGCCTCGTCGAGGTCCGTGACAACCTCACCGCCCGCATCGAGGAAGCAAGGCGAGAGGGCTGGGTGGGTGAGGTAGAGGGTCTCGAGCTGAGCCTCGCCGGCGCAGTGGACAAGCTCGTCCAGATCGACCGGCACACGAGCACCCAGGCGGTCGAGCTTCGAGCGGCAAACCACGGCCACGAGGTCTGCGTCCGGTGACATCACTGCCCCCACCTACCCACTCGCCGAGCACCACGGGCGCTCATCTGTAGAGGAGCCAGCTGCTATGTCAATCGCGCCCTCCGACGACACCTACGACGTCCATGCCTGGCCATGGGCTCTCGACCCATCGGTGAAGACCTATCGAGCGCACCCGCTCGTCGATCGCGATTCCGCCTGGGTGCTCGCTCTGGCGGTCAGTGACCTCGCTGCGATCCGCTGCCCTGTGCTCGGCATGACCGACGCACTGGCCGACCTGCACGCGACCGTCAGCCTCCTTCGCCAAGGACGGGCGTTCATCCCCGACATCGTCGCCGATGCGAGGCTCCAGGACCGCTCCTGGGCGGAGATCGCCGCCCAGCTCGAGATCTCTCCCGCTGTCGCTCGGCGTCGTCACAAACCGCGTTGACAGACAGCTGACCGGCACCGGAGCCACGGCTTGGGAGCCGTCTTCGGAGCTGGCGCTGGAGGGATCCCGCGGCCTCCTCGTAGTTCAGAGAACACTGCCAGCGTGACCACGCCCGCTACATCGTCGAGGACAAGAAGGGCGACTACCTGCTACAACTCAAGGACAATCAACCGACGCTGCTCGCCGCGATCAAGGCGATCGACCCGAGCTGCTTCTCCGCCGAACACTACGAG
>DAHXNN010000018.1 GCA_027365385.1 Acidimicrobiaceae bacterium | reverse complement strand
GAAGTGCACGACCGGTCCGGGGCTCGCCGCGATGGTGGAGCGCACGTAGGCCTCGAGCACGTCGTCGCGCATCGCGAACCTCTCGCCCCGGCCGTACATCGCCGTCTTGTCGAGGTAGTAGCAGTAGCTGCAGCGGAGGTTGCAGAGCGGCCCGACCGGCTTGGCCATGACGACGAACGGGGCAGCGCTCACGGGGCTCGCCCCGCCCGTCGCGGCGTCAACGCGTCGGGGCGCTCGCTGCGGCGAGCAGGGCGAGGTGCGCCCGCGAGCGGTCCTGCGCCATCCATACCTGGAGCTGGCGCCGCGCGTAGAACCGCAACGCGGGGACCCACAGTGCCGAGCCGAGCCGCCCGCGCAGCCGCGCGGGGAGCGTCCCGTCGAGCAGCGGCATGACGTCGTCGAAGCGCCGGGCGGCAGCGGCCCGAGCGACGGCCGGGAGCCGGCGCACGAACGCGGGGCGGCTGAGCGCGGCCCCGAGATCGGGCAGGTGGCGGAGCGCGCCCGAGACGCCCGAGGCGAGGATCGACGGCCAGGAGTAGAAGCGTCGCATCGCCTCGAGGACGCCGAGCTGGAGCTCGAGGGGCGTCATCTGCGCGGGGCGCATGACGACGTGGTGTCCGTCGTAGAGCGACCAGTCGTCGCTCACGAGGCGCTCTGCCTCGACCGTCCGGCTCCACAGCCGTGTGCCCGGGAGGGGCGTCTCGACCATGAGCTGGAACGTGTCGATCCCGAGCCGGCGCGCGAAGCCGGCGGTCGCCTCCGCGCTCGCAGCGGTGTCGGTGTCGAGGCCGGCCACGAACATGCCGTGCACCGCTATCCCGTGCTCGTGGAAGCCCGCGACGGCGCTCTCGACGCTGGCGACACGCAGCTTCTTGCCGATCGCGGCGAGGCCCTCGTCGGTGACGGCCTCGATGCCGACCATCACCATCTCGCAGCCTGAGTCGTGCATGAGCCCGAGGAAGCCGTGGTCGATCTCGGGGTGCGCGATCGAGCGCTGGGCGGCGTCCGCCCGAACCTGCGCGTACCACGAGGGCGTGAGGTCGGCGTCCCGCATCGCGCGCATCAGCTCGGTCGTCCGGGTCTTGTTGACGACGAAGTTGTCGTCGTAGAAGAAGACGCGGTCCGCATGGAGCCCGGCGAGCTCGGCGAGCACCTGGTCGGTCCGCCGGTGGCGCACGGCCCGCGAGAACATCGCCGTCACCGAGCAGAACTCGCAGTCGAACGGGCAGCCCCACTGGGTCATGAGCGGCTTGGTCGTCATCGCGCCGTGGCCGACGACGAGGGAGAGGTCGGGCGCCGGCAGCGCCTCGAACCCCGCCTGGGAGCAGCGCGGCCTGCTCGCGTTGTGGCGCGTCTCGCCGACGCCGTCCCGGTAGGAGAGCCCTGCGAGACCGTCGAGCGGCCGCCCCCGGTCGAGCGCCCCGGCGAGCTCGCACAGCGTCGCCTCACCCTCGCCGCGCACGACGAAGGGCGCATGGGCGAGCGCCTCGTCGGCGCGGAAGCTGACGTGCGGGCCGCCGAGCACAACCGGGACCCCGGCCTCGCCGAGGAGGTCCGCGAGCCGGTAGGCCGCCGGAGCGGTCGCGGTCGTCGAGGAGATGCCCACGAGCTCGGAACCGAGCAGGTCCTCGACGTCGACCGGCGCGAGCACCTCACAGTAGGCGCGCACGTCGTGGCCGGCCCGGGTGAGCATCGCCCCCATGAGCGGCAGGCCGAGGCGCGGGAGCAGCGCCCGGTCGTAGACGTTGTGGCCAGCGGGCCGCGGCTCGACCAGGCGAATCCGCAGGCTCATGCCGGCGCGCTCATGCCGGCGCACCGTCGCCCTGCAGGGCCTGCACGGCCACAGCGGGCTCGTAGCTGCAGCTCGGATCCTCGCCGAGCGGGTCGCCGGTGCGCGCCCAGGCCTGCGCCCGCGAGCCGCCGCAGACGGCGCGCAGCTCGCAGCAGCCGCAGCGGCCCGTGAGCCGGTCCGGGTCGCGCAGCGCTGCCAGCAGCGGCGCCCGCGAGTAGATCTCCGTGAGCGGCTCCTCCCTCACGTTTCCGACGACGAGCGGCAGGAACCCGCTCGGGCTGACGTCACCGACGTGCGAGACGAATACGACGCCGCGCCCGTCGCCCACCGCGAGCGGGCTCCGCCAGCGCGGCTCGCGCGCCTGCGGGTCCGGCGGCGCGACACGAAGCGCCTCGAGGCGCCGCAGGAGCTCGTGGTAGAGCGGGCCCGGAGGCGACGTGCGCCCGGCGAGCGGGGCACCGGAGGCAATGCGCCGGTAGTGAGGCGCCTCCGTAGTCTTCAGGGGAACGACGTGGGACACCTTGGCGAGGAAGGCGAGCACGTCTTCGGTCTCGTCCGCGGAGAGCGCCCCGAGGTCGCGCCCGCGCCCGACGGGGACGAGGAAGAAGACGCTCCAGAGGCTCGCGCCGAGCTCGGCGACCAGGCGGCAGATCCCGGGGAGCTCGAGGACGGTCTCGTGGCTCACCGTGGTGTTCACCTGGACGCGCAAGCCGGCCGAGCGCGCCGCTCGGACCGCGTCGACGGTCCACACGAACGAGCCCGTGACGCGCCTGAACGCGTCGTGCGCCGCGGCGCTCTGGCCGTCGATCGAGAGCGAGACCGTGCCCACGCCCGCCCGGCGCAGCGCCCCGAAGCGGGCGGTGCTCGCCCGCGGTGTCCCCGCGGGCGAGATCGCGACCCGGAGCCCGGAGCGCGTCGCGTGCCGGACGAGGCGCGTGAGGTCCGCGCGACGCAGCGGGTCGCCCCCGGTGAGCACGACGATCGGGCGTGGCGCTCCGAGCGACGCGAGGTCGTCGAGCACGGCCGCCACCTCCGCGGTGTCGAGCTCACCGGGGTCCGGCGCGCGGACCGCGTCGGCACGGCAGTGCGCGCACGCGAGCTCACAGGCGCGGGTCAGCTCGAACAGGACGAGGAACGGGCGAGCCTCGACGTCGAAGTGGAGGCGGCGCACGCGGCGCTCGTCGGGCTCCTCGCGGGAACCCAGCGCTGGCAGTGACGGGATCATCCGGCTGCCCCGACGCCGGCGATGCGGGCGATGCCGTAGGTCACGGCGGCGGCCGCGGCGGAGAGCAGCACCTGACGCGCCACGAAGCGGGAGGGCGAACGCCCGGTGAGCGCGCCGAGCGCTAGACCGAGAGCCACCGAGGCGAGAAGCGCGACGGCGACGACGAGCTCGACGCCTGCCGTGCCGCTCGCTAGCGACCACACACCGAGCGGCACTGCCGCACCGAGGGCGAACGACGCGAAGGACGCGAACGCGGCGTGCGGCGGGGAGCCGAGACGGGCCGGGTCGAGACCGAGCTCCTCGCGCGCGTGGACCGCCAGGGCGACCTCGGGATCGGCCATGAGAGCTCCGGCGACGACGTCAGCGAGCTCCGGGCTCAGTCCCCGGGAGGCGTAGAGCCGGACGAGCTCGGCCCGCTCGGCATCCGGATCGCGAATGTGTGCCAGGCGCTCGACGTCGAGCTCCCGCCGGAGCAGCTCGACGTGCGCCCGGCTCGACAGGTACTCGCCGCTCGCCATCGAGCACGCGCCGGCGACGAGCGCGGCAAGGCCGGTGAGCCGCACGACCGCGGGCGAGGAGTGCGCGCCAGCGACGCCGAGCGTGAGCGAGACGTTCGAGACGAGACCGTCGCTCACCCCGAAGACCGCGGCACGCGCGGCGCTCGCCCGCGCGCCCGCGCGGGACCGCCCGCGCGCCGCAACCTCGTCCGCCGCCGCGTCGGCGAGCGGGTCCGGCACCGACGTCACCATCATCATCGCGGCACCACCTCCCTCGCCCGCCGGTCGCGCCGGCGTCGTTCCCGACCCGCCGAGTCTCGGCACGTCCCGGGCGCATTGTCAATTCACTCACACCACGTAGACAGACTCGATCGATATTCTCCCACCCGCCCGGCCGGCGGAGGCCGCGGTGCGGCGCGGCGGCAGCCAGGTCAGCCGAGCCCGCGGAGCATGAGGTTCCAGTAGAAGGCGGGGAGCCCGTAGCGCTTCAGCAACCACATGTCGTAGCGCTCGCGGGTCGTGTCGATGAGGGGGATGCTCGGGCGCGGCGAGAGGCTGTAGTCGAACTCCGCGAGGACCATCTTGCCCTTCGCCGTCGTGAAGGGGCACGCTGCGTAGCCGCCGTAGCGACCGTCGGGCTCGCGCCCCGCAAGCGTCGCGAGCACGTTCGCGACGACGACCGGTGCCTGGCGCCGGATCGCGGCACCCGTCTTCGACGTCGGCGCGTCGCACGCGTCGCCCAGGCAGTACACGTCCGGGTAGGAGCGGTGCACGAGGCTGTGGCGGTCGACGGGCACCCAGCCGAGGGGACCTTCGCCCGCGAGCGGGCTCGAGCGCACGAACGCGGGGACACGCTGGGGCGGGGTGGCGTTGAGCAGGTCGTAGCCGAGGGTCTCGCGTACCGCCTTGCCGGGGCCGCGCGTCTCGAAGACCGCCTCGCGCACGTCAGGGCGGACCTCGACGAGCTCGGTCGAGAAGCGGGCGTCGATCCCGTACCGCTCCACCACCGTCGAGAGCGTCGCAGCGAACTCCGGGACACCGAAGATCCCTCCGGCACCGGTCGCGAACGTCACCGAGACCTCGGCGAGACGGCCGGCCCGCCGCCAGTGGTCGCAGGCGAGGTAGGCAGCCTTCTGCGGAGCGCCGGGGCACTTCACAGGCGTGCCCGGCGCAGTGAACAGCGCCCGCCCGCCGCGCAGGCGACGGACGAGCTCGGCCGTCTTCGGCGCGAGCTCCGGCGAGTAGTTGGTCGTAGCGAACGGCGTCGCCATCGCCTCGGCGAGACCGGGCACGAGATCCCAGGCGAGCTCGACCCCCGGGCACAGCACCAGGACGTCGTAGCCGATGCGGGCACCTCCGGCCGTCGTGACGTGCCGCGCGTCGGGATCGAGCTCGACGACCTCGTCCGCTATCCAGCGGACGCCTTTCGGCACGACGGAGGACTCGAGCCGCCGGCTCTGCTCGACGCGGGCGAACCCGCCGCCGACCAGAGTCCAAAGCGGCTGGTAGTAGTGGTGCCGGCTCGGCTCGACGAGAGCCACGTCCTCTTCTCCGGCGCGCCGGAGGCGGGCTGCGACGCTGATGCCGGCGCTGCCACCGCCGACGATGACGATCCGGTGGCGCACAGGTGCTCCTCCTCGACGCGGGCGGCTCGCACCCGGATTCACGACTGGACAGGTCGACATTACCATAGTGATTTAGTTCGTCACTAGATGATGGAACCGCGCCAGCTGAGCCGTGCGGCATGGGCGTATACGCAGGCAGCTGGGTCGAGACGGTGACTGCGATCGACGCGCTCAAGCTATAGTTCGCTACTTCAAATACCAGGACTGGCCGCAGCGCGTGCCGGCCACCCGACGAGGAGGACGAGTGACGCGACACGGCCGGCGCAGCGCGAGGGGCGAGTCGTCCGCCGCGACGACGGGCTCACCGGGCGGCCACAGGCCGGTGCCTGGCGTCTGGGAGCTCGACACCGGGCGTTGCCAGGCCGAAGCGACGATCCGGCACGCGCTCCTCACGAGGGTCCGTGGGACCTTCGCCGTCGCAGGCGGCACGATCGTCGTCGCGCCGGAGCTCGGAGACTGCTCGGTGGAGGCGACGATCACGACGGCGAGCGTCGACACCGGCGACGCTCGGCGCGACGAGCACCTCAGGAGCCCCAATTTCCTCGACTCCGAGAGGTACCCACTTTTCCTCTTCCGCAGCACCGAGGTGCACGCCCTCGGCGAGGACCGCTTCGCCACGAGGGGCGACCTCACGATCCGCGGGCAGACGCGGCCCGCGGTGCTCGACGTCTCGAGCTCGGACGCGCCACGGGAGGCGGACGGCCGCCCACGGGTCCGGTTCCGCGGGCACACCGAGATCGAGCGCGAGAGCTTCGGCCTCACCTGGAACCAGATGGCCGAGACAGGCGGCATGCTCCTCGGACGGACAGTCACGGTGGCTCTCACGCTCGAGGCCGTGCTGCGCGTCGAGCAGTGCCCGTGACCCTGCCCGGCGGTGGCGCAGCACGCCCGTGGCTCATCCAGGGTGGCATGGGCATCGCCGTCTCGCACTGGCCGCTCGCCAGGGCGGTCGCCAAGGCGGGCCAGGTCGGGGTCGTCTCCGGCACGGGGATCGACTCCGTCTTCGTCCGGCGTCTCCAGGACGACGGGGTCGACGCGGACCTGCGGACCGTCCTCGACCGCTTCCCCGACCAACGCGTCGTAGAGGACGTGCTCGCTCGCTTCGCCCGCGCCCGCCGGTCGCCCACGACTCGCTACCGGACGATCTCCATGCCCACCCACCGATCGGGGCGAGCCGCGGTGGAGCTCACGATCCTCGCCAGCTACGCAGAGGTCGCCCAGGCGAAGTCCGGGCACTCGGGGCTCGTCGGTCTCAACCTCCTCACTAAGATCCAGATCCCGACGGTGCCAAGCCTCTACGGTGCGATGCTCGCCGGCGTCGACGTCGTGCTCATGGGGGCCGGCATCCCCGCACACGTCCCGGGGATCCTCGACGGCCTCGCTCGCGGCGAGGCGGTCGACGTGCCGCTGTCGGTCAGCGGCCGCCTGCCGGACGCCGGCGCACCCGTTCTCCACTTCGACCCGGCATGGCTTCCTCCGTCGACCGCGTTGCACCGTCCGGAGTTCTTCGGCATCGTGTCGTCGCACGTGCTCGCGACCGCGCTCGCACGACGGGGGAGCGGCGTGGTCGACGGCTACGTCGTCGAACGGCCGATCGCAGGTGGCCACAACGCTCCGCCGCGCGGCCCGCTGATCCTCGACGCAGCCGGCGGCCCCGTCTACGGGGCGCGTGACGAGGTGGACTTTGCGGCGATGCGCGATCTCGGCGTGCCCTTCTACCTCGCCGGCGGCGTGACGACGCCCGAGCGCGTGCACGAGGCGCTCGCCCTCGGCGCTGCCGGCGTCCAGGTCGGAACGCTCTTCGCGTACTGCCGCGAGTCGGGGATGGACCCACGGCTCCGGAGCGAGGTGGTAGCCGCTGCCCGCCGCGGCACGGTCCACATCTCGACCTCGACCCGCGTGTCGTCGACCGGCTACCCCTTCAAGGTCGCAGCCGTGCCCGGCACGCTGTCCGAGGAGGGCGTGTACGCCGGGAGGGAGCGCTTCTGCGACCTCGGCTACCTCCGCGAGGCCTACGTCACTCCCGGCGGGACGATCGGCTACCGCTGCTCGGCCGAGCCTGCCGCGACCTACGTGGCCAAGGGCGGCGCGCTCGAGGACACCGTGGGTCGTGTCTGCCTGTGCAACGCCTTGATGGCCACAGCCGGCCTCGGACAGGTACGGAGAGGCAGGGTCACGGAGCCGCCGATCGTCACGAGCGGGGACGAGATCGGGGGGATCGTGCCGCTCGCGGGTCCCGACGGCTCCTACGGAGCCACCGACGTCATCGCATATCTCGGACGGGGCCTCTCTGCCGGTACGTGATCCGCGCCGCGGGCGGGTCACGTGGGGCCCGACCTGCCGGTCACCGCTCTGCGAGCACCGCGTACCAGAGTCGGTCGGCGACTGCGACTGCGAGCTCGGCGCTGCGGGCGTACTCGCCGTAGAGCTCCCGGGCGCGTAGCGCCTCCGCGGGGTCGCTCCCCCCGAGTAGCTCGGCGAGCGCCGCCCGGTAGCCGTGCTCGACAGCCCGTGCCTCGCCGACGACCGCGTCGGCGGCCGCGCCCGCCGAGTCGGGCGCGCTCAGCAGAGCGGTGAAGCCCTCGACCGTGCGAGCCATCGCGGCGTGCAGGTGGGCCGCCATCTCGAGCCCGTGGTGGTCGGGGGTCCACGAGAGTGCCGCAGCGGTGTTCGTGATGCTCTTCGCCTGGTTGACGACCCGGTCGCACCGCTCCGACAGCACGTAGAGGTCCTCCTGGTCGATCGGCGTGACAAGGGCGCTCCGGAGCGCTGCGAGGAGGGCGCGACGGGCGTCGTCCGCGTCGTGCTCGAGGCGGTGCACCTCGGCTGCGGCATCGACGCTCCCCCCCTGTGACCAGCGCTCGAAGGCGTCCATCGCGACGAGGCTCACCTCACCCTGCGCGACGAGCAGGCCGAGCACGTCCGGCGCCACCGAGAACAGGACGCGCCGGAGCACCCTGCGACCGCCACCGAGCCGCGACCAGCCCGTCCGGATCAGGCTGCTGCCTGGCGCGCTGCGGGGCGCGTGCCCTTCGCCCGGGCCCCGGACCGGATCCCGGCTCGGATCCGGCGTCACGTCGCTCACGGGGCGACGAGGTGGACCACCTCGTAGGTCCCCGCACCGAGAGCCGCGCATACCGGGAGCGTGACGACCCAGACGACGAGCACCCGAAGCACCCCCTTCCAGCGCACGTGGCGCCTACGACCGACGAGTCCGGTCCCCACCATCGCAGACGTGACCACCGTCGAGGTGGACAGTGGCATCCCGGCGAGGGCACCGAGCAGGATCACGCCGGCGGAGGTCCCCTGCGCGACGAGGTCGTCGACGGAGCTCGACGTCGACAGCCCGTGCGAGACGGTTGCCACGATGCGCCTCCCGCCGACGACCGTCCCGACGGCGAGGACGCTGGCACAGACGAGCCGGACCGTCCACGAGATCCCCCCGCCGTGCCTGCCGAGCACCGCTCCGCCCGAGAGCGCGACGGCGAGGATCCCCATCGCCTTCTGCCCGTCGTTCGTCCCGTCCGCCAGGCCGACAGCGGCCGACGCGAGCCATATGCCGCCGCGCAGCGGGCGGAGCGCGCCGCGCCGCAGCCGGTAGGCGAGGCCACGAGTCGCACGCGCCGCCGTGGCGGACGCGAGCGCACCCACGAACGGCGCGAGGACGATCCCGACGAGGACCCCGACGACACCGAGCAGGTGGAGGCCGTCGAGCCGCCCCCACTCGACCGCGTGCCAGCCTCCGGCGACGACACCTGCACCCGCGAGACCGCCGACGAGACCGACGCTCGCGCTCGTCGGCACGCCCCGCCGGGTGGTCACGAAGGTGAACACGACCGACGCGAGGCACGCCGACGCGAACGTCGCAGCCTCGAGATCTGCGCGGACGTGGACCATGCCGACGACCGTGCGAGCTACCGCGGTGCCGGCGAGCAGGCCGCCCGCGAGATGCCAGGCCACCGACCAGGCCGCGATCGCTCGGTACGAGCCCGTGCGGGCCGAGACGAGTGCAGCGGTCGCGTTCGCCGCGTCGCTCGTGCCGAGCAACGCGGCGAGACCGACTGCACCGGCGACGGCAAGCACGGCGTCCGCGTTCACGGCGCGTCGCGCCTTAGTGCGACCCTGCTCATCGTCGCCGCGGGCACCCGCGCAGCCTAAGCTCGCGGACGGGCGCCGGGGTTCAGCTCGGCTCGGCTCGGCTCAGCTCAGCTCGGCTCAGCTCAGCTCGGCTCGGCGAGGCTCAGCTCGGCGAGACGTAGCCGGAGAGCAGAGCTCCTTTGCCGGGGACGTCCGCCCGGTACTCGTCCGTCCGCTCCTCGACGACGCTGAAGCCCGTGATGTTGCCATCGCCGTTCACCGCCGTCGGGCCGCGGTCCCCGGGCGTGAAGCCCACCACAACCGCCACGTGCGCGGCGTAGAGCGGCGACATCCTCAACCCGTAGACAGCCACGTCTCCGGGCTTGGGTACGTACCCCGAGCCCACCGGATGCCATGTATGCATGCGGACCCCCCACTCGTAGAAGCTCTCCGAGGAGGAGTTGAGGTCACCGTTTATGAATTGATAGACGACACGTGCACCCGCCCTCTGCCAGACCCATGCCGCGAAGTCGGCGCACCACTCCTCGTTCCGGAGGGAGGTGCTCGCGCAGTCCGCCGCGCCCGCGACCCAGTACGCGCTGTACTTGTTGCAGTACGTGCTCGGGGGGTTGGTCCGGTAGCCGACCTGACTCTCGGCGATCGCGACGATGCGTGCCCGCAAGGGCGACAAGCGCTCCACGACGCCGGGACGACGCCCGGGGAGAGGTGGACGCAACTGGCCGGTGCGCTCGATCCGGTGCCCGTGCTCCAACGCCAGACCGACGCCGGCCGAGAGCCCAGCGGCTGCCGCGGCGAGCCCAGCCACGACGAGCCGGGGCCCGAGTCGCCGGCGGCCAGAGCGTGGCACGCCATGCCTGCGCCGGTCGCCCCGAGATCTCGGCGCGGGTGCCGCACGCGCCTCCGGTCGCCGTGGCCGGTGCCCCGCTCGCGTCGACCCGGGTGCGTCGGTACCCACGCTCCGCTCAGCCCGACATCGTGACGAAGTCACGCGCGTAGGCGAGAGAGAAGAAGCGCTGCGGGCTCTGCACCATTGTCGGCAAGAGGTCCGTCCCGTTGGACGGGGACGCGTAGCCGCCCGGGGTGGCGGGCCTGTAGGTCGCGAAGACCGTCCAGAGCGGGTTCATGTCGAGCGTCATGGCCCGCACCGAGCCCGCGCGTACCAGGAGATCGGCGAGGTCGACGATGCTCATAGGTCCGGCCACGTAGACGAGCGCCCCGTCGCCCGTGAGGCCGAGACCAGAGCGCCAGGTGTCGACGACGTTGTTGAGCGCATAGCCCCACACCGAGGTGTCGAAAGGGTTCAGCCCGGCAACCGCGTGCCCGTGGTCGACGAGGAGCGTGAGGTTCTGGCGGACGGCGACGACGGAGCGCTTCATCTTGACGTCGCTCCCCCACGCACCGACGGTCGCAGAGCCGTTCGCGTAGATGACTAGAGAGGCAGCGCCCTCGAGCAGTGGGGCAACGGTCTTGCCCTCGCTCAGGTAGCCGCCGTGGGAGTCCGCCAGAAGGAAACCTCCGTTGAACGCCGCGACGAGGGTCCGGGCCGCGCTGTGCGAGACCGGCGCCGTGTAGTGCCAGCTCAGGCCCCCCGGGCTCAGGCTGCCCGAATAGAGGCGCGCCTTCAAGAGCCTCGTGTCCATCCACGCGACGCCGGCGACGACGCCTGGCTGGCCCGGGAGCCTCATCCTCGTCTCGTAGACCGCGGGGTGACCGTCGACGAGCCGCCCGAACGGCCGCCACTGGCCCTCTCCGCTCGCCGGGACCCGGTAGAACGACGTAAGGGGTGCCGGCTGCGGCAGGGGGACGGGGCCGTGTCCCTTGCGGGCTCCCCCCCGCCGGGCGGTCACAAGCGCCTCCCGGCGAGCGACTCCCGGCGAGGCTGTGACGTGTCCGACGAGGACCCCGACGAGGACCCCGACGAGGATCACAGCGCCGGCTCCCGCCAGCGCGGGGCGCGCCGGGCGCCTCGGCCTCACAAGTCGGCAGGAAGACGACGGACTGGCACGCCAGCATTCTTCACGAGCTTGCTGAGAAGAAGCTGAAGGCGAGCTGGCACGATGCTGTCAGCGCCCGGCTGTCCGGCTCATCCGGGCGACGCTAGTCCCCGCCGCCGCGGCCGGCGAGCCTGGCACTCGAGGACGTCTGGCCGGCAGCGAGGAGCTGCTCGAGGAAGTCCTCCGGGGAGCCGTCGCGCCGGTCCGGGACGACCGACGCGACAACGGGGAGCTCGAGCTCGTCGTCCTCGAACGGGTACGGGTCGAGCGCGAGCGCGAAGCTGCGGACGTCGCGGCAGAGGAGCTCGCCCACTGCCCCGTCCGGGCTCGCCAGCGGGGCGATCACCCCGTCGGACGCGAGGAAGCGCGCGTAGTGGAGCGAAAGCCGGACCCACACCTGCACGAGCAGATAGTCGTAGCGGACGTCGTAGAGGCCGGCACCGTGCATGCTGACGAACAGCCCGGCAAAGGCGTCGTGATGCGCAGCCCGCTCGATCCCGGGACGAAGCTCCCACAATGCCCAGCGGTCGTCGTGGTGGGTGACGGCAAGCTCCGCGGAACGTCGGTTGTCCTCGAGCTCCGGGACCTCGTCGTTTCCCCATCTGCGGGCGAACGCGCCCGCCTGGCCTCCAACGAGGCTGAGGCTGGTCCAGCGCCGCCTCGGGTGCTGGGCTCTTCACCTGGACTCTCCACGTACCTGGATTCCGCCACCAAGATCCCCCGCAATGCAGGCTTCTTCGCCGACCTCGCACGCCGAGCCGCCCGGCACGATCTCAAGGCACGGGACCAGAACGGGCCGACATCGTCACGAAATCACGCGCCCACCAGGACTCGAAGAACGTCCACGGTCCTTGCACGGTGGTAGATAGAAGCTTCGAGCCATTGGCTGGCGAGGCGAGCGATCCAGCTGCCGGATCGAAGCTTGCGAAGACTGTCCAGTCTGGGTTGATGTCGAGCTGCATCCCCCGTACGGCACCGGCACGCACGAGCAGCTGCGCAAGTTGCAGGGGGTCGAGACTCGGCCCCGTGGAGTAGACGAGCGCTCCGTCTGCCGTGATCCCGAGACCGGAGCGCCACTGACTCGCCGCGTTGCCGATCGTCGATCCCCATGCCGGCCAGTACGCGGTCGAGGCCTCTCTCGTTGGTACACCACCTGCGACGAGTGGGACGAGATTCTGGCGGACGTCCACGACGTCGCGCGCCATCGTGACGTCTGTTCCCCACGAGCCGACGTTCACCGAGCCGTTCGAGTATATGACGAGCGATGCCGAGCCGGTCCGCAGGGGGACGACGACCTTGCCCTGCGCGTAGAAGCCGCCTCCGGCTTCGAGCATCTTGAATCCCCCATTGAAGGCCGCGACGAGGCTTGACGCCGCACTCGGTTGGATCGGCGCCCGGTAGAGCCACGGCCCACCGCCCGGACTGATATTTCCCGGGTACAGGCGTGCGGCGAGCAAGTGTGTGTCCAACCAGGCCACACCTGCCAGCTCTGACGAGCCTGGTGGACGCAGCGTCGTCTCGTAGAGCGCCGACATCCCGTCGACGAGACGGCCCGCGGGGTGCCAACTACCTTCGCCGGGCAGAGCAGGAGGCGAGAACGCCGCAAGGGGAGCCGGCTCGGGCAATGGGCGAGCGGTGACGACAGGCTCACCACCCGCTCCGCCGACGGGAATCCCGGTGCTGGGGCTGGGGCTGGGGCTGGGGCTGGGGCTTCCCAGCGCCGTTTCTGCGGGAGTCACTCTCGGTGACGTGGCCGAGCGCCCAGACGAGACCGAAGGGGACGGGGACGGACGACCAGCGCCTGTCCTCGGTCCCGCGTGCGAGCAGGCCGACAGCAGGGATGCCATGCCGGCCAGAAAGGCCAACGGCGCAGGTGGAGACTTCACCGCGGATCGATCTCGCTCGAACGCATCGGTTACACAGTAGGGATGGCCGCTTGTCGCCGCCGAGCACTCGCCACGTGCACTCGCCAAGCGCCCACACGACGCCCTGTTCGACGGTCTGAACTGCCGATAGCTAGCACCGAGATCACGCCCCAAATATCGTCGTAACGGGTGCCGCCCACGCAGCCCGTGCCGCCCGTGCCCCCGTGCCCACGCCGCCCGTGCCCACGCCGCCCGTGCCCCCGCTGCCGTGCCACCGGCTTGTGCCGTCTCGAGGCGCACCTCGGCCTCTCCGGTCAGCAGTTGGGTTGTCACAGCGTCCTGCTTGACTTCTCTGCGTGACGA
>DAHXNN010000015.1 GCA_027365385.1 Acidimicrobiaceae bacterium | reverse complement strand
AGGCAGGTCGAACTGGACGGTGAAGGTGTCCCCCTTGCGGTAGGCGTCGATCGGCATGGCCGCGGGACGAGTGGGGGTGCCAAAGACCTCTTCGGCCAACCGGTCGAGGGATCGGAACGGGTCGGTACGCATCAACATCGGTCGCTTCCTCCTTCCGGGGCAGACGCTCTGGTCTGCTCTCCAGGATCTGCTTTTCGCGATCCGCTCTCCATCCGGAGAGTACCTACAACAGTAGATGGAGGTTTGATCTGTGTCAAGTAGCTAGGAAGATGTACTTGCACACTCGATATCTATCCTGCCTGACACATCGATATGCTCTTCGCGGCGGCTGCCCTGAGCCGACCCTGCGCTTGACCGGTGTCGCTCGCGAGGCATAGCTCGATACCTACGTGGATATCTACGTGGAGCAGCTCGCCACGTGTGACGCCGCGGCTTGCGTGGAGGGCTTGGGGCCGCTCGGCCGCATGATCGATACGTTGGTCGTCGCTCAGATCCGGTCCGAGGCAGAGACCAGTCCGCTACGCCCTCGGCTCTATCACGCCCGCGAGCGGGACGGTCGTCACGAGATCGACCTCGTCGCCGAGCTCGCAGGAGGAGGCGTGATCGCCCTCGAGATCACGGCGACCGCTGCGCCCGACAGCGGAGATTCCCGCCATCTAGCGTGGTTGCGAGACCGGATCGGTGAGCGCTTCATAGCGGGGGCCGTCCTGCATACGGGCCCGCGACCGTATGGCATCGGCGAGCGGATCGTCGCACTGCCGATCTGCACGCTCTGGAGCTGAAAGGGTCGCCCGCATCTGCATCCGGATCGATCCCGCCGTCGGAGATGCCATCGTGCACACGCCCGGTGACCTTTCGCGGTCCGCGGAGCGGTGTCACGGGTGGTCATGGTCGGATCCGCCCTGGAGTCGTCGTGCCGGCCTCGCAGTGTCAGCGCAGTGGCTCCGGGCCCGATGGCCGGCTCACCTGCGTGCGCCGACAGCAGCCCGCTCGCGCTCGAACGCGGCGTTCACCTCCCCGCCGAGCAGGACGATCATTCCGGTCAGGTAGAGCCAGAAGATCAAGATGGCGACTCCGGCGAGGGCACCGTAGGTCTTGCTGTACGACCCGGAGACCGAGGTGTAGTACGAGAGCCCGACGGACGCTACTGCCCAGAGCACCGTCGCGACGAGCGCACCGGGGCTCAGCCAGCGCCAGTGCGGTCTCGGGCGGTTGGGGGCCCAGCAATAGAGGATCGAGAGCAGGACCCCGACGAGCACGAGGGCAGCTGCCCAACGCACCACCGACCATGCGACCACGAGGGCCGTCCCGGTCAGGGGGCCGGCGCTCCTCAAGGTTCCCCCGATCGCAGGTCCGAAGACGACGAGCGCCGACGCCCCTCCTCCGAGGACGACGGCAGCCGCGAGGAGCGGGATGGCGCGGAGGCGCTTCGCAAGGAACGAACGATCCTGGGGCAGCTCGTAGGCCATGTCGAGACCCTCCTCGACGATCACCATCCCCGACGTCGCGCTCCAGAGGGCGACGATCCCGGCAACAGCGATCGTCGTGATCGCCCCTCGCGAGTGGCCTGCGCCGCTGCGGATCGCCGCGGTGAGCACGCTGGCGGCGCCGGCAGGAAGAGCCCGCGTGAAGCCGTCGACGAGGCGCGTCATCGTGCCTCGCGGGATGTCGACGATCGAGGAGACTCCGAGAAGTGCGATGAGGACGGGAAAGAGCGACAAGAACCACCTGTACGCGAAGCTCCCTGCTGCGACCGTGATGCGGTCCTGCTTCACGTGCACGCGGGCGGAGCCGAGGGCACTCTTCCACGAGGCGGAACCCCCGGATGCCCTGGCTCTCGGCGCGCGCCTCGTCCCGAGCACGGTTCCCGTCGTGTCGCCGACCGTCTCGTCCGTCACCTGCCGACACCTCCGAGGGTGCGAAGCGAGCCAGGACCGCCTGCACCGCCCGCACGTCCCGTCGACCCCGGCTCAGGGCCGGGATCCGGACCGGCGACCATGGCAGTCACGACTCCAGCTCGCATCGTAGGGAGATCGCCACGGTCCCACGCCGACCACGAGGATGCGCCCGAGAGATCACACCTGGTCTTGGAGCGCGTCGGGTCAGGCGCCGAGGTCGCGTGCTACCAGGGCGATCCCCTTCCCCCACGAGGCGAGCTGGTTCCCCGGGATATATGCGGTGCCGGCCTTGGTGTGGTAGTCCATCGGCGTGGCGATGAAGCGCTCATGGCCGCTCCTGTCGATGAAGAAGACGATCGAGGAGTGGATCACGTCTGCGTTGGGTCCCCGGGACTGGACGGCGATCCCATAGCGTGCCCAGGCCGAGCGGAGCGCGGCGAGCGGGCCCGTGAAGAAGTGCCAGGTCGGGATGGAGTCGAGGTTGTGCTCGGAGGTGAACGCGGCAACGTCGGAGACGCGGCGGTGGTAGGCGTTGACGTTGATCGCGAGGAACACGACTCCACGGCCGGCCTTCCCGAGATCGCGATGGGCATCGACGAACTCCTGCGAGACGAGCGGGCAGATGTCGGTGCAGCGCGGGTCCATGAACTCGAGCACGATCGGATGCCCCCGGAAGCTCGACAGCGAGAGCGTCCGGCCGTGCTGGTCGGTGAGGGTGAAGGCCGGCGCCGGACGTGACGGCACCGGGGCGAGCGCCATCAAGTTGGCGAGGCTCGTCGAGATGTCCGGAGGAACCCCGGTCGCTCGGACGTCGGCGATCGAGCTATGGCTGTCGTGGTAGCGCACGGCGACGATCACGAAGCCCACCACGACGACGAGGAGGACGCCGAGGAGCGCGAAGAGCCACGGCCCCGGCCCGCGCCCCGGCCCGCGCCCACCGGTGCGCGGCGGCACTGCTCGAGGCGTGTCGGCCGAGGTCTGCACCTCGGGTCTCGCGGTGCTCATCGGCGATTGACTGTAGCGGTCGGACCATCGAGGGATGTCGGCGACCCGACCGGCGCCACATGCGCGCTGCCATGACCTCGGCAGGCAGGGACCCGGACGTCCAGATATGGCGCGACCGGAGCGACGCGCTCTGGGAGGCTTGGTCGTATGACCAGACACCGGATCGCCGCCGTCGCCTTCGCCGCCGTAGCGCTCGTCGCCGGCCCGTCCGGAGCAGCCTTCGCGAGCCCAGCTGCCCAGCGCGCCCGCAGCGCTGCGACCCCCGAGCTGACCGCGACGGTCGTGTCGGCGCCGCTCGTCGCGATCACGACTCTCGGGCTCATCGCCGAGGCCCGCCACAGCATCGAGCTCGAGATGTACGAGCTCGGCAATCCTGCGATCGTGTCCGCTCTCGAGTCGGCGAGACGCCGTGGCGTCACGGTGCGGGTCGTCAGCGACCCGACCGAATACCAGAGCCAGGCGAGCGATGCCGAGCTCGCGCGGTCCGGGGTGATGGTGCGCAAGCTCGCGGTCCGAGGTGGGATCGACCACGTGAAGCTGCTCGTCGTCGACGACGCCCGGGTGCTCGTCGGCGGGGTGAACCTCGGCGCTGCCTCGTCGTACACGACGGACGCGGATGTCGAGCTCTCCGGGCCGGCGGTGCGCGACGCGGCACTGCTC
>DAHXNN010000006.1 GCA_027365385.1 Acidimicrobiaceae bacterium | reverse complement strand
CACATCGACAGCTCGGACGCAGACCTTGAGCGCTACCTCGCCGCGCCCGCCGCGTCGACCGGTGACTCCACGAGGGCGGGCAGCACCGCTACTGTGCGCGACAGTCGAGGGCCCACGCGCCACTCGCGGCGCGGCGCGGCGCTGTGACGACGTCGGACGCTCGGACCGGCGAGCCCTGCCGCCGGTCCGAGGGAGGGGTCGACAGGGAGAGGGCGACAGGGAGTGCACGTCGACGGCACGAGGAGAGAGCGACAAGCCCGACGTCGGGAACGTCGGCGGCGACGACGTCGGCGCGCGGTTCGCGTCGCAGGAGCGGCCGCTCTTCTCGGCGCGGCAGCGATCCTCGCAGCCGTCCACCTGACCGGAGGGAGCGGGGGCGAGTCACGTACCCACGCGAGCTCGGACCCCGTACAGCCCGGGACAGCCGCCCAGCCCGACAGGGCGACGCAGCCCGACAATCTCGACGCGAGCCCGGACGGCACCGCGCTCGACCCGGCGCTGTTCACCGACGGCTCGTGCGTCGCGTTCAGTCCCACCGCGGGCGACCGCCACGAGACGGTCTTCCTCGACGCCGGGCACGGCGGGCGCGATCCCGGCGCCGTCGGCACCACGACGAGCGGTCGAACGATCCACGAGGCGTCCGAGACCCTCCCGGTGGAGCTCGACGCGATGGCGCTGCTGCGAACGGAGGGCTACCGCGTCGTCGTCTCTCGCACGCGCCAGACCGCCGTGACACGGCCGCTCGCGGGCGATGTCTCCGGAGGCGTGTTCACCGTCGCCGGCGAGCTCCGGGAGATCGAGTCACGCGACTACTGCGCGAACATCGCCCACGCGGACGCTCTCGTCGGGATCTACTTCGACGCGGGCGGCTCGCCACAAGACGCCGGGAGCGTCACCGCCTACGACCGCGCCCGACCGTTCTGGCGCCGGAGCCTGGCACTCGCGACGCTCGTCCAACGCGACGTCCTCGCGGAGATGAACGCGCACGGCTGGCAGATCCCCGACGACGGAGTCGAATCGGACGTGAGCCTCGGGGGACCGCCCCTGTCCCGTCAGGGCGGCGTCTACGGTCACCTGCTCATCCTCGGCCCCGCAATGCGCGGCTACTTCTCGACGCCGAGCACGATGCCGGGCGCGCTCATCGAGCCGCTGTTCATCACCGACCCGTTCGAGGGATCGATCGCGGCTAGCTCCGTCGGCCAGCACGCGATCGCCTCGGGCATCGCCGACGCCGTTCGTCAGTTCCTCGCCGGCTGACCACGACCCACCGAACCGGCCACGAGCAGGGGCACGGGACACTCACGGCCCCACGTGGGGCAACGTGACTGGGTGGCTCCACGACAGGACGAGGTAACCGTTGACAGGTGTGACCGACGTCGGACGGCCAAAGGTCGCCGTCGCTGTCTTCAGGTCCACGTCGCCGAAGTCGAGAGCGGGGTTGAAGACGAGGAAGTCGAAGGAGTGCCCGTCGTACCACGTGCTCTCCGAGTTGCGCGTATAGGCGACGACCCGGCCGCCTGGGAGCGCCGTGACCGGACGCACGCGGACGACACCCCTCGTCTCGACGGTCACGATCGAGGCGCTCCAGTAGCCACCGATCCCGGAGTGCAGGTCGTGGGATGCAAGCCAGGTTCCGAGCGCGCGTGCCGGCTGCGGCGTGGACGGCCCCGCGAGAGTGAAGCCGGCACCTGCCGCGAAGCAGGCGAGGACGGCCGCACCCGCCGAGGCCGCCAACGCTACGAGCCACGTACGAGAGAAACGCGCGACGAGCCGCGCGACGAGCCGGCCGGCGAGGATCGCCCCGAACGCGACGGCTGGCGTGAGGTAGCGCGCGTAGGGAGGTGACGCGACTGGCGTGAGGATGACGAAGACCGCGACCGAGCCGAAGAAGGCGAGCACGAGGAGGTCGTCGAGCCGCCACGGCTCGGACCCGTCCGGCACTAGTCCACGGCTCGGGTGCCCCACCAGCACCCCGCGCACGAGGTCGACGGAGGCCACGAGGACACCGGCGACGACGAGGGCGAGGCCGACGACGTGGACGCCGAGAAGGGCCCCGGGGACGGATCCGGTGCCGAACCCGCTGCTACCCAATCCGAGGAGCTTGGCTCCGTAGGTCGCTGCGAGGCCGAGGTTCGCGAGCATCTGGTGGTGCGACGCGATCGGGTTCGACTTGTTCACGACGAAGGTCCCGACGAGCTTCGCCGTCTCCCGCACGACGAGCGCGAGCACCACGCTCGCGCCCGCCGCAGCCACGAAGGCGGCTCCGGCACGCAGCTCCCGGCGGCGGGCTGCCGCGACCACTCCGGCTAGCGCGGCAGGTACGACGCCGAAGGCGAGCGTCTGCAGGTCGCCGATGTTTCCGGCGGTGAAAAGCACGACCGCGACGACCCACGCCCCGCGCGACCTCGTCCTCGCGAGCGCAGCGAACGCGAGCAGGCACCACAGTGCGGTGCCGATGTGCAACGGCCCCTGCAACCAGAAACCCGCAAGCGCGTATGTCGGCAGTGCGATGAGCGCCACGACCGTCGTGGCCCCTGCGAGCCCGGCGACACCCCGGCGGCCGTCTCGCGCCATCGCCGCCCCGACGACGACGGCGAGCGCGGCAATGACAGCCGGAACGAGGTTGAGCAGCTCTGGACGGACGCCGACGAGGAGGACCGCGACGGCGTAGAACAACGCGTCGACCCCCCAGAACGAGTCGAGCGAGAGGAACCAGTGGTGCAGCGTCACGTCGCCCGCCCCGAGCGACTGGCCCTCGAGGACGACGGTCGCGCCGTCGGAGTTGCCCGGGACCACATGGGCCGACAGCACGTAGAGAAGCACCACGAGAGCTGCGAATCCGAACACCCCTGCTGCCACGGCCACGCCAACCGTCCCGCGGTGGCGTCGGCTGGCCTCCGGAGCGGCGCTCGACCCCGCACGACAGGCACCGACATGCAACGTGGTCCCGGACATCCTGAGAACCGTAGCGAGTGGCCCCCGCGAGCGAAAGTGCCGGTACCCGCAGGCCTCCTGTGATCAGGACCGGTCGAGCCCGCCCCCGCCTGACGCGCGCTCCGCGCTCACCACATGGAGGACGGCATTGATGAGCGCGAGATGTGTGAGTGCCTGCGGGAAATTGCCCAGGTGGCGGCCCGTCCGCGGGTCGAGCTCTTCGGCGTAGAGACCGAGCGGGCTCGCGGCAGCGAGGAGCCTGTCGCACAAGCCACGTGCCCGAGCGGTCTCGCCGATCTCCGCGAGCGCGGAGACGAGCCAGAACGAACAGGTCGTGAAGCTTCCCTCCGGCTGGTCGAGCCCGTCGTCGGTCGCCTCGGTCCGGTAGCGCAGCACCATCTCGTCGACGGTGAGCTCTTCCGCGACGCCGAGCACCGTCGCCCGCAGGCGCGGGTCGTCCGGCGGCAGGAAGCGGACCAGAGGAAGGAGCAGGAGCGACGCGTCCAGCTCGTCGGAGCCGTAATGCTGGGTGAAGCGGCCCTTGGCGTCGAGACCATGTGCGCAGACGTCGGCGTGGATCTCTTGGGCGGCGGCGCGCCAACGCTGCGCTCGCGACTCGTCGCCGTGGAGCGCTGCGAGGTGGGCGCCGCGGTCGGCGGCCACCCAGCACATGACCTTCGACAAGGTGAAGTGACGGGGCTCGCCGCGCACCTCCCATATACCACGGTCTGGCTCGCGCCATGTGCGCAGTGCCGACTCGACCGCGAGGACGACGATGCGCCACGTACGCTCCGAGAGCGCGTCGCGATTGCGCGCGTGCTGGTAGACGCAGTCGACCACCGTCCCGAATATGTCGTGCTGATCCTGGCCGTAGGCGTCGTTGCCGATACGTACCGGCACCGACCCCTCGTAGCCCGAGAGGTGGTCGAGCGAGCTCTCCGTGAGCTGATGCGCGCCGTTGACCGCGTAGAGGATCGCGAGGCTCCCCTGCTCGTCGCCCGTCACGGTGCCATCGAGGGGCGTATCCCGCTCGAGCATGTCGCCAAGGAACGCGAGGAAGTCCTCGGCCTCCGCGTCGAAGCCGAGAGCGTGCAGCCCCCACATGGCGAACGCGGAGTCGCGCACCCATGCGAAGCGGTAGTCCCAGTTCCGCTGGCCCCCTGGCTGTTCGGGGAGCGATGTCGTCGGTGCTGCGAGCAGCGCCCCAGTCGGTGCGTAGGTAAGACCCTTCAGGGCGAGCGCGCTCCGCTCGAGCGCGTCGCGCCCGGGCTCGTCGGGGATCTGGCCGCGGTCGAGCCACGCTCTCCAGAATCCTTCGGTCTCGCTGCACCAGAGCTGGACCTCCCCGAGCTCGCTCGGAAGCGTCCTGTCGGACCACCCGAGCGAGACGAACGCCGACTCCCCGGTGCCGAGACGGTGACGGGCGAGCACGTTGCGACCCTCTATCCCGAGTCGGAGGCTCCCCGCGAGGGCAAGCTCGACGGCTCCCGGAGTCGTCGTGACGACCCGGTCGTAGCCGGCGCCGGCGTACTCCCAGCGGGCGTCCTGGCGCCCGTAGTCGAACGACGGCGCGCACCTGAGCGTGAGGTCGACGACGCCGTGTATGCACGTCGCGATGCGTACAAGCACGTGGCGCGCGTCGAAGTCACCAGGTGTCCGGCGGTGGAGGAGGGAACGGTCCTCGTTGCGATGCCACGGGCCGACCGCGAGGAAGTCCGTCACGACGAGCCAGCCCGTCGCTGTCTGCCAGGTTGTCTCGAGCACCGTGGTGCCGGGGAGGTAGCGACGGCTCGCGGGGACCGCGAGATCCTCCGGTCCGAGCCGGAACGAGCCCGCGGACCGGTCGAGCAACGTCCCGAACACGCTCGGGTCGTGCGGGTAGGGCAGGCAGAGCCATTCGACAGCCCCGCTCGGAGCGACCAGGCAGTTGTTCTCGCAGTCCGACAAGAACGCGTAGTCGGCGATCGCCGGGAACGACGCCCTGAACAGCTCGAGCGAGCCCGTTGCCTCGTCGGGTCGGCCGACCGCCGCCGGCTCAGGCGACACCGACGCCCGCGAGCCGTTGCCGTTGCCGTTGCCCCCGGCGTGCTCGAGCAGCGCGAGCTCACCAAGCTCCACCGACGCTGGCTCCACGACGGACCTCCTCGCGCTCCAGCAGCGAGGGTCGCCGCTCGCAGCACTAACGGCAGCACAGCGAGGGTTTCCAGCCGGAGGCCCTGGGCGCTGTTGACGCGCCGCCCGCGCCTCAGCAATGGTGCTCCGGCAATGACGGGTCCTGCACGATGGCGCCGGCTGGCTCGCGCGTGTGCTCCGTACGCCTGGCTCGGCGTCGTCGCCTTCGCGTACCTCGCACCAGCGCTCGCCCATGGACGGTTCCTCGGCCCGTATGACATCCTCGGCCAGGTCGGGCTCACGGCCACACCTCATGCGATCGTGCACAACCCCGTGGGCTCGGACGAGATCGAGGAGTTCATCCCCTGGCAGGTCCTCGCATGGCGGCAGGTCCATGCCGGGCACCTACCACTGTGGAACCCCTTCAGCCTGCTCGGCCTCCCGCTCGCGTTCAACTTCCAGTCGGCTCCCTTCAGCCTGTCCGTCGCCGTCGGCTACGCGTTGCCGCTCCGTCTCGCGCACACGGCGACGGTCGTCGTCCGCCTGCTCGTCGCGGGGAGCGGCGCCTACGTCGCGTGCCGCGTGATGCGCCTGCGAGTCCTCTCCGCCCTCACCTGCGCGACGATCTACGAGCTGAGCGGCGGGCTAACGATCTGGCTCGGCTCCTACGAGGCAGGCTGCCTCGGCTTCATGGGATGGGTGCTCGCCGCGTCGGTGCTCGTGCGTCGAGGCGAGCACCGGGCCCGCGACGTCTCCCTTCTCGCCGTGGCGCTCGCGCTGCTCCTCTACTCCGGCGAGCCACAGATAGCCCTTCTCGCCCTCTCGTGCCTCGCAGTTCTCGCGGTCGTGATGGCGACGGCCGGGCACCACAGGAGCCAGGGGGCGATCGCGCGCCCGCTCGTCGACCACGGGATCGCCGTGCTCGCTGCCGTCGGTCTCGCCTCTCCGGTCTACCTTCCCGGCATGCAGCTCGCACTCCGCAGCGCGCGTGCGACCGCCCCTCCTGTCATGGGCCTCCCGCTGTACGACCTCACGCATCTGCTGTTCGGCAGCTACAACGGCTCGCCGGCGGCGCTCGGGCAGCTGATCGGCCCGGACAACCTCTACGTGTCCATGATCTACGTCGGTGTCGTCGGCATCGCACTTGCGCTCGTCGGGATCTGGCACTGGCGCGAGCGGGTCGAGGTCCTCGCTTTCGGCGTGCTCACCGCCTTGCTCCTCGTGCTCCTCTTCGCCCACCCGGTCGTCGTGCTCATGTCGCACATCGTCTACCTACGCGTGTTCCGGATCCTGCTCGCGACGACGCTGCTCGACTTCGGTCTCGCGGTGCTCGCGGGGTTCGGCTGCGAGGCCCTGCTGTCGA
>DAHXNN010000058.1 GCA_027365385.1 Acidimicrobiaceae bacterium | reverse complement strand
TCGGCCTCGTAGGCAGCGACAGCCTCTTCGAGTCGCACCTCGAGCTCGCGCACCGTCGCAAGCGCCGCGTCCCGGAACTGCTCGACCTGGTCCTGGCGGTAGCCGCGGCCCCGTTCGAGCGGCAGGGCCGCGAGCGAGTCGGCGTCGAAGCTGTGCTGCAGATCGGTGCGACCAGGCTCTCGGTCGGATCGAGCGTCGGATCGTGTGTCCATGACCCTCGTATCGGCTGCTCGCGCGCACCGGCGGATCGGCGCACCGGCGGATCGTGCGAGCAGCCGATAGCTCGTGCGTGGACGTGAACGGCACGGTCAAAGGGCTCAAGTTCCGAGACGGTCGCTATGCGATCGCTGTCGTGACGCTCGACGGTGTCGAGCTCACGTGCAAGGGCGACGTCGACACGATCGTCATCGGGATGCCCTTCGTCGGCGAGCTCGAGGCCGAGCCGGCACGCGGGGCTCGCGGCCGGGACGGGAGCGGCGACGGGCGAGGGGAGCTCAGGATCGTGAGCGCCGAGCCGCCGCCTGCTGCGTGGTGCCGGCTCGCTGGCGTCGTGTCCTACCTGCGCGGTGGTGGCGTCGCCACGCTCGACGGCGCCGGCTACCAGCTCGTGACGAGCTTCGGTGTCGAGCTCCCGGCCGTGCTCCTCGAGTCGCCGGAGAGGCTCTCGTCCATCCGTGCGCTCGGGTCCGAGCTCGGCCCTGTCCACGCCGAGCTCGAGGACGCGCGTATCGCGCTCGTCTGTGCGGGAGATCTCGGCGAGGCGGGCTACGAGTGGCTCGTCGGGACCTGCACCTACCGCTACGGCCCGGCGGGGCCGGTGATCGCGACGGAGGATATCGCGAGCATCGTCGCCGACGGCGTCGTGTCCGCGGCAGAGGTCGTCGGGCTCGCGACGACCACCGGGGACCGGGCGCGCCTGCTCGGTGCGGGACTCAGCCTCGAACGGGCGCGTTCTGGTTGGCGGGGGGCGACGCCACGCCTCGCGTCGGACTACGCGAGGGCGCTGTTCGGCGAGGAGAGCGACGGGCTCGTCGGCGACGCGGTCGCAGCGGAGGTGCTCGTGCGGCGGGGGCAGGGGCGAGCGGTCGTGAGCGCTCGTGACGACGGCGCTCTTCGCGTCGTCGAGTCCGAGATCGCACGCCTCGTCGAGTCGGTCCGGCCCGGCCGGGGCGGGCGCCCGGAGATCGCCGCGCACCGCGAGCGCAAGGTCGTCACGAACGTCCTCGACAGCCCGGTGAGCCTCGTCGAGACGCCGGCAGGGACCTCGGGAGCCTGGCTTGCGAGCCTGCTCGGCCACGCGAAAGCAGCCGGCTGGGGTGTCTCTGTGCTCTACCCGGACAGGCGCGGCCATCTCCTTCGTGGCTGGGAGCCCGGTCGCGTCGTCGACGAGCCGGACGTCGTGGTGCTTGTCGATGCGCACCGGCTCGACTACGACGAGATGGCGCGCCGCCTGCTCGGTGTCACGAGCGGGGCACGGCTCGTCGTCGCGGGGGACCGGTTCTCGTGGGCACCAGGCCACGGTGGCAACCTCGTGCGCGAGCTCATCGCGACGGAGTCCATCCCCTTCGTCGGGCTCGACGGCTCCGGTGCCGCGTGGGGGCTTCGCTGCGGCGAGACGATCGAGCGCTGCGTCGAGGTCCGCTACGGGCGCGCGCCCGCCGGATCGCCGACGATCTGGTCCGGCGGGCCGAAGTCGCTGTCGCGACACGACGGCAAGCGGGCCATGATCGACCGGTGGGTCCGAGACATCGGCCCTGGAGCGCTCGGCACCGTCGTCACGACCGATGCGCGCGCCCGCACCGTGCGTCTCGATCTCGACGGTCTCGAGGCGGGCGACTTCCCATCGAGCTACCTCGTCGGCGGGGACCGGATCCCGATCTCGCACCTGCCCGGCGTGCGGACAGAAGCGCTCAGCCTCGGGCGCAGGGTCGCCCCAGCGCAGCTCTACGCGGCGATCTCGGCAGCACAGGTGCTCTATGTAAGGGATGCAGAGTTCCTTCACGTCGATGCGATGACCGAGCAGAAGAGCGTGCTGCTCGACCTTCGTGGGGCGGGTGATCGTCAGCTGTTCCCCGACGGAGTCGCAGACGGAGTCGCAGACGGAGTCGCCACCGGCGCTACAGACGGTGTCGGCGAGCTCGGCGAGCTCGGCGAGCTCACCCGGCGAAGGTAGGGGTCGTGGGACTTCGCCATCTGCTCGGTGTCGACCGGGACGACGCGCCGCCAGCTCCCCGCGTCGGCCCGACGCGCTCGATCGGGGTCGGGGACGTCCTCGAGACCGCCAGCTCTGGGCCGCTCGTCGTCGAATCGGTCCTGCCGCTCGGAGAGCTGGGGGAGCTCTGCGTCGCGGGCGACGCGTCGACGCGACGCGTCCTTGTCGTGCGCCCCCCGTCGTGCTGGCGCCTCGTGCCAGCACCGCCTGGAAGCGCTGGTAGCGCTGTCGACGACGCAGAAGAGGGCGAGCTCGGCGGTGCGCGGCGCGTCGGCGGTGGTGTGCTCGGCGGTGGTCACACCATCGAGGTCTTCGCCGACGCCACGTCCATCTCTGTTGTCATCGGTGGGGGTCTTGTCGGCATGGGTGCGGTGCTTTCGTGCTCGGTCGTCGACGACGCAGGCGAGCCGGTGATCTGGCTGCCGGGTGGCGTCGCACCACCTGGGATCGACGACTCCTACCTCGCCCTCGACGCCGGGGATGGTGAGCCGCCTCGGGCTCCATCACTGCTCGACACGCTCGGTGCGCGTGAGCGACCGATTACCTGAGAGAGGAAAGGGGAGCACAGTGGGAGTCACACAACGAGTCCGGTCGATCCTTCGGGTCCGGGCGAACCAGGCGGTGTCGCACTTCGAGAATCCCGAGGTGCTCGTGCGCCAGGCGGTCCTCGAGATCGGCGACGCCCGCCGCGAGGTCTACCAGCAGCTCCACCGCTCGAAGACCGCGGAGATCGCAGCCCGGAGCCAAGTCGAGCAGGCACGCTCTGACGCCGCGCTCTACCGCAGGCGGGCGACGGGTCAGCTCGCGACGGGCGACGAGCGCGGCGCTTCGCTCACGATGCAGCGGGCGATGCTGAAGGACTACGAGTCCGAGACGGTCGCGACACATCTCGAGCAGATGCGCGAGATGAACAGCCAACTCGAGAGCGCACTCGTCGAGCTCGACAACCAGGCCCAGGTCATCTCCATGCTCGCAACAATCGAGCAGAGCCGCTGGCACGCTGCGGTCGCCTCTCGGGCAGCGACGGAGAGCCGCTACGGCTCTCCGAGCTCGGGTGGCGAGTCGCCGTACTCCAAGCTCGAAGATGCCCGCCGGCGGGCCAACGAGATCATGGCGGGAGCGATGGCGACCGTCCAGCTCGGCCAGCTGCTCCCCGACGTCAACAACTCGACGCCCGACTTCCGCTATGACGCACAGCTCGCGCTCGCGGAGATCAAGGGTGCCGCAGAGCTCGGGGCGGGAGGAGTCGCGAGCGCAGAGCTCGGGGTGGGTGGTGCTGTCGTCGCGGATCCAGCGGACCCAGCGGTCGCTTCATAGCGACGCGCCATCTGGGCTGTTCAGCGCACCTCCAACAACAGCTCGGCATCGAGCTTCTTAGGTTCTTAAGTGCGGCGGCACCGTGCAGGGTTGCAGTGCCGCCCGCTGTACGAGTCTCCGGGGTCGACAAGCGCTCCCGGTATGAGCAAAAGGAGAGCAGAATGAAGATCCGGACCGTCCGCCGCCTTGCCGCGGCACTCGCACTTAGCGCAGGTATCGCGTCGCCGCTTGCGTTTGCGGGCGCCGC
>DAHXNN010000192.1 GCA_027365385.1 Acidimicrobiaceae bacterium | reverse complement strand
CCCGCGAGCCGGAAGACCGCATAGGCGGCGTCCTCTGCGGTGGCGTCGTAGGTCCGGCCAACCTCGTCGACGCGCGACGGCTGGTGTGTCGCCATCTCGCAGAGCACCGCCTCGACCGGAGCGAAGAGGCGTTCCAGCAGGTAGCGGAAGTGGCAGAACATGTCGAGGACGATGCCCCCCCCGTCGGCCGCCCGGTAGTTCCACGACGGCCGCTGCGTGGCGCCGAGCGCGTCGGGGAACACCCAGTAGCCGAATTCGATGCGTACCGCGAGCAGCCGGCCGAGCGCGCCGGACGCGGTCACGTCCGCGAGCTTCAACAGCCCGGGGAGGAAGAGCTTGTCCTGGACGGCGCCGTTGCGGACACCGGCGTGCTCGGCCATCTCGGCGAGGCGGTAGCCAGCGCCGCTCGTCGTCGCAGAGGGCTTCTCGCAGTAGACGTCCTTGCCCGCGGCGATCGCGAGCGCGAGTGCCTCCTCGCGGCGAGCCGTCGTCTGCGCGTCGAAGTAGACCGTGTCCGCTGCATCCGCGAGGCATGCCTCGAGGTCCGTGCTCACCCGCTCGATGCCGTGGGCCTCGCCGAGCTGGCGGAGCCGCCCGAGGTCGCGTCCGACGAGCACCGGATCGGGCCAGACCGTCACCCCGCCGACGTCGAGGCCGCCGTCGGCGCGGATCGCGGCGATCGAGCGTGCGAGGTGCTGGATCCGCCCCATCCGGCCGGTGACTCCGTTCATGATGATCCCGACCCGCTGCGTCGCCACGTTGCCGTCCTGTCCTCGTCCAGCCGATCGGTCGGCCGATGCCCAGCTTCGCGTGCCGCGGGCGAGGCTGGCAAGCGCTTGCCGGACGCACCGTCCCGCTTGGGCTACAGCGGGACCTGACTCTCATAATGGTCAAGTCCCGGGAGCGAGGCCGGGCAGGCGCGTCCGGGTCTGCCCAGCGAGCGCCGCGGGCTTGCCGTGTCGACCCGGAGCGGGCAAGGATCGCGGCGGCGTGCACGGAGACCAGCCGGTGGTCGCCGTGCTGACGAGAGACGGGTGGGATCGAGATGGCACGGGTCTGCTTCCGGTTGCGCGTGCGGGCGGACAGGATCGAGCAGTACAAGGAGGCGCATCGGGCCGTCTGGCCCGAGATGCGCGACGCGCTCGCCGCGAGCGGCTGGCACAACTACTCGCTGTTCCTCGCGGACGACGGCCTCCTCGTCGGCTACCTCGAGTGCGACGGGCTCGGCGAGGCGCTGGCGGCAATGGCGGCGACCGACGTGAATGCCCGTTGGCAGTCCACCATGGCCGGGTACTTCGACGGCCTCGAGGGGGGAGCCCCGGACGAGGCGATGGTGCCGTTGCCGGAGATCTGCCACCTCGACTGAGCCGCGTCCCGAATGCCGCGACCTCCGGGTGGGCCTACCTGTGGCGCTCCCGGTGCGATCAATCCCCTGAACAGCTCGTGCGGCTAGATTCCCGTCCATGGTGACGGAGTCGGCAGGGGCGGGAGGCGGCGAGTCGACACGACCCCCCGCACTTCGTCTCGCCGCCGAGGACAACGTGCTCGTGGCGCTTCGCGACCTTGCCGGGGGCGACCGCGTCCCCGACAGGGCCGGCATGCTCGAGGTCCTCGTCGCCGTGCCGTTCGGTCACAAGATCGCAGTCGAGCCGATCGCACCCGGCGACCCGGTGGTGAAGTACGGCGAGGTGGTCGGGCGGGCGACCCTGCCGATCGCACGCGGCGACCACGTCCACGTCCACAACGTCGTGAGCTCACGCCTGCCGGGGAGCCAGGGACCGTCGAGCCAGGGACAGTCGAGCCAGAGACAGTCGAGCCAGGGACCGGTGGGCGACGGACTGGTGGGCGACGACCGGGGAGAGCGGAGCGACGACCGGTGAGCCTCCGGGGCTTCGTCCGGCCAGACGGCACGACAGGCGCGCGCAACGTCGTCCTCGTGCTCCCGTCCGTCGTCTGCTCGTCGCACGTCGCGGAGCAGATCGCGGGGCACGAGGCTGTCGCGATCGGACATCCGCACGGCTGCGGACAGGTAGGTGCGGACGCCGCGCACGCCGCCGAGGTGTTCGCAGGTGTCGCCGCGCATCCCAACGTCGCCGGCGTGCTCGTCGTCGGGCTCGGCTGCGAGACGGTCCAGGGCGCGGACCTCGCGGCGGAGATCGGTGCCCGGGGCCAGCGCGTCGAGCTCCTCACCGTCCAGGGCTCAGGGGGGAGCAGGACGACTGTCGAGTGCGGGCGCGAGGTGGTGACGATGCTCCTCGCCAAGGCGGCGGCGCACCGGCGGAGCGATGTCGCGGACGCCGAGCTCGTCGTCGGCCTGGACGATCCCGCGGCGCCGTTCGCGCATGCGCTCCGCCGGCTCACGGCCGGGATCGGCGGACGTCTCGTCGAGCCGGAGGAGGGGTCGGGGACGCTCACACACGCCGAGCTCGCCGCGCGAGGCGCCCAGGTGCTCGTCTCGTGGTGCCCGGCGGGAGAAGCCCCGCGGGGCTTCGCCGTCTGTCCCGTCGTCGCTGTCGCCGCGGACGACGACGAGCTCGCGGCGATGCCGGACGACTTCGACCTGTCCGGCGGCGCCTCGCCGGACGTCGTCGCTGGCGAGGTGCTCGACCTAGTCCGCTCGGTGTTCTGCGGCGAGCAGAGTGCGTCCGAGCGCCGTGGGGCACGCGAGTTCGAGCTCCGCAGGCTCACCCGATCGATGTGAGTGGAACGGACGCGAGTGGGGCCGATGTGAGTAGAACGGACGCGAGTGGGACCGAGGCGGGCAGCCCGGCGGCGGTCGCGCCCGTCGGAGACGACCTGACCGTGACCGGCTACCGGCGGGGCGATGGCCGCCTCGGGGTGCGCAACCACCTTCTCGTCCTGCCGGCACGTGGGAGCGCGAGCCTCGCGGCCGCCCGGATAGCGGAGATGGTGCCCGGCGCAGTAGCGGTCGCGCACGACGGAAAGGGCGTCGCCGAGCCGGAGGAGGAACGGATCTCGCGCACGCTCCTCGGCTTCGCGACGAACCCGAACGTCGGGGCCGTCCTCGTCGTCGGCGTCTCGGCCGGCGACGCGTGGCTCGCCGATGCGCTGCGGTCAGCGGGCCAGCGTGCCGCGTTCGTCGCGCTCGCCGAGCACCGGGGCACGCTCGGCGCGATCGCAGCCAGTACGCCGCTCGCCGAGGGACTCGCGAAGGAGCTCGCGGGCGAGGGCCGCTCGGCGGGCGAGCTCGCTGACGTCGTCCTCGGGCTCGAGTGCGGTGGCTCCGATGCGCTCTCTGGGATCACGGCCAATCCCGGTCTCGGAGTCGCGAGCGACTTGCTCCTCTCCTGCGGTGGGACCTCGATACTCGCAGAGACGCCCGAGCTCATCGGCGCGGAGGAGGCGCTCGCCCGCCGGGCGATCTCGCCCGAGGTCGCGGCACGAGTGCGTGGCGTCATCCTCGGCTTCGAGTCGGCGATCCGCGGTCTCGGGGTCGACGTGCGAGGCGCGCAGCCCTCCCCGGGCAACCAGGCGGGTGGCCTGACGACGATCGAGGAGAAGGCGCTCGGCTCCGCCAAGAAGGGCGGGAGGGCTCCGGTCACCGGGGTCGTCGACTTTGCCGAGCTGGTGGGCACGCCGGGCCTCTACGTGATGGACACCCCCGGGCACGACATCGAGCAGATGGTCGGGATGGTCGCCGGCGGAGCACAGGTCGTCGCCTTCACGACCGGCCGCGGAACGCCGACTGGCTCCCCGATCGCACCTTGCCTGAAGATCTCGACGAGCACCGATCTCTACGAGCGGCTCGCCGGCGACATCGACCTCGACGCAGGCGGCGTGCTGACGGGTGCGGAGTCGCTCGACGAGCTCGGCGCGAGGATCCTCGCGACGATCGCCGAGGTGTGCCGGGGCCGGCTCACGGCGAGCGAGCGACAGGGCAACCGGGAGTTCGCGCTGAGCCGCACGCGCTACGCCTGACCGGCCGCACCGAGCCGCACCGAGCCGCACCGAGCTTGTCGCGTCGCACCGAGCCCGCCGCGATGCCATCCTCCACGCTTCTGTTGACGACAACATCCGAATGTACGTACAATGCGGCGTGACCCCGATCGACTTCGTCGCGGTGCTTCTCGTCATATCGGTGTTCGCCGGCGTGCTGGGATCACTCGTCGGTCTCGGTGGCGGCATCGTGGTCGTACCGGTGCTTACGCTCGTGTTCCACATCGACATCCGGCTCGCGATCGGAGCGTCGATCGTCTCCGTCATCGCGACCTCGAGCGGCGCGGCGGCGACCTATGTCAAGGAACGGATGACGAACCTGCGTGCCGGGATGTTCCTCGAGATCGCGACGACGACGGGCGCGGTGAGCGGTGCCTACCTCACGACGGTCGTGCCGACTCGCGCGCTCTTCGTCCTCTTCGGCGTCGTGCTGTCCTACTCTGCCTTCGCCGTCTACCACAAGCGCCATGCGACCGCCGTGCTCACGACGTCGAGCGACCGGATCGCGAACTACTTCGACCTGCACGGCTCCTACTACGACGAGGCAGAGCACCAGGAGATCACCTACAAGGTGACGGGGACCAAGGTCGGCCTCGCGATGATGTACGTCGCCGGGATGGTGAGCGCGCTCCTCGGGATCGGCTCGGGCGCCTTGAAGGTGCCTGCGATGGACCTCGCGATGCACCTGCCGATGAAGGTGTCGACAGCGACGAGCAACTTCATGATCGGCGTGACTGCCGCCGCGAGCGCGGGCTTCTACTTCGCCCGCGGCCAGATCGACCCGATCATCGCTGCGCCGGTGGCGATCGGCGTGCTCGGTGGAGCGATGTTCGGTGCCCGCCTGCTCGGCCGGATCACGAACACGGCCGTGCGGATCATCTTCGTGGGCGTGCTCGTGGTGGTCGCGATCGAGATGTTGCAACGGGGGGTGCTCTAGATGCCGGACATGACGCCGGACCCGCTGGCCGGGCGGCCCCCGGAGTTCGCCGTGCGCGCACCAGGTGCGCCGCGCCACCAGCGTGTGGTCGACGACGAGAAGGTGCGCCAGTCGGAGCTCGCTATCAGCCTCGTGCTGCGTGTCGGGGTGAGCCTCGCCGTCGCGCTGGCCCTCGCCGGGCTCGGGCTCACCTTCGCACGCCACCCCGGCTACCTGCGGCTGTCCGGGAGCTCCTACCATCCGCTCACCCAGCTCGGATCGCACTTCCCTCACACGATCGGCCAGCTCGGGCACGCGCTCGCGATCGGCGACGGTCGTGGTCTCATCGGTCTCGGCCTCCTCGTGCTCATCGCGACGCCCGTGCTGCGGGTCGCGGTCGCGGTGCTCACGTTCGCCTACGAGAAGGACCCGCCGATGACGATCGTGACGCTGTTCGTCCTCGCAGTTCTCGTCGGCTCGTTCTTCGTCGGTGGCGGATGACGGCGCGCTCGCCCGACCGCTCGAGCCCGTTGCCGTTGTGGTCGCAGGTGCTCGAAGACCTGCGGAGGCGCGTCGCCGCAGGCGAGATCGACGCGGGCTTCCCGACCGAGGAGGAGCTCACCCGTGACTACGGCGTGAGCCGCCACACGGTCCGGGAGGCGCTGCGGCGGCTCGAGGCAGACGGTCTCCTCGTGCGCGAGCGCGGGCGAGGGACGACGCTCGCACGTCCGCAGTTCGAGCAGCCCCTCCGCGCGCTCTACAGCCTCGCGCGGACGGTGCGCTCGCAAGGTCTCCACGAGCGCAGCGATGTCCGCGCCCTCGAGACCGTCCAGGCCGGCGACGCCGCCGAGGTCCTCGGGATCTCCCGCGACTCGTCCGTCGTGTACCTGGAGCGCCTGCGCCACGCGGGGGACGAGCCGCTCGCGCTCGACCGCTCGTGGCTGCCCGCGGATCTCGCGGAGCCGCTCCTTCACGCCGAGCTCTCCGAAGGCTCTGTCTACGACGTGCTCGCCACCGCGTGCGGCTTGCGGGTCACGGGAGGATGGGAGCGGATACGTCCCCTCAATCCCTCGGCGGACGAGCGCCGCCTCCTCGAGCTGCCGCGACGCGAGGCGGTGTTTGGCATCGAGAGGCTCGCACGCGCGGCAGGTCGAGCTGTCGAGTGGCGCCACAGCCTCGTCCGAGGCGACCGCTACTCCTTCCTAGCGGAGTGGGACGAACCGGCATTCGCCGTCAGGCGGTAGCAATCGTCGGCGCATCCGGCGCATCCGGCGCATCCGGCGCATCCGGCGCATCCGGCGCACGCAGCGCGTACGCTGTCATCGAGAGCGAGCCCATCGCGTAGCCCTCGACGATGGTCTCCGCCGTCTCACCTGTCGCCGCGGCGAGGCCTGCGAGGTAGCAGAGGGGGTAGAGGTGGTCCGGGGTCGGCGCCGCGAGCCGGAGGTCGGGGTGGTCGGCCAGCCGACCGAGCTCACCGGGTGCCGTCGTCACGAGCTCACGCGCCGCGTCGTCGAAGCGGTGGGCCCAGTCCGTCCCTCCCTCGGGTCGTGACCAGTCCATCGCGCGCAGGTTGTGGACGACATTGCCGCTCGCGACGACGAGGATGCCACGGGCGCGAAGCGGGGCGAGCCGGGCGCCGAGCTGGACATGCACGTCGAGTGGCTGGCGAGCGTCGATCGAGAGCTGGACCACCGGGACGTCCGCGTCGGGGAAGAGGTGGACGAGCACGGACCACGTGCCATGGTCGAGACCCCAGCTGTCGTGGTCCAGCGTGGTGGCAGTGGGCCGCACGGCATCTGCGACCTCGGCTGCGAGCTCCGGGTCGCCCGGTGCCGGGTAGTCGACGGCATAGAGCTCCGGCGGGAAGCCGCTGAAGTCGTGGATCGTCCGCGGGCGGGCCATCGCCGTGACGGCAGTGGCACCGATGTACCAGTGCGCGGAGACGGCGAGGATCGCTCGCGGGCGTGGGAGCGTCGCACCGAGGGCCCGCCAGGACGAGCTGTAGCGGTTCTCCTCGATCGCGTTCATCGGGCTGCCGTGTCCGACGAAGAGCGCGGGCATGCTCGAACCCGTGTTGTCGGTGCCCGTGACGTGGTCAGACACGGCCGGTCCTCCTCGCGTGAGACAGGGAGGCTGGGACCTCCAGGCATGGAGCGCCGGCGCCTCGACTGCACGAGGCTAGCGGCGCGTCAGTGCCGGCCCGACGAGCACCGGCCGGACGAGCACCGGTTGGACGAGCACCGGCCGGACGAGCAGAGCGAAGATAGAGTCGAACGGACCTAGCCGAGACCGCGTCCGGGGCGGAGACTTGGCGTGTGGCTCGTTCTGCAGGTCGCGTGGCGTCTCCCTCCGCGGACGAGGGTGTGGAGGGCGAGCGCGTCCCGGGAGCGCGCGAGTGGGTCGTGCTCGCCGTGCTCTGCGTGAGCCTGCTAATCGTGAGCCTCGACAACACCGTGCTCAACGTGGCGCTCCCGACGCTCGTGCGCGACCTGCATGCGACGGACACCGAGCTGCAATGGATCGTCGACGCCTATTCGATCGTCTTCGCCGGCTTGCTCCTCGTCGCCGGAAGCCTCGGCGATCGCGTCGGGCGCAAGTGGGTCTTCCTCGCCGGTCTCGCGGTCTTTGCCGCCGGATCGGCCGCGTCGGCATTCTCGGGGAGCCCGGCGTCGCTCATCGCAGCCCGCGCCTTCATGGGCATCGGCTCGGCCGCCATCATGCCGTCGACCTTGTCGATCCTCACGAACGTCTTCACCGACGGTGCCGCGAGGGCAAAGGCGATCGGCATCTGGTCGGGGACGACGGGGCTCGGCATAGCGATCGGGCCGATCGTCGGAGGCTGGCTCCTCGACCACTACTGGTGGGGCTCGGTGTTCCTCATCAACGTGCCGATCGCGCTCGTCGGCCTCGCCGCCGCCGCCGCTGTCGTGCCGAACTCGCGGAACCAGTCGGCGGGTCCCCCTGACGGCGTCGGAGCGGTCGGGTCCGTCGTCGGTCTGGGCCTGCTGCTGTGGGGCATCATCGAGGCACCAGAGCGCTCGTGGAGCTCCTCGCTCGTGCTCGCGGCGATGGCCGGAGGCGTCGTCGTGCTCGCGGGATTCTTGTGGTGGGAGAAGAGGAGCGACCACCCGCTGCTCAGGCTCGAGCTGTTCGAGAACCGACGGTTCAGCGCTGCGATCGGGTCGATGGCGCTCGTGCTGTTCACGCTGATGGGGGCGCTGTTCATCCTCACGCAGTACCTGCAGTTCACGCTTGGCTACACCGCCTTCCAGACCGGGTTGCGGATCGGTCCGATGGCGCTCGTCATCCTCGTGGTCGCTCCGTCTTCTAGCGTCGTCGTGCGCAAGCTCGGGACGAAGGCAGTCGTGTTCACCGGCATGGCGGTGATCGCGATCGGCATGGCGATGATCTCGCACACGACCCTCGCAGGCTCGTACCTCGACGCCCTGCCCGCGTTCTTGCTCGTCGGCATCGGAACGGGTCTCGCGTTCGCTCCCTCCACCGAGTCGGTGATGGGGTCTCTCCCTCTCGACCAGGCGGGGGTGGGCGCGGCGACGAACTCGACGGCGCTCCAGGTCGGCGGAGCACTCGGTGTCGCGGTGCTCGGCAGCTTGCTCAACACCCGCTACCAGGATCGGCTCGTACCGGTGCTCGCGCACGAGGCCATGCCCGCAGCGGTCCACCACTCGATCGTCGGCTCCCTCGGCGGTGCGCTGGGGGTAGCGGAGGGCATCGGCGGGACACTGGGTGCCTCTCTCGCGTCCGTCGCACGTGTCGCGTTCGTGAGCGGTCTCGACCTCGCGTCGATCGTAGGGGCGGTAGCTGTCGGGGTCGGTGCTCTCGTCGTGCTCGCGTTGCTCCCGAGCCGACCCGACCGCAAAGACGCACCACGAGCCCCGGCGGGAGCGGGCCAGATGGAAGGTGGCAGGGTCAACGACACAAATGCCCGCCGGCCCTCGCCGAAAACGACACAACCCTGGGGACACTCGGCTCATCGAACCGGGAGGACCCAGATGAAACCAGACGTAAACGGCATGACGGTGTCAGATGCGGCCCGCGCCTAC
>DAHXNN010000010.1 GCA_027365385.1 Acidimicrobiaceae bacterium | reverse complement strand
GGTCATGCGGTCGTCCGAAGGGGCTGGAAGTGGCGCAGGCGCAGCGAGTTCGCCACGACGAACACGCTTGAGAAAGCCATCGTTCCCGCGGCGAGGATCGGGTCGACCAATCCGGTTGCGGCGAGCGGGATGGCCGCGACGTTGTATGCGAAGGCCCAGAAGAGATTGCCTTTGATGACGCGCAGTGTCTGACGCGAGAGCCGGATAGCGTCCGCTGCCGCTCGTAGGTCGCCCGAGACGAGGGTGATGTCGGACGCCTCGATAGCGACGTCGGAGCCTGTCCCGATCGCAAGGCCGAGGTCGGCCTGGGCTAGCCCGGGTGCGTCGTTCACGCCGTCGCCGACCATCGCGACGACCTCTCCGGCTGCTTGCAGGCGGGCGACTTCGGTCGCCTTCTCTCCTGGTAGGACGTTCGCGAGCACGCGGTCGATCCCGACGTCGGCAGCGACCACCTTCGCAGTCTGCTCGTTGTCGCCTGTGAGCAGGACTGGAGCAAGGCCGAGGGCCCGCAGCTCGGAGATCGCTTGCCGACTTGTCGATTTGACCCGGTCCGACAATGCGACGAGCCCGAGCAGCTCGCCGTCCGAGGCGACCGCGACGACGGTCATGGCAGCGGATTCGAGGCGCTCGGCCTCCGTGGCGAGCTGCTCGAGAGGTGGGACACCCCAGTCCGCGAGCAATGCGAGCCGACCGACGACGACGGCGTGGCCGTCGACCACTGCCTCGATCCCGAGCCCCGCTCGGGCAGAGAAGTGCTCGACCCGCGAGAGCGTGCCGAGGCGGTCGCGACCATACGCGGCGATCGCTCGGGCAATCGGGTGCTCGCTCGCGTCCTCCGCTCCTGCCGCGAGACCTAGCAGATCCTCCTCGGAGACGCCGTCGATGGGCACGAGCGCGGCGACGGTCATCTTGCCGTAGGTGACGGTACCCGTCTTGTCGAGCACGATCGTCGTGACTCGGCGCGTCCGCTCGAGCACCTCCGGGCCTTTGATCACGATGCCGAGCTGAGCCCCTCGTCCCGTGCCGACCAGGAGAGCCGTCGGGGTGGCAAGCCCGAGCGCGCAGGGGCAAGCGACGACGATGACAGCGACGGCGGCGGTGAACGCCGCTGTCGCCGTGGCTCCTGCAAGGAGCCATCCGGCGAGGGTGAGAAGCGAGACGCCGATGACGAACGGCACGAACACCGCCGAGGCGCGGTCTGCCAGTCGTTGGACGGGGGCCTTGCCGACCTGGGCGTCTGAGACGAGCCGGGCGATCTGCGCGAGCGCGGTCGCCTCGCCGACCTTTGTCGCCCGGACGACGAGGCGGCCCGAGGTGTTGACGGAGGCTCCGACGACGTCGTCGCCGGGTCCCACCTCGACGGGCACCGATTCACCCGTGAGCAGCGACCGGTCGACCGCGGAGATACCCGAGACGACCGTGCCGTCGGTCGCCACCTTCTCGCCCGGACGCACCACGAACTGCTCGCCGACGGTGAGCAGTTCCACCGGTACGTCTATCTCGACACCGTCGCGCAGCACCCGCGCGTGCTTTGCCCCGAGCTCGACGAGCGCGCGGATCGCCTCACCCGAGCGGCGCTTGGCGTTCACCTCGAGGTAGCGACCGAGAAGGATCAGCGTCGTGATCGCTCCTGCGGTGTCGAAGTAGACGCCAGCAGCGAGGCCGCCGAGGAGGACGACCGTCGACCACGTCCAGGCCGCCAGCGTGCCTACGGAGATGAGCGTGTCCATGGTCGCAGCGAGGTGACGCGCGTTCGCCACAGCGGCACGGTGGAACGGCCAGCCGCTGTAGAACACGATCGGCGTGGCGAGAGCAAGAGACATGTACTCCCAGCCCGGAGGGCGTGTCGCGCCGACCCACGCGAACAGCACCAGGGGCACCGTGAGGACGGCGGCGACGCCGAGCCGGCGGCGGTAGGGTCGCACCGGGTCGCCGTCGGGCACGTCCTGGGGCAGTGCAGCGTGGTAGCCGGCCGCCTCGACGGCCCGAATCAGGTCGCCGACGCTGACCTGCGTGGGGTCGAAGGCGACAGCGGCGTGCTCACTCGCGTAGCTGACGGAGGCAGCGACGCCGTCCAGTCGGTTCAAGCGCTTCTCGATCCGCGTCGCGCACGAAGCGCAGGTCATCCCCTCGATCGCCAGTTCGACGCGCTCCGCCTGCTCGGCGACCGTTTCCATCATGTCGCCTCGTAGCCTGCCTCTGCGATCGCAGCGCGGAGCACTCGGTCGTCGAGTCCCTCGCCAGCGACCGTGACGACCTTCGAGTCGAGCTCGACGTCGACGGCCGTGACGCCGGGAACCGATCGCAGCTCCCCGCCCACTGCTCTCGTGCAGTGCTCGCACGTCATGCCGGGCACTGTGAACGTCAACGTCTGAGTCATGTTCGACCTCTCTCGCCCTCGTCCTCGCCCTGGCAGTATACCCCACTGGGGTAGACAATGGCGAGAGCTCCTGGCCGTCGGTCGCCGTCATCCGCCTGGGCATGTATCTCTTCGTGTCCCTCGCGCGTCCATGTGCCCGCGCGTCCATGTGCCCGCGCGTCCATGAGACGGAGCATCGCGAGAAGAGGCCGGTAGTGGAGAGCACTGCTTGAGCTACGCCGCGTGCCCGCGCCGGTCGTGCCGCGTGACGCGAATCGCGCACGGTGGGACCCGACGCCTGTCCCTTCGGTGGGTCGCTAGACGCGTAGCTGGCAGCGTCGTGGAGCAACACGAGGTGGTCACGAGAGCGAGCTCGGCGCTAGAACGTGGGTCGTTCGCCAAGCGCACGGAGGCGCTGATCCTTCCGGGCCACCGGCGGGCACGCCCCGCGGAGGATCGCTCGCGGCGAGTCGAGGAGGAACGATGGGCGAGAGCGGGAGAGCTTGACGAGCGGTGACCCGGCGGCGGCGAGCCGCCGGCCGATCGCACCGGAGGACGTCGCGCGGCTACCCGCGCCGGGGATGGCCGTGCCTTCGCAGGTCGCCTTCTCCCCGGGCGGCCATGTCCTCACCTACCTCCACAGTGTGGACGGCTCCCTCGAGCAGCGCCTCTTCGTGCTCGACCTCGCTACTTCGTACTCGCCCGGCGCCGTACCGATCGAGGTGCCCGTCGGCGGCCCTTCCGTCGCCGAGACCGAGCTCCCGCTCGACGAGCAGCTCCGCAGAGAGCGCGCTCGCGAGGTGGCGCTCGGGATCACAGCGGCGTCGTGGGCAACGGACGGCGACGCGCTGCTCGTCCCGCTCCCGGACGGCGTCCACGTGCTGACCGGTCTCGACGGCGATCCCAGCACGGCGACGTCGCGTCTCGTCGTCGGATCTGGTGACGGCGCGCTCGTCGGCGCTCGTCTCTCCCCCGACGGCGCCCGGCTGGCATTCGTCCGCGATGGCGAGATCTTCGTGGTGGCGACGGGTGCCGGTACCGATCCCGCACTGCAGATCACATCTTCTGCCGGCGACGGGGTGACGAACGGTCTTGCCGAGTTCGTCGCGCAAGAGGAGATGGACCGTGGAGACGGGCTCTGGTGGGCCCCGGACTGCGCGCACGTGGCCTACGCACAGGTAGACGAACGCAGCGTCCCGGTCCTCCGGATCGTCCACCAGGGGAGCGACGAGGTCGGACCGGACGCGGAGGAGGTCCACCGCTACCCCTACGCGGGTGGTGAGAACGCGCGGGTCCGCCTCGGTGTGGTGCCTGTGACCGGAGGGCCGACGATCTGGATGGACACCGGAGACCCGGATGACTACCTCGCGCGTGTCCACTGGACCCCTGGAGGCTCGCTCGTCGCAGAGGTGGAGTCACGGGACCAGAGGCAGATCCGTGTGGTCGCCCTCGACCCCGCAAGCGGATCCGTGACGACGCTTCTCACCGAGACGTCGGAGACCTACGTCAATCTCCACGACGATTTTCGTCCTTTGAAGGACGGCACGTGGACGTGGAGCTCCGAGAGGTCCGGCTTTCGTCACCTCGAGCTGCGCTCGGCGTCGGGCGAGCTCCTCCGGGAACTCACGAGCGGGCAGTGGCAGGTCGACGGCGTGGAGGAGGTCGACGAAGAGGAGCGCGTCGTCTACTTCACCGCCACGAAGGACGGTCCGACCGAGCGCCATCTGTACGCTGTCAGCCTCGACGGAGGGCCGGTCCGGCGGCTCACTCCGGAGGCGGGCACCCACGTCGTCGTCGTCGGTGCTCGTGCCGGTTGCTTCGTCGACCGGTATGCCTCGCTCGGCTCTCCGCCGGTCGTGCACGTGCGCTCGCTCCACGACGGCTCACGCATAGCGACGCTCCACGACCGACGCGACCCGCGGATCGACGAGCTCGGTCTGGAGCCCCCGGATCTCGTCGAGATCGCCGCTGGCGACGGGACTGCTCTCCACGGCCTCTACTACCCGCCAGACCCACCGACAGCGGGTTTGCCACCACTCGCAGTAGCCGTCTATGGCGGGCCTCACGTCCAGCTCGCGAGGGACGACTGGGCTCCGACGGTCGCGCTGCGCGCACAGGCGCTCCGCCGCCGCGGCGTCGCCGTCCTCGTCGTCGACAATCGTGGCAGCGCCCGGCGCGGCGTGGCGTTCGAGCAGGCGGTCTGGCGCAATCTCGGTGATCTCGAGGTCGCGGACCAGGTCGCGGGCGTGCGGTGGGCCGCCGCCAGAGGGATGTGTGACCCCGACCGCGTCGCTGTCTACGGTTGGAGCTACGGGGGCTACATGGCGCTCAGGTGCCTCGAAAAGGCACCGGGAACCTTCGTCGCCGGGGTCGCCGGAGCACCGGTGACGGACTGGGACGGCTACGACACCCATTACACCGAGCGGTATATGGGCACGCCCGCCGACAATGGAGCCGGCTACGCCGCGGCGAGCGTCCTGCACCACGTCGGCTCGATCGTCGGTGAGCTGCTCCTCGTGCACGGGCTCGTCGACGAGAACGTGCATTTCCGCCACACCGCCCGGCTCGTCCAGCGGCTCGTCGCCGCCGGTAAGGAGCACCGGTTGCTCGTCTTTCCCGAGGAGCGCCACCTCCCCCGTCGGCTGGAGGACAGGGCGTTCATGGAAGAGCGGATCCTCGACTGGCTCGTCGCCAGGCTCGGGGTCGCGCGCGAGCCGTAGTGTGGCTCAGCCCTGCTCGAGACGGAGGGTCCTCCACGCCGGCGCGCCCTCCTCGTCGGACGCGGCCAGGTCCACCTCGGCGACGATGGCGGTGTCGTGCCAGCCCTCCGGGTCTTCGAGGACCTGGCGGACGTGCCATCGGCCGGGGGCCTCGGTGACGGCGAACCACGCCGCGGAGCGGGCGTCGGGACCCGTGCCGATGCCCGCACGGTGCGCGTAGTAGCTCTCGAGCACCTCGGCCCAGCCGGAGGCGTCGAGGCCGCCTGGAGCCTCTGCTCCTGCGAGGCCCGCGACGTCTTGCCTGGCCGCGAGCTCGACGCGGCGGAAGGACGCGTTGCGCACCATCACCTTGAACGCCCGGGCGTTCGCGGTCACGGGGGGAGGGCCGGCGTCGCCGCCTCCTGGGTCGACGCCGAGGTCGTCCCCTACACCGGCGGGAGCACCGTCGATCGGGCTGCCCGCTCCCGCGTTGGCG
>DAHXNN010000156.1 GCA_027365385.1 Acidimicrobiaceae bacterium | reverse complement strand
CCACGACGACCACCATTTCGAAGCCGACGGCGCCGAAGAGCTGTTCGAGAGGCTCGCCGACGACGTCGGAGCGGTCATCGAGCGACTCACCCCCCACAGTTAGGAGCTAGCGTTCAATCATGACAAAGCGAAATGTCATCTCCGACAGCGCGAGCGGCTTGGTCGTCGCATTTGAAGAGACGTCAGAAGAGCGCGTTCGCCGGATGCAACGCTCCGGCGAGGATGCGATCGAGCAGATCGGACTTACTGCTGGGCAGGCAAAGTTGCTAGCGACAGCGAGGCGTCCTGATCGACGGACTCTGCTCGGCTTGCTGCACCTCTCCACGAGATAGCTCTGGTCCACCACCCGACAAGCCGGCGCTCCCGCCATCCGTCGACCGCGTGGTCGCTACAGGTACTGGCCGGTCCCGACCCGCTCGATCGCCCTGCCACTACGGCTCTCGTCGCCGTGGTCGACGATCGTACGCACGTAGACGATCCGCTCGCCCTTCTTGCCGGAGATCTTCGCCCAGTCGTCGGGATTGGTCGTGTTGGGAAGGTCCTCGTTCTCCTTGTACTCCTGCTTGATCGACTCGATCATGTCGTCGAGCCGGATCCCGCGGCCCTCGCCCGCGAGCCGGCGCTTGATCGCGAGCTTCTTCGCACGCCGCACGATGTTCTCGATCATCGCACCGGAGGAGAAGTCCTTGAAGTAGAGGATCTCCTTGTCGCCGTTCTGGTAGGTGACCTCGAGGAAGCGGTTGTCGTCGTCGACCCGGTACATCTCCGCGACCGTGCGCTCGATGATCGCCTGCACGGCCTTCTCCGGATCGCCGCCGCCGAAGCTCGCCACGTCGCCCGCGTCGAGCGGGAGGCGCGCCGTGAGGTAGCGGGCGAAGATCTGCTGCGCGGCGACCTCGTCCGGGCGCTCGATCTTGATCTTGACGTCGAGCCGGCCCGGGCGCAGGATCGCCGGGTCGATGAGGTCCTCGCGGTTCGAGGCGCCGATGACGATGACGTCCCGCAGCGCCTCCACCCCGTCGATCTCCGCGAGCAGCTGCGGCACGATCGTCGATTCCATGTCCGAGCTGATGCCCGTCCCTCGCGTGCGGAACAGCGAGTCCATCTCGTCGAAGAAGACGATGACCGGCACGCCCTCCTCCGCCTTCTCGCGTGCCCGCTGGAAGACGAGGCGGATCTGGCGCTCGGTCTCCCCGACGTACTTGTTCAACAGCTCGGGGCCCTTGATGTTCAAGAAGTAGCTACGGACGCCCTGGTTGCCGGTGAGCTCGGCGACCTTCTTCGCGAGCGAGTTGGCGACCGCCTTCGCGATCAGGGTCTTGCCGCATCCCGGGGGGCCGTAGAGCAGGATGCCCTTCGGCGCGGGCAGCTCGTGCTCCGCGAACAGCTCCCGGTGCATGTATGGCAGCTCCACCGCGTCGGTGATCGCCTCGATCTGGCTGTCGAGGCCGCCGATGTCCGCGTAGGTGATGTCGGGGACCTCCTCGAGCACCACCTCCTCCATCTCGGGGCGGGGCAGCTTCTCGAGCAGGAGCTGGGTGCGTGCGTCCATGAGCACGCTGTCGCCCGCGCGCAGGCGCGTGCCGAGAAGCGTGTCAGCGAGCTCCGCCACGCGTAGCTCGTCCGCGCGCCCGACCACGAGGGCGCGGTGGCCATCCTCGAGCATCTCCTGGACGGTGACGACCTCGCCGGACTGCTCGTAGTGACGCCCGAGGACGACGTTCAACGACTCGTTGAGCACGACCTCCTGGCCGCGTCGCAGCTCGTCCGCCGCGAGCGCCGGGTGGACAGCGACACGCATCTTGCGCCCGCTCGCGAACACGTCGACGCTGCCGTCGTCGTTCGCCTGGAGGAACGTCCCGTAGGCGCTCGGGGGCTGGGTGAGCTTGTCCACCTCCTCGCGCAGCGCCGAGATGTTCTCCTTCGCCTGCTGCAGCGTGAAGGTCAGCTTCTCGTTCTGCGAGAGAGCATGGCGCAGCTGGCCGGTGACCTCGAGGAGGCGCTCCTCGAGCACCCGGACGCGCTGGGGCGCCTCCTGCAGCCGGTGCCGCAGCTCCACCACCTCGGACTCCGCCACCTCGAGCTGGGCTCGAAGGCCCTCGCGCGTCTCGTCGTCCATCGTCGGGACACCTCCTCACGGCGTGTCGGTCCCCCTGCCACGCGGACCCTACACCGGCAACCGCTCCCGTCCATGCACCCTTTCGGGCCGCACGAGCCCCTCTCCGCTCGGGCCGGGACCGCCTGCCGTGCTGCCTTGACACACCTAGGTGGGCCGCTAAGCTTCGAGATCCCAGGTGGAGAGCACGGCTGCGCGCCCGCGCCCCGCGGCCACCTGAGACCGAAGGAGCGCCGAGCGGCATGAAGGTCTGGATCGACCAGGATCTGTGCACCGGGGACGGACTCTGCGAGGAGATCTGCCCGAGCGTGTTCACGCTCCTCGACGACGGTCTCGCCTACGTGAAGGACGGCGAGCAGGTGATGAGCGACCCGGGAGGAGCTCAGGGCATGGTTGCCGTCGCGAGCGGGCTCGAGGACGCGGTCACCGAGGCGGCCGAAGAGTGCCCCGGCGAGTGCATCTTCATCGAGCAGAGCTGATCCACGCAGCTCGCGTCTCCTGAGCTCAGCCCTTCCGAGAGGCTCGGCGAGCTCCGTCGGCGCCGATGCGCAACGACGGGTCCTGGTAGGAGCCCGGAGGTTGGCTCCTGTGCTTCGCGTCCTGCCACCAGCCGGTCGGGACCTGCCTGGCCGCCTTCTGCGGACGGAGCTGCATGATCCTCGAGACGAGGCCATCCTTGCGCGGCATCTGTGGTCCTTTCGATCGGGACCCCAGTGTGGCTCACCTTGACACCGCTGCCCGGACACCGCTGCCCGACGGCGCCCCCACCCGAGGACGCCCCACCCGGCCGAGCGCTGTCGGCAGCGAGCTGGCGACCCCCTGCAACACTTCTCGTTGCGCTATTCTCGTGACGTGCCCGTGCCCGTTGCCGTCAAGGTCCTTTCCCTGGTGGAGGCGGTCGGATCCCAGCGCCGGCTGGCCGAGCTGCTCGGGGTCGACCCGGCCCAGGTGACCCGCTGGCAGCGCGGCGAATCGCCGAGCCCGCTGAATGCCCGTGGGGTCGACGTGCTCGAGCTCGTGCTCTCCGAGCTGTCCCGCCTCTACGACCCCGGCACGGCCCGACGGTGGCTCGTCGGTCTCAATCCCCATCTCGGCGACCGGCGCCCTGTCGACGTGATCCACGCGGGTCGGGCCGAGGACCTTCTCGCCGCGCTCCGCATCGAGGCGGCCGGCACACCAGCGTGATCTGCTGGCGGGCGTTCCCCGCCCGACCGGGTGCAGCAGCCACCGAGGAGGGCGGGGCGCTCTGGGCGCCGCGGCAGTACCAGGGAGACGGTCGACATGACAACCCCGAGCGCTACGGAGCGCTCTACCTCACGTGCGACGCCGTCGCGAGCGTCGTGGAGATGCTTGCACCGTTCCGAGGCTCCGGCCCTGTCACCGGCGGCATGCTCCGCCGCCTCGAGCGACCACTCGTGCTCGCGCGGATCGACCTCCACGACGACGCTCCCCTGATCGACCTCGACGACCCGGTCGTGCTCACGGCCGCACGCTTGCGTCCGTCCGTCGTCGCCACACGGCGCCGCGACGTCACGCAGGCGTACGCCGCGGAGCTGTTCGACCGCCACCTCGAGGCCGTCGGGCTTCGGTGGTGGTCGACCATCGAGTCGCGATGGACGGAGCTGACCGTCTTCGCCGACCGGGCCACGGCTCACCTGTCGCTGTCCGGTGTCGACGAGCTGAGCGCCGGCCTGCCCGTCGTCGAGGAGGCAGCTCGCATCCTCGGCATGAGCAGCTAGCCCTGCAGGGCAGGCTCGCTCGGCCCGGCCTCCTGCTCCTCGTGCCAGCGCGCCGAGATCCGGCGGGCAGTGGTGATGAAGCCGGTGTGGGCGACCATCCGGTGGTCCGGGCGCACGGAGCGGCCTTCCACGTGCCAGGTGCGCCGGAGCACCTCGAAGGTCTCCGCGAGGCCGAATCCGCCGTGGTCGAGGCGGGAGCGCAGCTCCGCCGTCTGGTTGATCGTCGGGAGGTAGGAGAGCAGGATCCCACCCGGCGCGAGCGCCTCGCCGGCGTGGCCGACCACGCGCCACGGCTCAGCTAGGTCGAGCACGATCCGGTCGAGATCCGTCTCGTCGATCCCGTCGTAGACGTCGCGCTCCTCGACCCGGTAGCCGGTGTCGGAGCCGAGTGCGTCCTCGACGTTGGCCTTGGCGCGTGTCGCGAAGTCGGGGCGGATCTCGTAGCCGACGAGGTCCGCACCTGCGCCGAGGAGCGTCATCGAGAGAGCACCAGAGCCGACGCCGGCCTCGAGCACCCGAGCTCC
>DAHXNN010000242.1 GCA_027365385.1 Acidimicrobiaceae bacterium | reverse complement strand
GTGTCGGAGGGGGGACTTGAACCCCCACGCCCTTTCGGGCACTAGCCCCTCAAGCTAGCGCGTCTGCCTATTCCGCCACTCCGACGTGACCGCCCCACCGACCGAGGCCGCCGGAGCAGGTGAAGATTAGCGCGCCTCGGGAAGGCCCCACGCTCCGCTGTACGCGCCCCTGCCCGTCGCCCGAACCGAACCCGTCAGCTCCCGCTCGCGGTCGTCGTCGAGCTCGCGACCGGCGGTACCGTCTCGATGACCCAGTCCTCCGCGTTCCAGAGAGGGCCCACAGGCGTGTCGGTGTTCGACACGTTGAGGATGTCCGAGCTGTGCACGAGCGTCACCGGCATCTGGAAGAGCGGCACCGTGGGCAGGTCCTGCCAGAGCCGCGCGTCGACGGCGTTGTAGCCGCTCGCCGCGGGAAGGGGTGCCTGCTGCGCGATCGCCTGCCCGTAGAGGGCGGTCACCACCGGGTCGTTGAAGCCGAGGACGTCCCGGCTGACCGCACCCGACACCACGGCTCCCGGCTCGACCCCGATGGCCTTCGTCGACGCCGGGAGCGTGCCTGGGAGCGTCGTGGGCGAGGCCGCACCCGGCAGCGCCGAGGCGAGCGTGGTCGGGCCCACGGGGTCGGTGTACAAGATCTCGGTCTCCGACGGGAACGCCGTGACCGGGTAGGGCGCGAGCGCCATCTCGTAGTCCCCGGTCGGAAGGACGCTCCCGAGAAGGCGGGACTCCGGCACGGTCCGGAGCTCGACGGCGACACCCGCCTGGAGAAGCTCGGCTTGGAGGAGACCCGCAGCGGTCGCGATGGTCGGGTTCCCCGCGGGGAGATCCAAGGTGAGCACGAAGGGCTTACCCGCGGGGGTCAGCAGCATCCCGTCCGTCCCGACGGTGTAGCCGAGGGTCGAGAGCATGCTGTCGGCCGCGGAGTCGTTCGCATAGCGGAAGCTGCCGCCGTTGCCGCGGCTGTTCGGTGCTCCGGCCGCGTACAGACGGTTGTTGTCCGTCGGCGTGCCGGCGAAGAGCAGCCCAGCGCTGTCCGCGAGCACCTCGCCCCGGTCGATCGCCGTGCCGATCGCCCGACGCTCCACCGGCTGCGCGAGCGCGGGCCGGGCGAGGTTGAACACGAGCTGCCAGAGGACAGGCCCGAGCGCTGTGTGCGACGTAAGCGCACCGGCAGCCTGGGTGACGAGGGAGGTGACCGCCGCCCCGGGCGTGACCTGGCCGACGTCGACCACACCGGTGCCGAGGGCGTCGAGCACGGCACGATCCCCCCGCACGACCGTGAACACGATCGTCTGGACGTGCGCGGGCGTCCCCCAGTAATCCGGGTTCCTCTGGAGCACGACGGCGACTCCCGGCACGACGCTCGCGATCTCGTACGGGCCGCCGGAGACGTAGCCCGCCCGGTCCGTCGCCGTGAAGCCGGCCACGAACCCGTCGCGCTCGGCGACGTGTGCGGGCACGAGGCCGGCGAAGAGGGCCTCCCAGTCCGAGTACGGCTGCGAGAACACCACCGTCACCGTGCGGCCGCCGTTCGTTCCCGTCACCGACGCGATGTCCTCGTAGCCGGTGATCGGGTCGTCGGCGGGCAGCGTCGCCCCGACCGCTAGCTGCTCGTGCCAGAAATAGGAGAAGTCGGCCGACGTGATGGGCACCCCGTCGGACCACCGCGCCCCCGGAGCGATGGTGTAGACGATGGTCTGCGGGCTGAGCGAGGTCTGGTAGGCAGAGGTGACGAAGGTCGAGTCGAGCACCGGTTCGAGGCTCGGTCCGACGACGAAGGGACGCGGCCACACCTGCTCCGTGATCATCTGCGCGACACGTCCCGCACCTGACGGCACGGCGTCGTTGAAGTTCGCCGGAATGCTCGGCACGGCGACGGTCACCGTGCCACCGTTGGCGAGTGTCACGCGCCCCTGACCAGGCAGAGTCGTCGACGTCGTCGTTGCCGAAGCGCCTCCTGCCGACCGTGCCTGCGCGACGGCTCTGGTCGGGGTCGTCGTGCCGAGCGCGACGACCCCGACGGAGCCGCCGAGGAGCAGGGCCCATGCGAGCCCGAGCGCGAGAGGTCTGGCCCTCAGCCCCACCGCAAGCCGACGATGACCGACGTGAAGGCGAACACGACCGCGACGGTGATCGTCAACCGGTCGAGGTTGCGCTCCGCGACCGTCGAGCCGGCGGCGGCGGATCCGACCGACGAGCCAAACATGTCCGACAGACCTCCACCACGACCGCTGTGGAGAAGGATCAGCAGCACGAGTCCCAGCGACGAAGCCGCTTCTATGCCCACGAGGATGTCGGTCAACACGGTGTCACCTCCCGAGACGACTCCGGTGCTCGCACTTCCCGAGCACCTGGCAACCGGGGCAGGCTAGCAGCTGCGTCCCAGGCGTCGACCTCGCCCGGGAACGAGCGCGGAGCCTTACGCAGGAGCGCGCACGATCGCTACGAAGCGCTCCGCGTCGAGGCTCGCGCCGCCGACGAGAAGCCCGTCGACGTCCTCGGTCCCGAGGAGCGGCCCTGCGCTCTCCGGAGTCACGGACCCCCCGTACTGGATGCGCACCGCTGCCGCCGCACCGGGTCCGGCGAGCTTCGCGACCTCGTCGCGGATGACGGCGCACATCTGCTGGGCGTCGTCGACGCTCGCCGTCTCGCCCGTCCCGATCGCCCAGATCGGCTCGTAGGCGACGACGAGGCCGCCGATCGTCTCGCCGGAACGGCCCGAGAGGGCGTCGACGACCTGCCGGCGCACGCGCTCCTCCGCTTCGCCGCCGCGGCGCTGGTCGAGAGTCTCGCCGACGCACACGATCGGTCGCATGCCCTGGGAGAGGATGGCGTCGACCTTGGCGCGCACGACGGCGTCCGTCTCGCCGCAGAACGCCCGCCGCTCGGAGTGGCCCGCGAGGACGTAGGCGACGTTGAGCTTCGCGAGCATCTCCGCGCTCACCTCGCCGGTGAACGCACCACGCTGCTCGTGGTGGCAGGTCTGGGCGCCGAGCGCCACCGGGACGCGGTCGGTCTCGACGGCGGTCTGCACGGTGCGCAAGGACGTGAAGGGCGGGTGGATGCTCACCTCGCGGCCCTCGGGTATGCCCGTGACCCGGAGCATCGCCGCGAGCTCCTGGACGAGGCGGAGCCCCTCGAAGTGGTTCTCGTTCATCTTCCAGTTGCCGCTCACGAGCACGCCTCGTCCGGCGCGCTCGGTGGGGTCGGTGCTCGCCACCGCTCCCTCGCCTATCCCCGCGGTGCGTTCGACGCGGCGCGCAACGCCTCGAGTCCCGGCAGGTCGCCGAGCTCGATGAGCTCGAGCGACGCCCCGCCTCCCGAGGAGACGTGGTCGATCCGGTCCGCGAGCCCGTAGCTGTTGATCGCCGCAACGGAGTCCCCGCCACCGGCCACCGTGAAGCCCGCGCACGACGCGACCGCCTCGGCGACGGCCCGCGTGCCCGCAGAGAGCCGGTCGTCCTCGAAGGCGCCCATCGGGCCGTTCCACAGCACCGTGCGCGCCGACGCGATCACCTCGGCATACTGCCGACGGGTCTCTGGGCCGATGTCCGCCGCCTCCCAGCCGCCAGGGATGTCGCGATCGAAGATCTCCGTGCGCTCGCCTTCGGGGGCCGGCTCGCCACGGTGGATGTGCGACCCCGGGCTGAGCGCGACGACGTCCACGGGGAGCACCACCTCGACGTCGCCCGCGAGGAGCGCGGCGCACGAGTCGAGGTAACGCTCGTCGAGCAGCGACGCACCCACCTCGTGGCCGAGTGCCTTGAAGAACGTGTAGCTCATCCCGCCGCCGACGACGAGCACGTCCACCTTGGCCGAGAGCGCACGGAGCACGCCGAGCTTGTCGCCGATCTTCGCCCCGCCGACGATCGCGACGAAGGGTCGCTCCGGCTCCTCGAGCAGGCCGGAGAGCACCTCGACCTCCCGGGCGAGCAGGCGCCCCGCGGCCGACGGCAGCCTCGCCGGAGGGCCCACCACCGATGCGTGAGCACGGTGGGAGACGGCAAACGCGTCGTTCACGTAGGCGTCCTGACCCTCGACGAGGGCGTCCACGAACGCCGCGTCGTTCGCCTCCTCGCCCGGCGAGAAGCGCAGGTTCTCGAGGAGGCGCACGCCTGGGGCGAGCTTCTCGAGGCGGGCTCGCACGGGGTC
>DAHXNN010000240.1 GCA_027365385.1 Acidimicrobiaceae bacterium | reverse complement strand
GACGCCGACACCCCGACACCACCTCTCGTTAGAAGTTGAAGCTGTTGATGTTCGACTTGTTGAACACGTACGGCGCTCCCAAGAGCACCGTGTGGTCCGCGCCGACGGTGAACTTGCCGAGCTTGCCAGCCGAGAAGGTCTGGCCCTTGGCTGCCGTGAACGCGTGCGACGCCAATCCGACAGCTGCGTAGGCCGCGAGATAGCCGAGATTCGCCGGGTTCCAGAGCTCGAAGGCCTTCACTGTCCCGTCAGCCACGTACTTCTTCATCTCGTCTGGCGTCCCAAGCCCGGTCACGGCGATCTTCCCCCGGTACTGCGGAGTGTCGACCACCTGGGCAGCTGCGAGGATCCCGACGGTCGTCGGCGAGATGATCCCCTTGAGGTGTGGGTACTGCGACAGCAGACCCTGTGTCACCTGAGTCGCCGTGGTTGGATCGTCGTTACCGTAGACGATCGACACCAGCTTCATCTTCGGGTACTTCTTGAGCTCGAGCTTCATGTACCTGATCCAGGCATTCTGGTTGGTCGCAGACGCCTCCGCGGACACGATGGCGATCTCGCCGGTGCTGTGGATCTCGGACGCGAGCAACGACACCTCGCTCTCGCCGATCGCCGCCGTGCTCGCCTGGTTGATGAACATGGAGCGGCACGCAGGAGCGTCGGAGTCGTAGGTGACGACCGTGATGCCCTTCTTCATCGCCGCGTCAAGCGTGGGACAGAGCGCGCTCGGATCGGTCGCGGAGACGATGAGTGCGTTGGCCCCTTTGCTTATAGCGGCCTGAATGGCCGGAAGCTGCGAAGCGGGGGTCGCTGCGGTGCCGCTCGTCTCCGTGCCGCTCTCGCCCAACAGCTTGAGCGCGGCGAGCGCGCCGCCTGACTTCACGGAGTCTGCCGTCGTGAAGTACGAGTTTCCAAGGTTCTTCGGTATGACGAAGACCTTCAAGCCCTTCTTGAAGGTCGTCGTCGCCGACGCGTTCGCTATCGGAGCGGCAGCAAGCGCCGCAACCGCCGCGCACGACGCGATCGATACCCACACACCCGCGTGCTTCGGAGAGATCTTCATGGAGCAAGTCCTTTCAATCATTCACTGATGTAACACCACATCGGCTCTCGGCATCCAGCTCGCCGAGCTCCCCCCGGCCGGCAACGGCCGACCTCCCCCTTTCCGGGCCGTAGGCCCCACTATGCGACTCGAGATGAGATCCAACCACCATCCTCTGCGAACGAGCTGGGCCACCACCCGTCATCGCGTCCGCGCTCCCGTCCGTCTGCGGATCGACCCCACGGCCAGACGGACCCGCTGCACCAACTCGGCGCTACCGGGTGCGAGGACACTCGCGAGAAGAAGTCCACCGATGACGACTCCCAGGGCTTCCTGGGGAAAGCTGGTGAGGAACAATGCGTTCTGGATGCCGGCGAACACGAGGGCAGACAGCACGACGCCGATGATCGTTCCAGTCCCTCCGAAGATCGAAACTCCGGCAAGGAGAACGATGGCGACAACGTTGAGCTCGAGTCCTGTTCCATTGTCGTACTCTGCAGTAGACAGGCGGAAGGTGTACAAGACGCCGGCAAGCGCGCAGACGAATCCAGAGACAACGAACAGGCTCGTCTTGATGCGCTTTACCCTGATGCCAGCATAGATGGCAGCTTCCTTGTTCGCGCCTATGGCAAAGATCGAGCGCCCGACCTTGGTGGCGTGTAGCACGACCCCGAAGACGAAGGCGAGCACGATGAAGATCACCGTCGACCACGAAAGGTCGGTATGAGGAAAGGCTGCAACTCCGATGTTCGTGTACGCCGAAGGGAAGTTCGCGACGGTCGTCGATCCGAGGATGATGATGCCGGCGCCCTGGTAGAGCGTCAGCGTGCCGATCGTCACAGCGAGGGAGGGTAGGCCGAGGCGGGTGACCAGAAGCCCGTTGACGGCACCGAGGCCGACCCCCATCACCAGGACAGTCAGGATGATCCCAGGCATCGGCCAACCGTGGAGCCACAGATAGCCGATCATGCTGCTCGAGAGGCCGAGCGTCGAGGCCACCGAGAGGTCGATCTCGCCGGAGATCACCACGAGCGTCATCGGCAACGCCATGATGGAGATCTCGCCGTTCGAGAGACCCATGTTCAATAGATTTGCACTCGACAGAAATGCCGGGGAGACGACGACTCCAAGGACGAGGACAGCTACGAGGCAGACGACGAGCCCGCCTTCCCAGCGGACCAGTGACTTGATACGACCGTCCCGGGGGACGTGCCTACCCTGCGATCCACTCGTCGAACCGAGGTCGCCGGATCCGGCGAGGGTTGCGGGGGTTGGTGTGGTCTCGGCGCCGAGCACGTCACGCGCCACGTGGGCTCCTCCGTCGCAGCGCGGAGGTAAGCATCACGGTGATCCCGTGGTCGAGTGTTATGGCGCATATCAATAAGAACCCGGCGATTGCCTGGTCCCAGAAGGCGGATATTCCGAGGACGTAGAGCGCTGTATTGATCGTCTCGAGAAGGAGCGCGCCGAACGCTGCACCGATCACGCTGCCACTTCCACCGAATATTGCCACACCACCCACTACGACGGCAGAGACGACGGTCAGCTCGTAGCCGGTACCGGCAGTGGAGTCGACGGTGCCGTAGTACGCAGCCCAGACGACACCGGCGATCCCGGCAATCGCGCCGCTCAGGACAAACGACGTGAAGATCCTCCTGGCTGTCGGGATCCCAGCGAGCCTCGCCGCGTCGGGATTCGAGCCAATCGCGTACAACTCGCGGCCGGACCGAAACGTGCGGAGGTAATAGGCCCCCGCGCCGATCAATGCCGCGACGACGAGGGTCACGTCGGGAACGCCGAGAAGCGTCGACTGCCCGATAGCGATGAAGGAGTCCGGCAGGGACGATACGACGACCTGGTTGCCACCGACGATCAGGACGTCTACACCGCGAATGATGTACAGAGTCGCCAGCGTGACGACCAGGCTCGGAACGCGACCGACAGCGATGATGGCACCGTTGACAACTCCACATGCCGTCCCGATCCCCAGTCCGGCAAGAAATACCACCGGAATGGGAATGCCGTGGACATGGCCGAACAGGCTGGCGGACAGGTAGGCCGAGAGCCCGAGCACTGAGCCGACGGAGAGGTCGACGTTCCTGCTGACGACGACCATCGTCTCGCCAAGCGCCAACAATGCGAAGATCGTGGCATCGAGAAAGATGAACTTGATGTTCTGTGCCTCGAGAAAGCGATGCTGAATCGTAGTAGTAACGGCTACGAACCCGACGAGAACGGCGACGATGCCGAATTCCCGAGCGCGGAATATCGCGTCGGCAAGCCTCTTTGGGTTCTCGGCGGAGCTCGCTGTGAGCCCCCCTCCGGGCTTGGCTAGCGGAACCGTCACCGTCGAGCTCCTGACGGCTGCCCGGTCGCCGCGCCGACGACCAGCTCCTCTGTCGCCTCGGCTCCTGTGAAGTCGGCGACAAGGCGCCCCTCGCGCATCACGAGGATGCGGTCCGCGAGGCGAAGTACCTCCGGCAGCTCGGACGAGATCATCAAGATGGCCACGCCGCTGTCCGCGAGCTCGACGAGCAGACGATGAACCTCGGCCTTCGTGCCGATGTCTATGCCCCTGGTCGGTTCGTCGACGATGAGAACCTGCGGCTCACGACTCAGCCACTTCGCGAGCACGACCTTCTGCTGGTTGCCACCCGACAGGGTGGATGCTGCGTTGGAGAGTCGCCCGTACTTGAGGTGGAGGCGCGCGCCCCAGTCGGCAGCGAAGCTACGCTCGACTGCTCGGAGCACGATGCCGTGACGACGTAGTCTGCCGAGGGATGCGAGAGCGATGTTCCTTTCGATGGACATCGACATGACCAACCCCTGCTGGCGCCGATCCTCGGGAACGAAGCCGACTCCTGCAGCCATCGCATCGTTGGGCGACCCGGACTTGAGCACCCTCCCGGCGACGGTCACCGAGCCGGCATCTCGCCGGTCTATGCCGAAGATCGTGCACGCCACCTCGCTCCTGCCCGCACCCACAAGTCCTGCGAGCGCCACGATCTCGCCGGCTCGCACCTCGAACGTGACGTCGGTGAATGCACCCTCGCGGCTCAGACGCTCGACGCGCAGCACGGTCTTCCCCGTCTCCGCCCTGGTAACGACGTCTCGTTGGACGAGCTCCCGACCGACCATTGCGCGCACGATCTCGTCCACCGTCAGCTCGCCGATGGACTTCGTGACGACATGCCGGCCGTCTCGCATCACGGTGACGCGCTGGCACAGCGAGAAGACCTCTTCGAGGCGATGAGAGATGAACATCACGGCCGCGCCGTCGGCACGTAGCGCGCTGACGACCCGGAATAGCCGGTCTACTTCGACGGCAGAGAGGGCTGCGGTCGGCTCGTCCATGACGATCACACGCGCACGCAGGGTCAGCGCTTTGGCGATCTCGACGATCTGCTGGTCCGCGATCGAGAGCCCGCGGCTGATCCGGCCCGGGTCGAGTCGAACGCCGAGACGTTCTAGCACCGCCTCGACCTGGTCGTGCATGGCTGAAGTGTCGATACGACGACCGCTCCTGAGCGGCTGCCGGCCCATGAAGACGTTTTCCGCGACAGAAAGATCGGGGAAGAGGTTCGGCTCTTGATAGATGATCGCGATCCCCGCGTCTCGTGCCGCCGCCGGATCGCTCAAGACGACCGGTCGCCCGTCGATGAGGACCTCGCCACCGTCGGGTCGATGGACTCCGGCGAGGATCTTGACCATCGTCGACTTGCCGGCGCCGTTCTCTCCGAGCAGCGCATGGACCTCGCCGGGGTAGAGGTCGATCGATCCGTCCACGAGCGCACGCACGGCGCCAAACGACTTACGAGCCGCGTGGAGGCTCAGCACAGCGACAGCAGGAGGAGCAGGCGCCGAGGCCTCGTCAACATCCGCTAGCGGTGCCACTCCTCCTACCCCCCTCGCGACGAGCGCAGATCCCGATGTCCCCAGAAATGAATCGTTTAAACTTCGGCGGGCGTCACGTTAAACCGACCGCCTGGGAGTGTCAAGGGTGCTCGATCCCGACTCATCGGAACCCTCTGTCGGGAAGACGCTCGCAGCGGCTACCCTGCCTCGCGCGTGGAGAAGCGATGCCGGCGGCGGGAGTGGAGCACGGACAGAGAGATATCCCGCCCGCTGCGAACGAGACGCAGCCGCACCGTGAGTGGAGGTGGCGTGCCGCTCCATCCGAGACAGCAAGCATGAGCAGGAGCACGCGTCAACGACAGCCACCGTCGCCGGGCCTACCGCTCGCATCGCGACGCGTCACGATCCGAGAGGTGGCCGAGCTGGCCGCTGTGTCGATCGGCACCGTGTCCAACGTGCTGAACAACCCGTCGATCGTCGCCTCTGCTACACGCGACCGGGTGCTCGCCGCGATCGAGTCCACCGGTTTCGTGCGCAGCACGGCGGCGCACCAGCTCCGCGGCGGGCGGAACCGGTCGATCGGCGTCGTCATCCTCGACGTGTCCAACCCGTTCTTCACCGAAATGGTCCGCGGTGCCGAGCACGCACTGCGTGACGACGGCTTCGTCCTCGTGCTCTGCTCGACCGACGAATCAGTAACGCGCGAGCGCCACTATCTCGGGCTGCTCGAAGAGCACCGCGTGGAGGGGATCCTCGTCACCCCTGCCGAGCGCGACCTGACCCACGTCTCGGCACTCGCTAGCCGCGGCATCCCGACCGTGCTGCTCGACAGGGCGGCCCCCGGCCGGTCGCTCTGCTCCGTCACCGTCGACGACGTGCGGGGCGGGGAGCTTGCCGCTGCGCACCTGCTGGCGGACGGGCGCGAGCGGGTCGCGTTCGTCAACGGGCCACCGTCGATACGCCAGTGCGCGGACCGGCGCCGCGGCGCTCGTCGCGCAGCGCGCCGGCTCGGTCTCGACCCGGACCGGGCAATCGTCGAGATCTCGGTGCCCGCTCTCACCGACGAGCACGGCGAGCTGGCTGCACGGCGCGTCCTCGAAAGGGCAGGCGGGGTCGACGCCGTCATGTGCGCGAACGACCTCCTTGCTCTCGGCATGCTTCGGGGTCTCGACGGACTCGGGGTCTCGGTGCCCGACGCGATGGCAGTCGTCGGCTACGACGACGTCGCATTCGCCGCGATGCTCTCCCCCGCGCTCACGTCCGTGCGCCAGCCGAAGTTCGAGCTGGGCGTAGCCGGGGCGGAGCTGCTCCTCGAGGAGTCACGCGACCCGCGCCACGTGCACCGCGAGGTGCGCTTCGAGCCCGAGCTCGTGGTGCGCGCGTCCAGCACGGCGGCAAAGGTCCCGAAGATCCGTCGATCCCGTTGAGCGACGCCGACCAGAGCCGGAGGGCCGGACGCGGGGGCCTACCGGTCAACCCGCCCGCAGCGGTGCCGCGCTAGCGGGGGCAGCTGCCGAGGCTGCTGCCGACCTCACCGTCGCCAGCCGCTCGAGGATCTCGCCGGCCGCGAAGTCTGCGGACGTGACCCAGGCGAGCACCGCCCTCTCCGCCTCGACGATCGCGTCGGCGACCGGGGAAAGTGCGTCGACGAGCCCCGCCGGCACGCCGAGCAGGCCGTGCTCGTCGCCGTGCAGCACGTCACCGGGGGCGACGCGCAGCCCCGCGAGCTCGACCGGGACGCCGACCTCGACGAGGTGAGCGTAGGCGTGGGACACCGAGACGCCGCCGGCGAACGCGGCAAAGCCCATCGCGCGGAGCTGCTCGAGGTCGCGGATCGCGCCGTTCGTGGCGATCCCGACCGCCCCGAGCTTCGAGAACAGCGTCGCCTGCATCTCGCCGAGGAAGGCCCCGTGCCCGGGCTCCTCGTCGATGTCAACCACGACGAGGACGACAGGGCCGTCGGTGTCGCGGACCTGCTCGTAGAGCGCTGCACGCTGCGCCGCATCGCTGCGAGGTGCGCGTGAGCCCATCGTCGCCGTCACCGCACGTCCGACCGTCGGTGCCGGTCCGCCGACGAGCCGGGCACACGACGGACCTGCGAAGCCCTCGGCCTGTGAGCGGACGCCGAAGGCCTCGATCGCGTTCGACAGCGTCGGGCTGTCGTAGACAGCGAGGCGCTCGAGCAGCTCGTCCACGTCGCTCATCGGGCCGCGCTCCTCACGACGGGGAGCCCTCGGGTAGCGCCACCGTCCGGCCCGAGCCGCGCCCCGCGAGCTCCTCGACGAGGAGCAGGAGCGCCGAGTGGTCGAGCGACCCACCGCCTCGGGCACGAAGCGCCGCCATGAGCTGCGCGACGAGGCCCCCGAGGGGAAGCGGGACGCCGGCCTCGCGTGCTGTCGCGAGCATGATCCCGAGGTCCTTGTGGTGCAGGTCGACCCGGAAGCCCGGGCGGAAGTCGCGGGCGAGCATCGACGCGCGCTTGCGGTCGAGGATCTTGTTGCCCGCGAGCCCGCCGGCGAGCACGTCGAGCGCAGCCTTGACGTCGACGTCGCACGCCTCGAGCAGCACGATCGCCTCGGCGACGAGCTCGATGACACCGGCCACGACGAGCTGGTTCGCTGCCTTCACGGTCTGACCCGCACCGTCACCGCCGACGTGGACCACCGTCGCTCCGACGACGTCGAGCACGGGGCGCGCCGCGGCGAAGTCGGCCGGCTCGCCGCCGACCATGACCGAGAGCGAGCCTTCGACCGCCCCCGCCTCGCCCCCGCTCACCGGCGCGTCGAGCGGGCGGATGTTGCGCTCACGTGCCGCCTTGCTCACGCGGCGCGACACCTCCGGCGCGATCGAGCTCGTGTCGATGTACAAGATGCCGCCTCGCGCGTGGTCGAGGACGCCGTCCCGCCCGAGCGCGACCTGCTCGACCTGCGGGGAGTCGGGCAGCATCGTCACGACGACGTCCGCCGTCCCGACCGCCTCGGCGATGCTCGTCGCCGCGCGGCCACCGGCCTCGACGAGCCTCTCGACGCCTTTCGGGACCGGGTCGTAGCCCACGACGTCGAAGCCCGCCTTCACGAGGTTCGACGCCATCGGGGCACCCATGATGCCGAGCCCGACGAACCCGACCTCTGTCATCGCACTTCCTCCGTCATCGCACGTCCTCCGTCATCACTGGTCGGTCATCGCTGGTCGGGCACTGCTGGTCGGGCACTGCTGGTCGGGCACTGCTGGTCGGGCACTGCTGGTCGGGCACTGCTGGTCGGTCACTGCGAAAGCTCTCGAGCCACCCGAAGCTATCTGCGCTCTTCCCGCTCGGGCGGTACTCGCAGCCGACCCACCCGCCGTAGCCGACGCCTGCGAGATGGCCGAGGACCCGTTCGTAGTCGATGCCGCCAGTGCCCGGCTCGTGCCGGCCCGGCGCGTCGGCGATCTGGACGTGGTCGATCAGGGCGAAGAAGGCGTCGGTCGAGCCGACGAGGTCGTAGCCTTCGACCGCGAGGTGGTAGTAGTCGCAGAGGAGGCCGACGTTCTCGTGGCCGTCGGCATGCATCTCTTCGACGATCGCGGCCGCCTGTGCTGGGTCTCGCAGCGGGTAGCTGGGGCTGTCGAGGTGGTTCTGGGTCTCGAGCACGACCCGCGCCCCGACACGTGCCGCCGCGCCGGCTGCATACGCGAGCCGCTCGAGCGCGATCTCGTCCTGGGCCTGGGGCGCGACGCCGTCGACCCGGTTGCCGTAGAGGGCGTTCAGCACCGTCGTCCCGAGAGACCCGGCGAAAGAGACCGCACAGGCGACGTTGTCTTCGAAGCGCGCGCCGGCGTCGGGCAGCGAGAGCAGGCCCCGCTCGCCTGCACCGAGATCACCACCGTCGACGTTGAGCCCGACGAGCTCGACACCGGCCCCGCGGAGCGCGGCCTCGAGACGGTCGAGCTCCGCGGCAGGCGGCACCGGGTCCGCGAAGGGCCACCAGAGCTCGACTGCGTCGAAGCCGGCAGCCTTGGCCGCGGCGGGTCTTTCGAGCAGGGGGAGCTCGGTGAAAAGGATCGAGATGTTCGCCTCGAAGCGCAAGCCCGCCATCACGCCACCGTCCCTGTCACCGGTGTCGCCGCGGACGTCGCCGCCGCGGGGAGCACCGCGGATCGCGCCTCGGCGAGCTCCACGCCGAGCGCCGCGCGCAGCGCCCGGAGCTCGACGGCGACGGTGACCATCCCGAACCCCTGCTCGACGGCGCGCCTCGCGGTCCTGCCGTCGTAGCAGTGCAGGCCGGGCACGACGTCGTGCGCGGCACACGCGGCGCGGATCTCCTCGAGGACCGCGACGAACCCGGGGTCCTCGACCGAGCCCGGTGCGAGACCGAGCGCGATGCTCAGGTCCGACGGACCCACGTAGACAGCCGTCAGCCCGTCGGTCTCGACGATCTCGTCGAGGTGGTCGATGCCGGCGCGGGTCTCGACCATCACGACGCAGGCGACCTTCTCGAGCTCGCGCGGGTCCGAGGTCCTCGCGTGGATGGACGCGCGGAACGGCCCGAACGAACGGCTCCCGTAGGGGGGGAAGCGGCACGCCTCGACCGCACGAGCCGCCTGCTCGCCGCTCTCGACGAGCGGCACGATGACACCTCTCGCCCCCGCGTCGAGCGCCTTCATGATCGAGGCGGGGTTGTTCTCCGGCACCCGCACGACCGGCGAGCTCCCACCGGCTTCGACGGCCTGGAGCATCCCGACGAGGTTCCCCTCGTAGGAGCTGCCGTGCTGCATGTCGACACAGACGTAGTCCGGCTCGACCGAGGCGAGCGCCTCGGCGACGAGCGTGTTGCCGACCGTGCACCACAGCCCGAGCGCGGGCTGTCCCGATCTCCACGACTCCCGCAAGAAATGCTCCACTGTCAGTCTCCCTCTCTCTTCTCAGCCCGGCGCGTGAGCGCCCCGGCTCCCGACCAAGACGCGCCGTCCGACCGGAGCGGCGGCGCGGTCACCACCGGGGTCACCACCGGGGCCGCAGGCGGACGTAGCTCGGGTCGAACCGCTGCATGTAACCGGTGTCGTCGCGCCTGCGCACCGAGCAACGCTCGTACTGCTCAGCCAGCTCGCGAAGTGCGTCTCGGTCGAGCTCGACCCCGAGACCCGGTCCTTTCGGCACGGCTACCGAGCCGTCCCGGAGCTCGAGCACGCCAGGTGCGACGACGTCCTCACCGGCCTGCCAGGGCCGGTGCGTGTCGCAGGCATAGCCGAGGTTGGATGTCGCGGCCGCGAGATGGGTCATCGCAGCGAGGCTGATGCCGAGGTGGGAGTTGGAGTGCATCGAGAGGCCGACGCCGAAGGTCTCGCAGATCCCGGCGAGCCGCCTCGATCCAGAGAGTCCTCCCCAGTAGTGATGGTCGGCGAGCACGATCCCCACGGCCTTCTTCTCGACGGCAGGTGGGACGTGGGAGAGCTCGACGACACACATGTTCGTCGCGAGCGGCATCGAAGATCGAGCGGCCACGGCCGCCATCGCGTCGATGCCGTCGGTCGGGTCCTCGAGGTACTCGAGCTCACCGTCGAGAGCGCGCGCCACCGCTATCGAGGTCTCCACGGACCAGGCTGCGTTCGGGTCGATGCGCAGTGGGTAGTCGGGGAATGCCGTATGCAGCGCATGGATCGCCTCGACCTCCTCAGCGGGGGGGAACACCCCACCCTTGAGCTTCAAGGAGGTGAAGCCGTACCGCTCGACCATCCGGCTCGCCTGGGCGACGATGTCCGCCGGGTCGAGCGCCGCTCCCCAGTCGTCAGGCTCGTAGCCCGGATCCGCCGGGTGCTCTGCCCACCGGTAGAAGAGGTAGGCGCTATAGGGAACCTCGGTGCGCACGGCGCCACCGAGCAGCTCCGCCACGGTGCGACCCGTAGCCTTGCCCTGGATGTCGAAGAAGGCGACCTCGAAGGCCCCGAAAGTCTCCTCGGCGGGGCGCGACCAGTGGCTCCGTGCCGGCGGCGCGCCGGCGGGCACCTCGCCGAGAGCCTCCGCGACCTTGTGGTGCAGCTCGTTCAGGGCGAACGGATCGAGACCCTCGATCGCCGGGGCGACGGCCCGGAGCCGATCGAGGTGGACGAGCTCGCCATAGGTCTCTCCGAGCCCGACGAGCCCGTCGTCGGTCCTGCACTCGACGATCGCCCGCAGGGCGAACGGCTCGTGGACGCCGTTCGAGTTGAGAAGGGGAGGGTCACGGAACGCGACCGGCGTGATCGTGACTCCCGAGATCTTCGTCATGACAGTGCCTCCTGCATGGACGGCCGGGCTCCACGCCACGCGGCAGTGGCACCACCTTGCGGCTCGTCTGGGCTCGACGGGTCGAGACCTCCGTACGGTGCGAGAAGCCCGGCCGCGTACTCCTCCGCATCGTCGAGCGGCTCGTAGCCGAGCGCTTCGGCCGGGCCGAGGTCCCACCACCGGCGAGTGTTCCGCGAGATCCCGTAGACGACCGCGTAGGTGAGATCTGGGCTCGCCAGGCAGGCGCCGACGAGGCGCGCGCAGTCGGCAGGGCTCAGCCAGCTCCCGAGCATGCGCGGCGCAGTCGGCGTGTCGAAGCAAGAGCCGATCCTCAAGCACGCGACCCGGATGCCGTAGCGGTCGGAGTAGAGCCGGCCGAGCGCCTCGCCGAAAAGCTTCGAGACGCCGTAGTACGAGTCCGGGCGGTCTCCGCAACCTGGAGCGGTCGCTGCCGACCGAGGTGCGAAGCCGTTCGCGTGGTTGCTGCTTGCGAAGACGACGCGCTCGACCCCTGCAAGACGCGCCGCCTCGAATACCTGATAGGTCCCGTCGATGTTCGACGCAAGCACCTCCTGGAAAGAGTCGGCCGGACTGATCGCTCCGGCAAGATGGACCACTGCCGAGGCGCCCTCGGCGGCCGCACGCAACGCCGTGACATCGCACACGTCGGCGAGGACCGCGCCGGGAACCTCCGGTATCGGGACGCGGTCGAGCAGGCGGAGCTCCCAGCCTCGTGGCGGATCGGCACGCAAGTAACGACCGATCCTCCCCGCGGCTCCGGTGACGAGTGCAACAGGCACGCCTAGCTCCCCTTCCGGCTCGAGGTCGACGTCTCGTCACGAGCCGGGCCGAGCGTCCAGCCCTCACGCTCGATCCGCTCCCGGGCAGCCTGCAGGAGCAGCACGAGGGAAGCCTCTCTCTCGTCGTCCATGCGACTGAGCGGCACGGAGCAGCTGATCGCATCGCGGGCTGGACCGTGCCGGCCGATCGTGAGGCCGACACAGCGCAGCCCGATCGTGTTCTCCTGGCGATCGACGGCATAGCCCCGCTCGCGCGTCTCGACGAGCTCGGCGAGGAGCTTCGCCCTGTCCGTGACCGTATGCGGGGTGAGCGCCTCGAGCCGCCTCGGGAGCAGCTCTCTCAGCTCCTCGTCGCTCCGCTCGGCGAGGAGAGCCTTGCCGAGCGCGGTCGAGTGTGCGGGGAGGCGATGCCCGATCCGGGACACCACACGCAGCTCGTGGGTAGAGTCCCGCGTCGCGAGATAGACGACATCTGCCCCGTCTAGGCGCGCGAGGTGGATCGTCTCGGAGGACTCGGTAGCGAGCCAGGTGAGCGACGACGCTGCCCGCGCGACCGTCTCGTCCCCGTCGATGTACGACATGCCCACGAGAAGGGCGCGAAGACCCATGCCGTAGAGGGTGCCGGTGCGGTCGGACTCCACCCAGCCGGCATCGACGAGAGTGCGCAGGAGCGCGTGAAGGCTGCTCTTCGGGTGACCGAGCACCTCCTGGATGTCCCGGAGGCTGTGCATGCCTCCAGCACGTGACAGGTGCTCGAGAAGCTCGACGGTCCTCGCTGCAGACTTCACGGGTTGGTGGACGACCGAGAGCTCCTCCGCCGGCTCAGGAGCCTTCGCTACCCGTCTCTTGCCATCCGCCATGTCCGCTCAGCTCCCGAACCCGTCCACCAGACCGGCGAGGATCCGCCGACCCTCTGCCGATGCCAGACCAGCATGGTAGAGGTGGAGGTCGGTCGCGCCTGCGTCACGGGCGTCCCCCACCATCTCCGCCAGCCGCGCGCCACCGTCGTCCTTCGCGCCGAGCACGTCGACGACGATGCCGACACGTCGCCCGGACAGCTCGAGAGCGACGCTCGCAGCCTCGGCGATCACAGCCGGACTGTCCGCAGGGACCCCGTAAAGCAGGCCGTCGACATCCGCCAACGCCTCGGAGGGGTCGACACCGACATTGCCGCCCACCCCGTGCCGAGCACCCTGCGCGTGGAGCCATAGGAACATGCTCCGCCCTCGCGCAGCGGCACGGACGGCAGACACGACCGCACGCCGCATCCGGTCGGCCGCAGCGAGGCGCACACCGAGCAGCGCGTCGGCGAGGTCACCTCCGAGGCGCTCGCGGATCTCGTCCTCGGCCCCGACACTGCCGATCGAGCCGTTTGGGCCCGGCCGGCCGTCGCCGTCACGCAGCGACCCCGTCACCACCTCGCGCAAGTGCCGTAGGTCGATTCCGCCCGCTCGGTAGAGACCGGCACATGCCTCGCAGAAGCAGACGGAGAGCAGGTACCGTTCTGCCGCGCTCAACTGCTCGGCATGGACCTTGTCGTGCGCGCTCAGGTGGTCGAAGCCGTACCACCCGCAGGCCTCGAGCTCGACGCCGTCGGGCGCGAAGCGCCCGACGATCTCGCCCGCGAGCGTCGCTGCGTACTCGACGACCTCGGGGCGCGCTATGCACAATGCCCACGGGTAGCTGTCGCCGAATGCGTTCGTCACGTGACTAGCCGCCTGTTCGCCACCGGTCCCGCAGCAATGCGCGAGCACGACCCAGGCGTTCACGCCGAGACCAGCCGCTCGCAGCTCGTCGAGGGCGGGGCCGAAGCTGTCCCGGACCCCCTTTCCTTCGGCACGCGACGGCTGGAGGTAGCGGCCGCTCCACGTCGGCGCGTCCGGCGCGTAGTACACCGCGCTCCGCTGCGCCGTCACGATCCTGTGGCGCGGATGGCGGGGGGTGACAGCGCGCACGGCGTGGTACGAGGCTGCGAGGCTCACCTCGCCGACCCCGAGAGCCGCGACAGCTCCGGCGGCCTCGGGGTCACCGACGACGTCGAACGGATAGAGCGCGGTGCTCGTGCGCATCACGAACGTCCCAGTCCCGTCTGCCGGCGACGGAGTCCACTCCACTGTGCCCACGCCGTGCTCACCTGCACATCCTCCATCTGCTCGTCCGGCGCCTGCCACCGCAGCCGGCTCACGGGCATCCACGGACCGGTCACGCCGGGGCGGAGGCGGGCCGTACCCACCTCCGCCCTGGCGTGCCGGTCAAGAGCACGCGCCCTCTCCGGTACACCCGCAGCCGGCGCGTGCCTGGCCGTCAACGGTGACCGTGTGTCCAGAGGTACTCCGCGCTCGTCAGCTGGCTCGCGTAGGTTGAGCACCACTGCTGCGGCGTGATCTGCTTCGTCAGCACCTCTTGCCAGAGCGTGTCCATGTTCGTAACGATCGTGCCGAGCTGCGGCAGGTAGTTCGGCGCCGGGACGACGACCGTCTTCGGGTTCGCGAGCGCTGCGAGCATGGACTTGATCGGCTGCTGCTTGGCAACCCATGCCTGCTTCAAGACGTCGGAGTTGCCGGGGAGCTGGCCGACCTGCTGGTTCCAGTAGCCGTTGGCCTGAGCCGACAGGAGGAACTCCTCGAACTTCCAGTCAGCCGCCTGGTTCTTGCTCGCCTTGAATATCCCGTAGGTGTCGAGGCCGGGCGCCACCATGTTGAGCACTCCGGGCTTGTTGTACGGCCCCTGTGGCTCGGTGAGCCCCACGACGTTCGAGGCACCCCCCAGCGCGCTGACGTTGCTCGCGTAGGAGCCGAGGTTGTGGAGCATCATGCCGATCTTCTTCGAGTCGAACTCGGCCACCATCTGCAAGTAGCCGTTGTCGACGTCATTCGGCGTGTCGACGCCCTCGATCGCGGCGAATCTCTTGATGAAGTCCACTGCCCGCGGGCTGTCGAAGGTGCTCTTTCCGTTCTTCGTGAAGTAGCTAGTCAGCCCCGCGTAGGAGACCATCTCGTCGGTGAGCTGGTTGGTGGAGCCCCCGGCACCGCGCATCGTGAGACCGTACTGGCCCTTCGAGCTGTTCGTCAGCGCCTTCGCATCCGTGAAGAACGCGTTCCACGTGGTCGGGCACGTCAGGTGCGCAGCGCGGAAGAGCACCATGTTGCACCAGAGGGTGGACGGCACACCGGAGAACGGAAGAGCCCAGAGGGTCTTGTCGTTCGACGACGAGGCCGCGGTCGCGGTGAGCAGGGTCGGAAGGAGCTTGCCGTTGAGCGGGCTCGACTGGTAGAGCTTGTTCAACGGCACGAGCGCACTCTGGGCGACAATGGCTGCGAGGTCGCCGCCAGGGATCGCGCCGATGTCCGGAGGATCGCCGCCCGCGATGGCCGTGTCGTACTTCTCGAGCACCGAGGGATCCGGGATCCCCACATATTTCACCTTGATCCCGGGATTCTCCTTCTCGAAGATGGGGATAAGGTGCATGTAGATAGGCGTCCGGGGACCACCGTTGTCGTCCCAGAACGTGATCGTGACACTCGAGGAGTGTGGCTTGGCAGAGTGTGGCTTGGCAGAGTGTGGCTTGGCTGTCGCCGCAGTCGCGCTGGCGATGCCCCCTCCAGCAAGCAACATTCCCGTCGCGGCCACAGCCGTGCCGATGCGCCGGGTGTGACGCCATGCTCGATGTTGGCTCATCTGTTTCCCCCTTGTCGTCGTGGTGCTGGACGATGCTGTTCTACTGTCGCTATCCGTTGTCGGTCGTCAGGACCTCGTATCTCTCCTTTTTCCCCATGACCTCCTATCCCTTGATCGCTCCGACAGTGAGCCCTTGCACCAGATATCGCTGCACGATGGCGAACACGAGGACGACGGGCACGGCTGCGAGAACACCGCCGGCCGCAAGTGCCCCGAAGTTCACACTGAACTCACCGATCGTGTAGTCGAGACCTACCGGAAGTGTGAAGTGGTCCTGGCTGTTCATGAAGATGAGGGCGAAGAGAAAGTTATTCCAGCTGCCGACGAAGGCGAACGAGCCGATGGCCACGAATGCCGGCCGGAGCAGCGGCAGGGTGACTGCCCGGAACGCCTTGAGGCGCGAGCAGCCGTCCACCATCGCCGCCTCCTCGAGCTCCACTGGGACGCTCCGGATGAAGCCGCTCATGAGCAGCGTCGTCAGCGGCAGCTGGAAGACCGTATCCCCTATGACGAGGGCGAGGAGGTTGTCGATGAGCCCGAGATGGCGGAAGATTATGAACAACGGGATCAATAGCATCACGCCGGGGACGAACTGGGTGCATAGCAGGCCGACCACGAGGAAGCCCCGGCCTCGGAAGCTGAAGCGGGCGAGCGCGTACCCCGAGAGCGCCGAGATGACGTTGACGCCGACCAATGTCCCGACGCCGACGAGGACGCTGTTCTTGAAGAACACCCCGAAGCCGAGGACGTTCCAGACGAGCTTGAAGTTCGCGAGCGTCACCGGCCACGGGTACGGGTGTGTGGATCCGTCCGGCCGAAAGGCGAAGACGATCATCCAGTAGAACGGGACGAGAGTGAAGAGCATGAAGAGTCCGAGCGGCACCCAGAGATAGAGCCGCGATCGCTCCCAGCGGCGTGCCAGCTCGCCGGCGATGCCCAGCGGTGCAGCGCTCACGGTCGCTCCCCTTGCTCTCTCGATGCCCGGCTGCCACCGGCCACGCCGGCAGCCGCCGTGCTCACGGTGCGGCTCACGGTGCGTAACCACGCGACGCGCCGAACTTGCTGAACTTCAAGTAGGCGACCGAGAAGACGAGCAGGATGACGAATCCGGCCATCGTGAGCGCCGATCCGTAGCCGAAGTTGTGCTCGGTGATCGCCTGGCGTGCGATATAGAGCGGCAGCGTGGTCGTCTCGGTCCCCGGTCCGCCGTTGGTCAGTGTGTAGAGCAGGTCGACGTTGTTGAACTCCCACACGCAGCGCAGGAGCGTCGAGAGGATGACGGCGTCACGGAGGTGCGGCGCCACGATGTAGCGAAAGCGTGTCCACGCGTTGGCCCCGTCGCAGTTTGCCGCCTCGATCAGCTCGGTCGGGATGCTCTGGAGGTCCGCTAGCAGGATGATCGCGAAGAACGGGAGCCCGCGCCAGAGCTCCGCGAGGATCGCTGCCCAGAATACGGTGTGTGTGTCGGCGAGGATCGTGAAGCCGTGAGGGGTGAGTCCGAGGTCGCTCAGGTAGCCGATGAGGCCGGCCTGCGGGTCGTAGATGAGGAGCCAGATCGTCGTCGTCAGCACTCCCGAGACGGCCCAGGGAGCGAAGACGAGCGCTCGAGCGATCGCCCGTCCCCGGAAGGCGGAGTTGAGGATGAGCGCCAGGACGAGACCGAAGACGAGCTGGAGGAACACCTCGGCGAACACCCACTTCGCCGTGAACTCGAGGCTCGTCCAGAACAGCGGGTCGTGCCGGAACATCGTGGAGTAGTTGCTCCATCCGGCGAAACCGTTGAGGAACGGCTCGACGACGTTGTAGTTCTGGAAGCTGTAGTAGACGACATTGAGGACCGGGTACGCGACGAAGCCCAGGATGAGCAGGACGAGCGGCGTGAGCATCGCGTACGGCACGAGCGCCTTGCGTCGCCGACGCGCACGGCCGTGGCGCTCCGCACCGCGGTCGTGCGGCGCGAGTGGCACCGGCTGCGTGATGGCGAGAGCCCGCGATCCCAGGCTCATCTCGCCCGCGCCACGGTCAGCGGCCCCGCATCGCAGCCGGATCGGATGCCTCGTCCCCCTTCGCCGGACACCACTTCCCCGCGCGGCTGGTGCTCCACGCTCCCCCTCCCCCGAGTGGATCGGGTGTTCACATATCTGTATCTTGAACGCCTATGTGAACACCTTGTAGGACGTCAAGGTACGCTCCGCCCGGCAAGGTGTCAAGATCTTTCGACCACGGTCACGGCATCAACCGCCCGCCGTTCACCTCGAGCGAATGACCTGTCACGTAGGAGGCTGCGACGTCGTGCGCGAGGAACAGCACGGGACCGACACACTCCTCGGGTCGGCCCGCCCGACCGAGCGGGATCGTCGTGCCGATCCGGTCCAGCTGTGCGCGCGAGGTGACGTCGTCGTGGAAGGCGGTGTCGAACAGTCCGGGGGCGACCACGTTGACCCTGATCCCGTGGCGGGCAACCTCTGCGGCCAGGCCACGGCTGAAGGTGCTGACAGCCGCTTTCGCCGCCGCGTAGAGGACCGACCCGCCCGTACCACCGTTGCGAGCTGCCGACGACGACACGTTGACGATCGCTCCTCCACCTCGGCGCGCCATGATCGGTACGACTGCACGGCACGTGGCGAAGACTGCCCGGTAGTTGAGATCGAGGACCGCGTCGAAGAGTGCGTCGGGAGCGTCCTCGACGGCCGAGCGCTGCACCATCGCACCTGCGTTGTTGACAAGGACGTCGATCGCGCCGAAGCCCGCGAGCACGTCGGCGACAAGGTTCTCGGGCGCACCTAGCCTCGAGAGGTCTGCCTGGAATCCACGCGCATCCGCGCCCGCGGCGCGCGCCCTCTCCACGACCCGCTCCGCTCCCTCGGCATGCCTGTGGAAGTGCACGGCCACGCCTTGGGCTCCACTCGTGGCGAACGCGTGCACGAGCGCGGTTCCGAGCCCGCTGCTCGCCCCGGTCACGAGGACGACCTTTCCTGCAAAGCTCACGTCCATCGCAACTCCTCACGGGAGGATCGCACGTTGTTGGCGTCAGGCACCGGCTACCGGTTGTAGCGGGGGAAAGGACCGCGCAGCTCCCGCCAGACGCCGTCCATCGCAGCGCACGTCGCCTCGTCGGGAGCAGGCCCGCCGGCCGCTGCCAGATCGACCTGCAGCTGCTCGAGGCTCGAGGCACCGAGGATGACGCCGTCGACCACCGGCTGAGCGAGCAGCCATCGTAGGCTCAGCTCGACCAGCGAGAGCCCGGCCGACTCAGACACTGCTGTCAGGCGCCCCACGGCGTCGGCCTGGGCCTGCGACCAGTACCGGTCACGGTAGTTGGGGCTCGCGGAGAAGCGCCCGGGCGGCGGCGACACGACGCCGCGGTGCTTGCCGGTGAGCAGCCCGCCTGCCAGCGGGTTGTACACGAGTGTCGCGAGGCCGTGGGTGGCGGAAAGCTCCGAGTACTCCTCCTCGAGGCCGCGACTGATGGGGTTGTACAGCTGCTGGCCTATCCGAGGTGGTGGCCACCCGCGATCCCCCGACAGGTGGAGCATCTCGACGACCTGCCAGGCGGCGTAGTTGGAGAACCCGACGTGGCGAACCTTCCCGGCCTCGACGAGCTCCGACATCGCGCCGAGCGTGTCCGCTACCGGCACGGATCTGTCGGGAGAGTGCAGGTAGTACAGGTCGACGTGGTCGGTGCCCAGGCGAGCGAGGCTCTCGTCGATAGCGCGCCGGATCGCGGCCGCCCCGAGTCCGGCACCGTCTGGCGCATCGTCCATCCGGTTGCGGACTTTCGTCGCGATGCTCACGTCGGAACGGTGAGATCCGAGGGCTCTCGCCAGCATCGCCTCGGCAGCGCCATGGTTGTAGACGTTCGCCGTGTCGAAATGGTCGACACCGGCCTCGAGCGCGGCCGCGACCATCGCGTCGGCTCCCGCCTGGTCCACCTGCGAACCGAACGTCATCGTGCCGAGCACGATCCTCGAGCTCACGAGGCCCGTCCCTCCGAGATCGCGTCGATCCACGGTGTGCTCCCGTCCCTTCGCGCCGCGGCTACCAGCGGGCGACGATGTTCTCGTCGATGTACCCGAAGCACAGGTCGTCCCCGAGCCCAGGCGACTCCGGCATCTGGACGTTGCCGTGCTCGTCTATCGGGTCGACCGCGGAGCTGAGGTGCGGAGGCACCGCGTCGTAGTCGAAGTGCGGGTGCAGCAAACCCCGCTCGTACCAGCGGCCGTTCTCCATCGCGCCGAGGATGGCAAGGTTCCCCGATCCCCCGCCGTGCACCTCGGCGTCCATGTTGAACGCGTCGGCGAGGTGGACGATCTTCATCGCCGGCGTGATGCCACCCGTGTCGTTGACCCCGACCCGGACGATGTCGCACGCACCCTGGCCGATCCACTCGGCCCGCGTGTGGACTCGACCGAACGCCGTCTCAGGGCCGATCACCGGTATCTCGAGCTGCTCGGCGAGCCAACGGTAGGAGCTTATCGAGGCTTCCTCCATCGGCTCCTCGTACCAGTAGTAGTCGAGCTGCTGGAGCGCGCGACCGAGTGCTAGTGCCTGGGTCCTCGTGTACCAGTGATTGGCGTCGAGCATCAGCGGCACGTCGGGGCCGACCGCCTCGCGCACCGCCGCGCAGGCACGGGCATCCATGCCCGGGTCGGGTGCACCGGGCACGGGCGGCATCCACGTATGGAGCTTGACAGCGGAGTATCCCGCCGCGACGAGCGTCTCGGCGAAGCGTCCGTAGTCCTCGGGCGTACGCAGCCCGCCCTCGATGTCGTCGCCACACATCGTGCTCGCGTACGCAGGGACCGTCGAGCGTGCGCCGCCGAGGAGCTGCCACACCGGCGCACCGAGCTTGCGCCCAGCGAGGTCCCACAATGCCTGGTCGAGGTAGCCGATCGCCCGATCGGTAAGCTGACCGCCGCTCCCCCGCTGCATGCGGTAGAGACGGTTCCACATGCGCTCGCGCATGAACGGATCCTCGCCGATCGCCACCTTGCGCACGAAGCCGTCGAGGACCGACGGACGGAGCGCCTCGCCGCTGCACAGGCAGTGCCCTTCGGCGCCGTCGCCGTCACGAACGGTGAGGAGCGCGTGCTCGGCTCTCCGCTCAGGACCCGGATGGGTGTGGCCGTCGGAGTCCTTCGTCGTCCAGTCGAGAGTCGCAAACACCCGCACCTCGACTTGCTCGATCCTCGCGCCCATCGCCCGTCTTCCCCCTTCGCTCGACCAGTCCGACCCACGTTCGCCCGACGTCGACGGGCACTCGAGCGGCGCGACCCCACCACGCGTCGCTCGCGGCGACACGGTCGACGGACCCCCGTTGCGCCACCTGTCGGAACATCTGCCACTACTTACATGCGATCACATATCTAGATATCGTTCGCATATGTAGACAGCGGTATGTTACGCGTCGACGCCCGCTCTGTCAACGTGGTGCAACGACTCGCCGTGGACGCCGTGCATGCCGACGCGCGAGGCTGAGCCGATGGGATCCGAGAGCGACGAGAGCGGGCTGCGTAGCGAGCGTTGGTGGGGGCCGGACGACCTGCGGAGCTTCGGGCACCGATCACGGCTCCGCCAGCTCGGCTACACGCCTGACGACTTCATGGGCAAGCCGGTGATCGGGATCCTCGACACGGGCTCGGACATCAACCCGTGCCATCAGCATTTCCGGCAGCGTGTCGACGACGTGAAGCGAGGAGTCTGGCAGGCAGGCGGCTTCCCCCTCCAGATGCCGGCGCTTTCGCTCGGCGAGCCCTTCCAGAAGCCGACGAGCATGCTCTACCGGAACCTGCTCGCCATGGAGGTCGAGGAGCTGCTGCGCTCCTATCCGGTCGACGGCGCGGTCCTCATGGGCGGGTGCGACAAGACGACACCAGGGCTCGTCATGGGCGCGACGAGCGCGGGCTACCCGGCGATCTTCATGCCAGCCGGACCGATGCTGCGTGGGAACGCCCGGGGAAAGGTGCTCGCGAGCGGGACGTCCGCTTGGCGCATGTGGGCGGACCGTCGAGCCGGCGTCATCGGTCGCGAGGACGTCGAGCAGATCGAGCAGGGCATCGCCCGCTCGCCCGGTCACTGCATGACGATGGGAACGGCGTCCACGATGACGGCAGCGACCGAGGCGCTCGGTCTCACGCTTCCTGGAGCCTCTTCGATCCCCGCGGCAGACTCTCGCCACGCGCAGATGGCGTCGCTCACCGGGCGGCGTGCCGTGGAGCTGGTGCTCGAACAGCTGACACCGGCGAAGATCCTGACGACCGATGCGTTCGACAACGCCGTGACGACCGTCGCTGCACTTGGTGGCTCGACGAACGCCGTCATCCACCTACTCGCGATGGCACGGCGCGCCGGTGTCCCGCTCACTCTCGACCGCTTCGACGAGATATCACGTCGAGTGCCAGTTCTCGCGAACATCGAGCCCTCGGGCGAGTACCTCATGGAGGACTTCTTCTACGCCGGCGGGCTGCGCGCGCTCCTGGCCCGGCTCGGTGACCTCGTCTCAGCTGATGCGATCACGGTCACGGGACGGTCGCTTCGCGACGAGGTGCGCGGTGCGGAGGTTTTCGACGACGCGGTCATCCGCACGCTCGACGACCCACTCTGGCCTGAAGGAGGGATTGCCGTCCTACGTGGCAGCCTGGCACCGGACGGAGCCGTCATCAAGCAGACCGCCGCTGCGCCGGAGCTCCTCGTCCACACCGGGCCGGCTGTGGTGTTCGAGAACTACGACGATATGGCGAAACGGATCGACGACGAATCCCTCGAGGTCGGTCCCGACTCGGTGCTCGTGCTGCGCAACGCCGGCCCGATCGGCGGACCCGGTATGCCCGAGTGGGGACAGCTACCCCTCCCCGCGAAGCTCCTGCGCGCCGGGATCCGCGATCTCGTGCGCGTCTCCGACGCCCGCATGAGTGGCACGAGCTACGGGGCATGCGTCCTCCACGTCGCTCCGGAGTCTGCAGCGGGAGGCCCGCTCGCCCTCGTCGAGGACGGCGACCTCGTAACCCTCGACGTCCCCGCGCGTCGCCTCGACCTCGAGGTGCCCCCCGAGGAGATCGCTCGCAGACGCTCTGCCTGGCACCCGCCCGCTCCCCATTACCAGAGGGGTTGGGGGAAGCTCTACGCGACGTCGATCCGCCAGGCGAACGAAGGTTGTGACCTCGACTTCCTCGAGGCGGACGGCCCGACCGAAGAGCCCGCCATCCACTGAGCCCGCAGACCACCACCCGATCGACCGCCGAACGTCCCGCGGTCGCGTTGGAACGCGTGAGTCGAACGATGCCGCGGGCTCAACCCGGCAGGACGAGCACGCCGTCGACCCGCCGGGGCACGGTCGCTCCGGCCCCGGGCACGTCTCGCAGCTCCTCGGGCAGCAGCTGCTCCGGGACGTCCTGGTAGGCGACCGGTCGGAGCCAGCGACGGATGGCCGTCGCGCCCACCGAGGTGTGCAGCGAGCTCGTCGTGGCCGGGTACGGCCCTCCGTGGTGCATCGCCCAGGAAACGGCGACGCCCGTCGGGTAGCCGTTCCACACGATCCTCCCGACCCGCGCCGCCAGGGTGTCGAGCAGGTCTCGCGCCTCTCCCTCGTCCTGCAGCTCGGCGTGGACCGTCGCCGTAAGCGCCGGCCCGAGCAGATCGACGAGGGTTGCGAGCCCTTCCGCTCCGTCGTAGGTCGCCACGACGAGCATCGGCCCGAAGCACTCCTCGAGGGCGATCCCCCGCAGCGCGCCGACGTCGGCGCGCACGACCACCGGGGTTCCCGAAGCGCTCCCTTCGAGCAGCGGGCTCCCGCCCCGGGCGAGAACGGTGATACCCGGAGAAGCAGCGATCTCCGCCGCCCGCTCGGAGTACCGGTCAGCGATGGAGGGACCGAGCATCACTCCGGCAGGCACGGCTCCGGCTGCAGACACGAGCGCTTCGACGAGCGCGCTCCCTACGTCACCTCGAGGGACGAGGACCAGCCCGGGCTTCGTGCAGAACTGGCCGACGCCGAGGGTGAAGGAGGCGACGAGACCGTGCCCGATCTCCTCCGCGCGAGCGGCAGCCGCCGCGGGAAGCACCACGACAGCGTTCAAAGCACCGAGCTCGCCGTAGAAGGGGATCGGCGACGTTCGCGCGGCCGCGACGTCCGCGAGGAGCCGGCCGACGGCGAGCGAGCCGGTGAAGCCCACGGCCTGGACGGCGGCATGCCCGACGAGCCGTGCTCCTGCCTCGACGCCGAAGACGAGCGAGACCGGCGCGGTGGCGAGCCCCGAAGCGCCCGCTCCGGCAAGGAGCGCCTCGTGGGCGAGCACGGAGGTCGCCGGGTGCGACGGGTGCGCCTTCGCAACGACCGGACAGCCCGCCGCGAGGGCCGACGCCGTGTCGCCGCCGGGGACGGAGAACGCGAGTGGGAAGTTGCTCGCGCCGAACACACCGACGGTACCGATCGGACGGAGGATGCGCCGGACGTCGGGACGCGGTCCCATAGCTGTCGGTCCCCCATGATCGACGATCGCCTCGAGGTAGGAGCCCTCCCGAAGCACCTCCGCGAAGAGCCGCAGCTGGAACTCGGTACGCGTCAGCTCGCCGCCGAGCCGCTGGGCGCCGAGAGCCGTCTCGCGGTCTGCGGTCTCGACGAGCCGGTCACGTCGTTCCTCGAGGGCGTCGGCCATCGCCTCGAGCATCCGGGCTCGCCCTTCGCGTCCGAGGACAGCGAGCTCGGCACCCGCCCGCTCTGCTCGCGCGCAGATGGCGTCGATCTCCGCGTCTGTCGAGTCCGCCGCGACGAGGGGCAACGACTCGCCAGTCCTCGGATCGACGGCGGCGCTCACGACCGCGTCCTCTCGCCGTCGACGAGCCCTGCACCACGGAGGAAATCGGTCACCACGGACCGTAGCTCGACGGGCAGCTCCGACGCGGGCGGGCGGACGGCCCGGCCGCAGATGCCGAGCTGTGCGAGCCCTTCCTTCACTGCCGCGACGTTGTATGCCGAGCCGTCTCGGGCACGGAGCAGCTCCAGCCCCGACGTGACCGCGACGAGCTCACGGGCCTTTTGGAAGTCGCCTGCGTCGAGGCACGCTGCGATGTCGAGCGAGAGGCGGGGCGCGATGCCCGCCAGCCCGGACGTGAAGCCGGTCGCCCCCGACGCCGCGAAGGACACCGCCCAGCGCTCCGCGAGGCCGCAGACGAGCGCCACGCTGACCGGGTCCACCACGGCGGCGAGCTCGGCGAACGATGGCGGGTCGCCGATCGCGTACTTCACGCCGACGATACCGTCGAGCTCCGCGAGGCGGGCGACGTCGGCGACGCTGCGGCGGGGATCGCGCACGTAGGCGACGAGAGCGATGTCGGGGACCGCTCCATGGATGCGCTCGTGGTAGGCCAACCAGCCCTCCGTCGAGACGAACGGGTCGACGGGCTGGTGCACCATGACGGCGCGACACCCGAGCTCCCGAGCGCTCTGCGCCTGGAGGACCGCCGTCGCGAGGTCGCGGCCGACTCCCGGCATGACGACTGCCGACGTGCCGGCGCGCTCGACCGTGAGTGCGACGCTTTCGTGCCACTCCTCTCCGGAGAGCGCGTGGAACTCGCTCGTGTTGCCAGCGGGTACGAGGACCGAGATGCCGCCCTCGACGAGCCGGTCGACGACGCGACCGAGGGCTGGCGCGTCGAGAGCCCCCGAGCTCTCGAACGGCGTCACCGTGATCGCCACCACGGTCGCGAGCTCTCCTGGCGTGAGTGCCTCGTCGTTCGGCATCGGTTCGCTGCCCTCCGTCTCTCTTCGTCCCTGTCCTCGAGGTCTGCGCCTACCTGGCTACGCCGAGATCGCGACGCAATTGCACTCGTCCTGTCTACCCTAGGCCGGAGGCACGCCACAGGCCCTTGCCCCGCACGGGCGATGCTGCGATCATCGGCCATGCCCTCTGGACCTGCGCCAGATCTCGCAGGCCGCGTCGCACTCGTGACGGGTGGCGGCAGTGGCATCGGGGCCGGTGCCGCGTCCGCCCTCCTGCGAGCGGGCGCCGGCGTCGTGCTCGTCGGCCGGGATGCAGCGCGTCTCCGGCGGGCCGAGGAGGACCTCGTCGGCGTGGGGCCTCCCGTCCACACGATGGTCGCGGATATCGGTCGGGGTGACGGGGCCTCGTTGCTCGTCGACCGCGCCGTCGATCTGGCCGGCCGGGTCGACGTCCTCGTCCATGCCGCAGGCAACCAGGTGCGCAAACCGGCGCTCGATCTCTCCCTCGAGGATTTCGACGCCGTGGTCGGGCTGCACCTGCGCGCCGGTTTCGCACTGGCACAGGCTGTCGGGCGCCACCTCGTCGGGGTACGCCGTCCCGGAAGCCTCGTCTTTGTCGGGTCCATGACGAGCCAGCGCGCCGGGCTTGCGAACACGGTCGCCTACTCGGCCGCGAAGAGCGGCCTCCTCGGCCTCGTGCGGACCCTCGCGGTCGAGTGGGCACCCTACGAGATCCGCACGAACGCGGTCCTCGTCGGATTCGTCCGGACCGAGCTGACGCGGGACGTCGACGACACCCCCGAGCGCATCGCCATCACGTCGCGCGTCCCCCTCGGCCGGCACGGCACAGCCGAAGAGGTCGGCAACGCCGTGGCCTTCCTCGCCTCGGACGCGGCGGCCTACGTCACCGGCGAGAGCCTGACCGTCGACGGTGGCTGGAGCGTCGCGTAGACCGAGTCGAGCGGCCGCGGTGCTCACTGCGGCCAGTATGGGCCGTTGGACCGGGGTCCTTGGGCCCTATCCGACGTCTCTCCTGGGTGGTTCGATGACCTTGTGCCAACGGACCTGACCGAGTCGAAGACGGCAGCGACGCATACGGACACCTACCGCCCGTCGCATCCACAGGCGATACGTCACCGCAGGACGAGACAGGAGAGTACTTCCATGGCCAGGAGCATCACGAACAGTCCGCGCCCGGAGCCGGGTCGCGCGCGCCGTGCTGGATGGACCCCGCGAGCGCTCGCTGCGCTCGCTGCCGCAGCGGCAGCCGGCCTCGCCGCCGGTCCGACGGTCGTCGGCGCGCCGGCTGCAAGCGCGTCGGTCCCGAGCACCAGGGCCACCGCCACGAAGGCGCTTGCCTTCTCCGGCCGCTACTCGGGGAACGTCGCCGTGCTGATCGACAACAGCCGTGTCACGATCTCCTCCGTCGCCGGCAAGGGCAGCGGCACCCTGGTCGGACCGAGCACCGTCTCCGGCAAGGGATCCGCATCGGCATCCGCCCAGTGCGATCCCTTCGGCGGAACCGGGAGCATCGCCGGACCGACGGCACGGATCGACTTCCTCGTGACGAGCTCGACCTCGCAAGGCTGCTCGAGCGGAGAGAGCGGGCCCGTCACCGTGACCTTCAAGGGCATCGCGAAGGCGACCGGCGGGACTGGCAAGGCCAAGGGCGTGTCCGGCAGCCTCGTGTTCAAGGGATCGCTCAAGCTCGGCAACACGAGCGGATCTCAAAAGGGCGACTTCACGGTCACGGTCTCCGGCCACCTCGCCCTGAAGGGCTGAGACGTAGATCTCGCATCCATAGAAGAGAGAGGGAACCAAGCATGAGAAAGCTCATCACGCACGCCGCCGTCGGCTTGCTCACGACCGCAAGCCTGACTGCAGGGGTCGTCGCAGGTGCATCAGCGACCACGACGACCAGTCCACCGGTCACGGCCCCGCCCATCCAGACCAACAGCCACCACCCGCTCTTCCTCTACGTCGACACGGTCGAGGGGGCCGGCGGCAACCCGGCACCAGCTGCGGCCTGCGCGATGACGAACCTGTTCGCGCCGGGACAGCTCGTCGTCTTCCGGATGTGGGGCATCGACGCCACGACGGGAGGACTCGCGCTCACCCAGAAGAACGTCGAGAAGGCCTTCGTCCACATTCCCGGCCTCTCCGCGCCGATACCGCTCACCTACGGCGCCCACGGAAAGGTGGCGTTCTGGAGCGCGGCGTGGTCCACGAAGGGCTATCCCCCTGGGATCGTGAACTTCACCGTCACCGTCGTCGCGAAGCCGATCCCGAAGACCGTGCTGCACGCTGCGATTCCCGCACAGAGCACAGTCTTCTCCGAGGCAGGGACCGCACCGACCTCGCAGCTGACGATCACCTGACCTCGGCGCTGCCCGCCTCCCCACCGGTCAGACGGGCTCCCTGCACCGCTCTGGCCGGTGGGTCTCGACCATGACCCACCTGGCCCGGCTCGGACATGGCCGCCCTCCCGCCATCGCCCTGCCCTTGATGCTGCCCCCCAGCATTTCTTCCACCGGAACGAGACGGAGATCTCCCATGCACAAAGGCCCATTGGCGCGGCTCGGGCTCACGCTGGTCGGGGTGCTCGCAGGAGCCATGCTCCTCGCCGCACCGGCCAGCGCGAGCCCTACGACGCTGGCGCCGCCCGCAATCCCTGGAGTGTCACCGCTCCCCGGGCCCGTAGCGGCGGCCGCGACGCCAAGTCCGACGATGGGGCTGCTCGACGTGACGCCCGAGCAGGGCGTCGCTGGCACCCCGCTGACGATCTCCGGCTCGCACCTCCCGGCCGACGAGAGCGTCGAGCTGACGTGGTCGACGGCCGACGTGAGCTGGGTCGTCGACCCCGAGCCCGACACGGTCAACTATCTAGGGCGCTCAGCGAAGGACTTCGCAGTCGTGCTCGAAAAGGTGACGACGAGCGCGAGCGGCTCGTTCGCAGTGAAGCTTCCGGCACCCGACGACTGGGGCGGGATCCACGACATCTACGCGGTCGTCGGAGGGGTGGAGGACGCCCATGGCGGCTTCGTCCTCACCCGGTCCGTCACCGTGAGCCCGACGAGCGGTCCGATCGGGACCCCGATCACGATCACCTACAGCGGTCTCGGCTCTCAGCTCTACCCCGGTGGTGGGTCTCTCCTGTGGGACAACCACTACGTCGGCGAGCTCATGGCGAACTGGACGCGCGGCACCGCGCGAGTGACGATCCGGGCCGCGGGGCCGGTCGGTCCGCACCTCATCCAGGTCGGCGACGCCATCAGCTTCTTGTACCTCAACCTCCCCCAGTCCCCGCTGCCCTTTGCCAACGGCGCGACCGCGACGTTCACGACGACTGCCGACGACGGGCCCCCGGCACCGTCCATCGACTGGCCGGTGAGCGTCACCCCCACGGTCAGCGCCCGCACGACGCTCCAGGCGAGCGGGCTCTCCACCTCGTCGGGCGTCAGCACGGCACTCTCGTCGACGAGCGGTCGGGTGGGACAGCGCTTCGAGCTCACGGCCACGGGGCTGGATTCGGGGGCGCGCGTCGATGCCGAGTGGTCGACCGTCGTCGGCAGCCGCGTCGACTGCAACAGCGTGTGCTGGAGCTTCGTAACGGTTCCCCTTGCGAGCGCGACCGCCACCGGCGGCTCGGTGACGCTGCGCCTCTCGGTGCCCGACGGCCTCGGTGGTTGGCACGTCGTGCAGCTGAGCGAGGGGGGCAAGGTCGTCGCCCAGGTTCCGTTCTACGTGCAGGAGAGCATCGTCGGGCGCGGGGTGTCCGCCGTCGTGGTCAAGCAGGGGCAGCCCTTCACGGTTCACCTGAAAGGTGTGGGCTGGACGCAGCTCGACAACACGGTGGCCGTCGACTACGACAACAGCTACGTCGGCTACGGGTGCGGCTTCAACTCCAACGGGGACGTCCTGCTCCGCCTGCACGCGACGGGTGCCCCGGGGACACACATCATCGACATCTACCCGATGCTCTACACCGCGTCGCCGTCGTTCGCGAACACTCCCTACGGCATGGTTCCGATCCTCAGCTACGCCGAGGACGACCCGGCACTTGCGCTCGGCTACGAGCTCCCGGCGATGCGCCTCGCCATCACCGTGGTGAAGTGATCGACTGCTGGCTGCCGCCGCTCCCACCTCGCCTCCCGCTCCGAGCAGGGGGCGGGGACGGGGCCCCGGCGAGTCGTCGGAACGGGCGCGGGAGCCACCAGCTCCACGGCCCGAGAAGCGCCATGACGCTCGGCATGAGCAGACCGCGTACGACGGTTGCATCGAGCAACACGCCAAGAGCCAACCCGACACCGAGCTCTTGCAGGTCGACCACTTGGCCGCCGACGAGGCCGCCGAGCGCCCCGACCATGACGAGCGCCGCAACGCTCACGATCCCCCCCGTACGCGCGAGCCCGTCGGCGACAGCGCCCGCCGCGTCGGCTCCACCCTCCCAGCACTCCCGCATCCGAGCGACGATGAAGACCTCGTAGTCCATCGACAGTCCGAACAGCATCGCGAACAGCACGACCGGCACCCATGCGGAGATCTGCGTGACGCGATAGAGGTGGAGCACATCCGCGCCGATCCCGAATCGGAAGACGACGACGAGCAGGCCGTAGGTCGCCGCGACCGAGACGACGTCGAGCAGCACGGCGACAGCGGGCAGAAGGACCGACCGGAGAGCCCGCACGAGGACGAGGTACGAGACGACGAGCGCGACGAGGACGGCCCAGGGAAAGACGCCGTAGACGCGCTCGATGAAGTCGACTCCTTGTGCCGGGGCCCCACCTACGAAGACGTGCACTCCTGCCGGGAATCGGGCACGGGAGACGAAGCGGCTGCGAAGCTCCCTGACGAGCCGCTGGGTCCTCTCGTCGCCGAAGTCGTGGCGACCGATGACGATCACGCGTCCGTAGCGGCCCGACGGGTCCACGTAAGGCGGGCGAGTCCCGATCGCCACGACGAAGACCTCGGGGTCGGCGAGCAGCTCGTGCGCGAGGCGGAGCGTGGCATCTGCGATCGCCGGAGCGCTCGCTCGCCCACCTCTCCCCGAGTCGACGACGACGTCGATCGGGGTGACGACACCGGGCCCGACGTGCTCCCGCACGAGCTCGAGCCCGCGTGCCGAAGACATGGTGCGCGGTATCGCCGTGATCGATCCGGGAGTGAGCTCGAGCCACGCCAGTGGTGACGCGAGCACGAGAAGCAGCATCGTCGACCCGGCGAGCACCGCAGCACGACGGCGCACGACGAGCCTGGCGAGTCCGGCCCAGAGCGCCTCGCCGGGGGCGCCTCGCCGGTTGCCAGGGCGAGCGAGCCCGCGCGATGCCCGCCGCCCGAGCAGCGAGAGCAGAGCCGGTTGGAGCGTGAGCGCCGAGCCGAGCGAGACGAATGGGACGACAAGCCCTGCGAGGCCGAGCGACCGGACAAATGGTACTGGCACGATGAGCAACGCCGACAGCCCGACAGCCACCGCCGTGCCGGAGACGAGCACGGTCCGGCCCGCCGAGCACATCGTCCTCGTGACGGCGTCGTCGACCGTGCCGGTCCCGGCCTCGAGCTCCTCCCGGAATCGCAACACGACGAGCAGTGAGTAGTCGATCGCGAGCCCCAGCCCGACGAGCTCGACGAGGTTCGGGACGTAGAGCGCCGTCACGACCACGTGCGCGAGGCCGTAGACTACGACGAGCGATGCTGCCGTCGTGCACGCGGCGACGGCGAACGGGACGAGAAGCGCGAGCGAGATGCCGGTGAAGAGCGCGAGGAGGACGAGCGCGGCGACGACGGCAATGACCTCGCCACGGTGCAGGTTGGCCGCGAGGATCGGGGTGACGTCGTGCTGGAGGGCAGGCGCGCCGGTGACGAGCGCGCCGGAAAGCCCGCTGCGCGCGAGGGCCCTGCGGAGCGTGCCCGTATAGGACGCGGCGGCCTGGATGTCGAGGGACGTGCCGACATCCGCGTAGAGGACGCCGTCGCCCGGCTGGAGTGCCGTCGAGCGAGCCGTCGGCACCACCCTCGCCGCCGAGGCGAGATCGTGGTCGAGCGTGCGGAGCGATCTGGCAGGCACGTGCGCCCGCCGCAGGACGACGGTGAACGTTCCTTCGGCATTCTCGCCGAAGCTCCGCGACATGATCGCGTCCGCGTGCTGTGAGCCCGTCCCCGGCACGGCGAGCGAGGTGGAGAGGAGACCGGGAAGCCGTCCGGCCGAGAAGGCACCGGCTGCGACCGCGACGCCCCAGCAGACGAGGACCAGCCACCGGAAGCGCAGCATCGAGCGGGTGAAGCGCCCGAGCACAGTCCGCACCTACCGCTGGGAGCCGTCCCCGACCGTCGCTCGGGTGGCCAGGATGCAGTAGGGGCGCTCCACCTCGACGACATTGCCGGTCGCGCGTGGCAGCCCGGTCCCGCTGTCGAGCTCGAAGGTCACGATCGTCGCGGAGTCCTGGTTCGCGACGTAGAGGTACCCGCCGACGACTGCGAGGTGCCGCGGCGTCTTGCCCCGGGTCGATACGTCGGCGACGGGGACCGGGTGGCCGCCGCGCAGCTCGAACACGCTGACACAGTCGGCACCGCGGTTCGCCACGTAGCAGTACCGCCCGGTCGGCCCGAGCGCGAGCTCCGACGGAGCGTTCTCGCCGCTCGTCTCCGCGACCGTCGCCGGGACGCTCCCCCGCTGGCGCGCCGCTCCGGTCTCAGCGTCGACGTCGAACACGAGCAGCCTCGAGGCGAGCTCCCCGGTCGCGAGGAGGAACCCTTCCGGGTGCGCGACGAGGTGGCGCGGCCCGGATCCCGGCTCCGCCTGCGCCCGCGCGACCACACCGAGCCGGCCGGTCACCTCGTCGATCTCGTACGTCGTGATCGAGTCCGTCCCGAGGTCCGCGACGACGACGTAGTGCCCGGCAGGCTCCGCGAGGACGAAGTGCGCGTGGGCGTGCTCCTGGCGCCCGGGCACCGGCCCGCGGCCGCTCGAGAGCACCAGGTCGCAGAGCTCGCCGACAGCACCGTCGCGGCCGATGCGGTGGACCGCCACATGACCGCTCCCGTAGTGTGCCGTGAGGAGGAAGCGCCCGGACGGGTGCACGGCGAGATGACACGGACGCGATCCTCCAGTGGCCACGACGCCGAGCGGATGGAGACGGGCGCCAGTCGTGATCCGGAATGCTGCCACCGCCCCCTCGTCGAGCGCGCTCGTCGCGTAGAGATGGGCTCCGTCGGGGTGGAGCGCGAGGAACGAAGCCGCCGGGCTCGGCACGCTGACACCGGCCAGAGCGAGAGAGCCACTCGCGACGTCGCGCGCGAGCAGGTGTATGCCGTCGCGGTCGCCGTGGGTGCCCTTCGATGCCACGTAGACATGTCTCGCCGACTGGCTCACGTACTGGTTCTCCTCGCCGACTCGTTCACCTCGACTGGCCCAGGGCTCCGCGTCGCGGTGCTCGGGCCCTGACGGTGCCGAAGCACCCCGCGCACGAGTGTCGCACGCGCCGGGCAGGCGCCGGGCGATCCCGCCAACGCGCCGGGCGGGCGGGCGGGCGGGCGGCACGTTCCCACTGGTAGCTTCTTCCTGTCGTCTCACCGGAGCACCCGTAGCGTCGACGCCTCGTAGCGGCACGCGGCGCAGCGCCAACGAAGCGAGGAGCCGAGCATTGCGAATCGTCGACATCTTCGAGGCGCGTCTGCCGATCAGCTCCACGATCCGCAACGCCTGGATCGACTTCACGACCATGGACTGCTCGATCGTCGCCGTCGTCTCCGACGTCGTGCGCGAGGGTAGGCCGGTGGTCGGCTACGGCTTCAACTCGAACGGTCGGTACAGCCAGGGTGACATCATCCGGCGCCGGCTCGTACCGCGCCTGCTCGCCGCCCCGCCTGGTGACCTGCTCGCCGACGACGGCGAGAGCCTCGACCCCTCGCGTACATGGGCGGCGATGATGGCCAACGAGAAGCCCGGCGGTCACGGCGAGCGGTCGGTCGCCGTCGGCGCGGTCGACATGGCACTCTTCGACCTCGTCGCGAAGATCGCCGGCATGCCCTTGTGGCAATGGCTCTCTGAGCGCTACGGCGACGGGGCCCCCGACGGCGACGTCGCCGTCTACGCGGCGGGCGGCTACTACGAGCCGGGCAAGGGGATCGGGGGCCTCGAGGACGAGATGCGTGGCTTCCTCGACGCGGGCTACACGCGGGTGAAGATGAAGATCGGTGGCGCCGAGCTCGCCGACGACCTCGCGCGCGTGGAGGCGGCCCTCGCAGTGGTCGGCTCAGGCGAGAGCCTCGCGGTCGACGCGAACGGCCGGTTCGACCTCGAGACCGCCCTCGCGTACGCCCGGGCTCTCGAGCCTTACGGGCTCGCCTGGTACGAGGAGCCCTCCGACCCGCTCGACTACCTCACCCATTCGCTCGTCACCTCGGCCTACGAGGGTCCGATCGCGACGGGCGAGAACTTGTTCTCGTCGCAGGACGCGAGGAACCTCGTCCGCTACGGCGGGGTCCGACCGGACCGGGACATCCTGCAGTTCGACCCGGCACTCAGCTACGGGCTCGTCGAGTACCTGCGGACCCTCGCGATGCTCGATGCGCACGGTTGGTCGAGGCGCTCGTGCATCCCCCACGGCGGCCACCAGTTCGCCCTGCATGTCGCGGCTGCGCTGAAGCTCGGCGGCAACGAGTCCTATCCCGGCGAGTTCTACCCAGCCGGAGGCTTCTCCGACGGAGCGGTCGTCGAGAAGGGACGACTCGCTCTCCCGACGTCTCCGGGCATCGGGCTCGAGGAAAAGGCCGCTCTCTACTCGGCGCTGCGCGCGCTGCACCGATAGGACGCCCCCGCAGGCGGGGGATCAGCACCGCCGGCGAGGGCGTCCCGGCGCCCGTCAGCGGGCCGACGGTCCGAAGTCCGCCTGGTAGTAGTCGACGATCGACCCACCCGGTGGCGAGACGGCGTCGAGACGGGCGCTGTCCTCTCCCGTGATCTCCACCGCTATCGAGCCGAGATTGTCCTCGAGCTGGGCCATCGTGCGCGGGCCGATGATCGGGCTCGTGACCGCAGGCTGCGCCGCGCACCACGCGACGGCGAGCTGCGATGGCGTGCAACCCTTCTCCGTGGCGATCGCCTCGACGACGTCCAGCACTGCGAAGGCGGCTTCACCGTACTCGCGGGTCCCACCCTGCTGGCGAGCGAGACGGGAGTCGTCCGGATTCTGCTCACCGCGCCGGTACTTGCCCGTGAGGAAGCCGCTCGCGAGCGGCGACCACGGGATGAGCGCGAGACCGTAGGTCTGCGCGACCGGGACGAGCTCCCTCTCGATGCGGCGGTCGAGGAGATGGTAGGGCGGTTGCTCGCAGACGACGCGGTTGCAGCCGAGCTCCTTCGCGACGTAGAGGGACTCTACGATCTGCCACGCGGCGAACGTCGAGAAGCCGATGTAGCGGATCTTCCCCGCGTGGACGAGGTCGTCGAGCGCACGCAACGTCTCGTCGATCGGCACGGCTGGGCTCGGGCGGTGTATCTGGTAGAGGTCGATCCAGTCGGTGCCGAGCCGGCGCAGCGATGCCTCGCACTGCGCAGCGATGTGCCGGCGACTGTTGCCAGCGGCATTCGGGTCGTCGTCGTCCATGCGCCCGTGGACCTTGCTCGCGAGCACGACCCGATCGCGCTTTGCGTTCGCTCCGAGGGCCGCGCCCACGACCTCCTCGCTACGCCCTCGGCTGTAGACGTTGGCTGTGTCGACGAAGTTGACCCCGGCGTCGAGCGCGGCATCGATGATCGGTATTGACGCTGCCTCGTCGGTCGGGCCACCGAACATCATGGCGCCGAGGCAGAGCTCGCTCACCTGCACACCGGTTCGCCCGAGCTGTCGGTACTCCATGTCACGTTCCTCCCTGTCCGGTGCGGGCCCGCCCTACGCGGGCCCGTCGTGTGCCGATAGGTCCCTCGGTCCCGCCGTGCGGGCTGCGTCCCCGTGACTCGGACGCGAGCGCCGCGAGCGAAGCCGTCGGCGTGATCGCGTCCGGGTCGACGACGACGTCGACGACCGCAGGACCCGGCGCGCCGACAGCGGAGACGAGCGCCTCGCGAAGCGACGCAGGATCTGTCGCCGTGAAGCCAGCCGCCCCGAGGCTCCGCGCGTGCGCGGCAATGTCGACAGGACCGATGTCGACGCCCCACGTGGTGCCGAACGTGCGCGCCTGGTGCATGGCGATGGTGCCGTAGAGACCGTTGCGGACTACCAGCGCGACGACCTTCGCCCCGTAGCGCACAGCCGTCTCGACCTCCTGTCCCGTCATGAGATAGCCCCCGTCGCCCACCACCGCGACTGCGAGCTGGCTCGGACGGACGAGACCGGCGGCGACCGCCGCGGGCACCGCGTACCCCATCGCGCCGCTCGTCGGCGCGAGCTGGGTGTGCGGGAAGCGGAAACGCCAGAACCTGTGGAGGGCGATCGAGAAGTTGCCGGCGTCGTTCGTCACGATCGCGTCCGCGGGGACGACCTCGGTCATCACCTCCACGACAGAGGTCGGGTCGAGCGGCGTGCCGGCGCGCCCGGCGGGGAGCGTCGAGTCCTCGACATAGGCCCGGTGAGCACCCGCCCATCGATCGGACCCGAGTGGAGCCACGCGACCCGCGAGCAGCGATGCGACGACGGCGCCGACGTCGGCCGGGATCGCCAGGTCCGGCTCACGACCCGGCCTGACGTGTCCCGGCGTGCTCGTAGGGTCTACGGCCGCAGCGCCACCCGCGTCGGGGTCGACGTGGACAAGGTACGACCGGTCGGACGGCAACGAGAAGCGCTGCGTCGTCACCTCGCCGAGCCGGCAGCCGAGAGCGACGACGAGGTCCGCCGAGCGAAGTGCGACGACGGTCTCCTGCGCGGGAGCGAGAGTCAGGTGGCCGAGGTAGGCCGGGTGATCGTTCGGGAAATGGTCCTGTCGCCGGAATGCGCTGTATACGCCGATCCCGTACCGCTCGGCTAGCGCGACGAGCTCAGGCGACAACCCGGAGGTGCGCCCGCCGACGACCATGACAGGCGCGGCTGCGCTCTCGAGGAGACCGCGCAGGCGGGCGACGACGTCCGGGGCGGGCTGCCTCGCAGCACCGGGCGACTCGGGAGGTACCGTGCCCGTGTCGACCGCGCCGGCAGCCTCGAGCCCTCCGCTCGCAAAGCGACCGCCCGAGTCCACCTCTTCGGCGAGGACGTCACTCGGCAGCACGACCAGGACGGGCCCGGGGCGTCCGGTCGTCGCTGCGGCGAAGGCTCGGCACGCGAGATCGGCGACGTCGCCGGACCGGGACAACGTGGCGCTCCATTTCGTGATCGGGCGGTAGAACGCTGCGAGGTCGATCTCCTGGAAGGCGAGCCCAGCCCCGTAGAGGTGGGAGTCGACCTGACCGAGGAGGACGACCATCGGCGTCGAGTCGTGGAATGCCGTGTGCACGCCGATCGCGAGGTTCGCCGCGCCAGGCGCGCGCGTCGCCACCGCCACGGCGGGTATGCCGGTGAGCTTCGCATCCGCGTCGGCCATGAACGCCGCGCCGGACTCGTGACGCGTCGACACGAGCGTCGTCGAGGGGTTGCTCCTCGTCGCCTCGAGCACGTCGAGGAAGCTCTCGCCGGGAACCGTGTAGTAGTGCCGAGCACCGAGCTCCGCCAAGGTGTCCACGATGACCTGGCCGGCAGTCAGTCGCATCGAGGTCACCTCAGGCCCGGTCGAGAGCAGCACGGAGCCACGCGAACGCGGCCTCCTGCATCGCGACGTCGAAGCAGTGCGGGCCGTCGTAGTGCTGCGCCTCGTAGCCCGACGCGTTGCCAGCGCTGGCGTAGACAGCCGCGATCATGCGGTGCGCTTCGTCCATCCCTTCTGCGGAAAAGAGCCGGTCACCGCGCTGGTACTGCACGAGGAGCGGCGAGCTGGGCCGGCAGGCGACGAGGTCCGGCCAGTCGCCGTAAGTCGGCCAGCGCTCGGGGTACAGCATCCACGTATGGCTCGCGACGTGCCGGTCGAGCATGCCCTCGTAGGTCGACATCATCGCCACCACGACGGTCGCGGCGACGTCGCTCGTCGCCTGCAGCATTGCTGCGCGGATCCCACCGCCAGAGAGGCCGACGCAGCCGATGCGCCCGGTGGCGACGTCCGGCCGGGAGCCGAGGTACGCGAGCGCCGCCCGGTCCTCGTGCGCGACGACAGCGGCGAACGTCGTGCCGAGAAGCCGGCAGTACTTCTCGACGACGTGCTCGTGGACAGACGCGGCGGCGTTGTAGCGCGCGACCTCGTCTGCGTGAGCCGAGTCTGCGCGCGAGTCGGCAAGCACGAACCGCCGGCTCCCCCAGGTGAAGACGTCGTGGACGAGCACGACGACACCCTGGCGCGCCAGCGCGTTCGCATAGGCGCGGCCACCGTAGAGCTCGTGACGGACGGGGTCGAGGACGGGGTCGTGGCCGGCGGGACCGTCTGCGATCTTCTCCTTGCCGTAGTAGGTGAACCCTCCGTGGCAGTGGAGCGCAACGACACCTGGCCAGGGTCCGTCGCCGCTGCTTGGCCGGAGGACGTAGGCCTCCGTGCGCGGTCCGTACCCGACGTCCCAGGTGACCAGCTCGCCGGAGACCCCCGCCTCGTCGTCGCGCCACGACGCCTCCACCCGCACACCGCGTGGTCGCGCCTCGCCATCCGCGGGACCGAGGATGTCGCAGGCGAGGGCGCGGAGCTCCTCGGGTCGCCGGAGCGTCGCGTCCATCCAGCCGGGCCGCCGGCTCTCGTCGCGTCGCACCCGGTCGACCCAGTCGCTGTAGGGACCGAGGTCCTCGTAGGACACGGCGCTATCCGTGCAGCGCGCGCCGGTCACGAGGACGCCGAGCGAAGCACCGCTCCGCGCGAGACGTGCGCGTCTGCGGTCGCTCCGAGATGCGCCACGACGAGCTGGAAGCACGCTGCGGTCGCGAGGACGCCCAACACGGCGTGGGTGGCCGGCAGCACCTCCAGAAGGACGAAAAGGAGACCGACTGCGAGGAGCCGCCCGACGTTCGCTGCTATCTCTCGGGACAAGATGTAGCCACCACGGTGCTCGCGGCCCTCGGGATCACCGTCGATCGCCTCGAGGACGATGCTCGACAGCGGGACCATAAGGCCAGGGTAGATGAACCCACTGACGAGACCGTAGACGAGAAGCATCGCCAGGTCGGCACGCAGGAACAAGAGGACTGTCGCCGCGAGGAACCCGAGAGCACCCGTCCACATCGCCACGGCGCGCCGCTCCGGCGCCACCCGCCCCGCGACGATCGACGTCCCGACCCCCGCGAGAGACGCAACCGCTGCGAACTCGCCCTGCGCCTCGGAGCTGTGCGTCGCCGCTGCCACGAGCACGATCAGCCCGATGCTCCCCGCTGCCTGCTTGTAGCCACGCAACGCGAGCGCGACCCACATCCGGCCCCATCCGGCCCGAGCGAGCGGAAACGCAAGCGCGCGGCGGACGGAGACTCCCCCGACGCCACGGACGCCACCTAGCCCGCGGGCCGCGAGGAACGCGGCGACGTAGCAGACGAGGGCTATGGAGAAGACGGTCGCGTACCCACGCTCGCCACCGACGCGCGCGATGACGAAGCCAGCGGTGAGCGGCATGACGACATTGAGCACGCTCACGATCGCGAAGCTCAGACCGTAGTAGCGGCCTCGCTCCCCGGGACGCAGGACGTCGTAGACCAATGTGTTGTTCCCGAACCAGTACGTCCCGGCGGCCGCCCCGTTGAAGAGTCCGAGCGGCAAGGCCAGAGGGCTCGCCCGGTGGCCGAGCAGTATGAGCAAGCAGAAGAACGACGCCGTCAGAGTGAGGCCCACCCGGAACAGCCGGCGCGGCGGGGTGTCGGGAAAATGGTGCATGACGAGCATCGACATGCAGATGAGGCCGGCGTAGCGTCCCACCGCGTACAGGGCCATCTTCCCGATGCTGCCACTCGTGACATAGAAGAACAACGAAACGAAGACGTTTGACGTCGCGAGGCCGACGTTGACGAGCCCACCGCTCCCGAGCAGGCGCCGCGCCGGGGGCCGGAGACGCGCGGATGCCGGCGGAGCACCGGGGGCGGCCTGCTCCCGCCCGGGCGCCGGCGTGGCGTCGAGGTCGCTCACCGACGCACGCCCTCGCCAAGCGCGCCACCCGTGCCACACTCGCCCCGGCGGTGGCGGACATAGCTCGTGTCGAGATCCGTGAGCCGCGCCACCCCGCACAACCCCATCGCCGTGCGCAGCTCTGCGGCGAGTATCTCGATCGCCGTCGAGACGCCCGCCTCGCCCGCCGCGGCGAGCCCGTAGACGTGTGCCCGGCCGACGAGGCACGCACGCGCACCGAGAGCGAGCGCCATCAAGATGTCCGTGCCGCGGCGGATCCCACCGTCGAAGAGGACCTCCGCTGCGCCACCGAGGGCGTCCACGACGCCCGGTAGCGCGTCGATGGCAGCGGGGACGTGGTCGAGCTGGCGACCGCCGTGGTTGGACACAACGACCGCGTCGGCTCCGATGCCCGCTGCGCGCACCGCGTCCCCGGGCGCGAGGATCCCCTTCACCGCAAGCGGACCCTTCCACGCGTCTCGGATCCAGGCGAGGTCGTCCCACGTCGTGAGACCCTCGAAGCTGCGTGCCATAGCGTTCATGCCGGCCCCGGGTGGGGACCCGAGCGGAGCGAGATTCGCGAACCTGATCGCATCGGTC
>DAHXNN010000147.1 GCA_027365385.1 Acidimicrobiaceae bacterium | reverse complement strand
CACCTGGCACGGACCTCGTGAAGTCGTTGTTGCCACTCGTCACGTCGTACAGCGCTGCCGTGGCCGGGTTCAGCCTGTATGCGGCGTACAGGCTCGGAGCGATGTTGCCGAGCGTGCCGTACTGATTGGCAGCCGGGGTGAAGGCGGCCTTCTCTGCGATGGTCGGGCTGGCGCACGACCCCTCGACGTCTGCCGCCAGTCCTGCGGCCAGCGGTGCCGCCGCGCTGGTGCCGTACACGTCGCCCCAGACGCCCTCGTAGTAGATGACGTTGCCGTTCGCGTTCGCAGAGATGTCCGGCACCGCACGGCCACTGTACGTGCCTGTCACTGGCACCTGCCACGATGGCTGCGACTCGTATGACGAGACTCCGCCAGTGCTAGCGCCCCCGTATCCAGGCCCCGTGAACGCTCCGGGGTTCCCGGATGTGATCGAGGGCGAGCACTCCACGGAGCTCGTGCCGCACGCGTTCCAGACGACGTTCTGCCCGGAGCTCAGGGTGTCTACTCCGCCGACTGCAGTGACGGCCGGAGAGCTGCCGGGGAACTCCACAGCAAGCTGATTGGCGTTAGAGGTACTGTATCCGTAACACCCCTCGGACCCGTAGTCGCCAGATGCCACGAAGATCGACTGCCCCTGCTGAGCCGCCTGCTGGTACAGCGGCTCCATCATGTTCGCCACGCTCTGATACACGGACTCGCACTGGCCCCAGCTGATCGAGATGACGCTGACGGCAGGGTTGTCGACGGCGGCTTGCACCGCGTCGTAGTTGCCTGTAGAGGTGTTCGGAGCCTCGTACGAGATGACCTTGGCGCCAGGGGCCTGTGTCTGGATCATCTCGATGTCGAGGTCCGGCTCTAGTGGGGTGCCGTTCGTCGGGCCCCCGTCGATCTGCTGCACCGAGTAGTTGTCGGTGATGCCGAAGCACGAGTCGTATGCCGACACGTCTGACGGCGTGCTTGCGCTGAACTCGATGACGGCAACCGTCTTGCCGGTGCCGTCATGCCCGGAGCCGATGAGCGTCCCGGCGCCGTAGTAGTTGCCGATCGTGTTCATCGTGCGGACGGTGTTGCCGACTGGCTCGGACTCCGTGTATGTCGCGTAGTTGCTAGCGGCACTGCAGGCCACCGGGGCGCCGCTCGGCGAGACGGACCCGGTGGCGGCCCTCGTCGACGTGCTCTTGCTGATCGACGTCGGCGGGACGACCCCGACGTTGGTGGTGACCGCCGGGGCGTCGTTGAGCCCGAGGACGCCGATGAGGCGAGAGGCCACCTGCACTGGAAGGACAGGGGCGGACGTCGCGGCGTAGACGCTTCTCTTGCCGTGCCCGTAGTCCGCGAGTGTCACGTCGAGCAGCCGCTCGATCCTGGCGGAGGATGCGCTGGCAGCCACAGAGAACCTCGTGGCCGTGTACCGCACGTGGTTCCTGGTGAGCCATGACGTGACGACCGCCTTGCCTGCCGGCGACGTGTGGCTCTTCAGCACGAGCGTCACGCCCATGCGAGGTGCGTGGTAGGTCCCGGACGGAGTGCCGAGTCCCTGCGCGGGATCGGTACCGAGCCGCACCGTCGATGCTGCTCGGCCCTGCCGTCGAGGGATCGACGTCGCCGCTGGTGCGGCGAGCGTGCTCGGGAGGGCCAAGGCAGCGAGAAGCAAGACGACGAGGGGAGTCGCACGTCGACGGCGACTCCTGCGATGGACGCGGTTGCCCGTCATCTCAGCACCAGCTCGCCGTTCGCCGGCGAGGTGGCGCGAGGCCAATCATCTGACCCGAACTTCGTCGCCGGTGGTCCAGGTCGGTCGCGAGTGGGCTCGGGACAACTCGATCGGGCCCCTGACCCGCCGAGCCGCAAACCTCCCGCCAGGTGGCGTTCCGTGAACCGCTTCGTGCCGATCACGGCAGACGCACACCGCAGGTGGCATTTCGAGAGCGTCATCCTGTCTCTCTCTCAGTTGTGGGCCGCTCCATCCATGGAGCGGCCTTCTCGACGCTCGACATGCCAGAAGACCGGTTCGGGTTCTGGTTCAAGCCTCCTCGCAGGTAACGGCACTTCGGAGATCAACCTTTAGCGATTCACTACATCGTCAGCTGGCATCGATGATCCCGGGCGTCCAGCCGGCGCCGGTGGCCATCTGAGAGGCGATCTCCCGAGTCGGCGTGGCACAGCGGCATGTCGGCTCTCCTCACGAGAGACCTGCGTCCGGGTCCTGTCCCGACCGCCCCCCCGAGAGCCGCGAAGCTCTCCGGACCGAGCAGACGCTCCGCTCGTGGTTGCTTCGATCGTGGGCGAGGGCTGCCACCTCGAGGCAAAGCTGCCGACGGCAGCCCGACGTCCCTGCAGGGGTGCCGCGCCGATGATCAGTGGCTGCGGCGCGATGTCGATGCCGGCGACAGGGCACGTTGCCGTCCGCGTGAGACCTTGATCCGTCCGGGGTCACTGGAGCTCGAGGAGCACCTTGCCCCTCGCCACCCCGGGCGGTGGCGTCCGCAACGCAGCGACCGCGTCGCGGTACCCGTCGAGACCGAATCGATGCGTCACGACCGCACCGGGGTGGATCCGTCCCGAGTTCAGAAGGGCCACCACCTGCGACCAGGACGACGAGGTGTACGCGAAGCTCGCCCGGACGACGACGTCGCCGTTGACGAGGTCGTCGATCGGGACCGGAGTCGCCTCCCCGTGCGGCGGCAGTCCGAGGAGCAGGACGGTCCCGCCGCGCCTCACGGCGCTCAGCGCATCTCGGACCGACGACGGCGTCCCGGCCGCCTCGACCACGACGTCGAACGAAGCGCGCGGAGCGGTGACGGCGAACTCGTCCGCGCCTGCGGCCAGCGCGAGGTCGGCCTGCTCGCTTCGCCTGCCCGCCATGACGACCTTCGCTGGCGACCAGAGCTGGAGCAGCTGCACGGCGAACAGCCCGATCGTCCCGTCACCCACCACGAGGCATTCGAGGCCGGGGCGGGCGACGGCTCGCGAAAGCCCGTGGTAGACCACCGCGGCCGGCTCGACGAGGGCAGCATCCTCCGACGCGACGTGCGGTGCGACCTTGTGGGCGAGCTCGGCTCGGACCACCACCTCGCCGGCCGCCGCTCCGTCGAAGGTGAACCCGAGCTCGGCGTAGGTGTCGCAGATGTTCGTGGCGCCGGCCGCGCAGTGCGCACAGTGGCGGCACGGCACGATCCCCTCCACGACCACCCTGTCTCCTGGCGTCCACTGCGCCGCACCGGACTCCGTGACGACACCGGTCCACTCGTGGCCGATCACGAGTGGGTAGCGGACGTACGCGGGGTCGACGAGCCCGTCGACAAGCTCGAGGTCCGTCCCGCACAGCCCGACGGCTCGAGGCGCGACGACGAGCTCTCCGGGTCCTGGATGGAAAGGCCCACGCTCTTCGAGCACCAAGGCTCCGTCGCCGCGCGTGACGAGCGCGCGGTGCGTCATCGCGTCACCTCCGCACCCGGGGCCCACCTGCCCGTGGTCGCCGCGACGCCGCGCAGCGGAAGGAGGTCCGCGAAGGTCGATCCCCCGATCAGCGCCGACGCGGTGTCCGCGTACTGGCGGAGGAGCCGACCGAGCTCGGCGATCCTCCAGCCGGGGAGGTCCTGCTTGATCCCCGTCACGCTGATCGCCCCCGCGCACTCCCTGTCGTGTCCGAAGAACGGGGCACCGACGCAGAAGACGCCTTCGACCTCCTCCTCGTCGTCGACGGCAAAGCCCCGCCGTCGGACCGTGCCGAGCTCCTCGAAGAGGGTCGCAGCGTCTGTGATCGTGTGCGCGGTGTGTGCCGGGAGGCCGGCCTCCTCGCAGATCGCCCGCACCCGGGCATCGTCGAGCATCGCGAGGACGGACTTGCCTGCGGCGGTGGCGTGCGGAGGCTCGCGCCCGCCGAGTGGCGCGTGGAACCGGATGCTCCCGGGACCGTCGACGCGCTCGACGCACACCGCGTAGCCGTCCTCGGCGAGAGCAAGCCTCGCGGTCATGCTCGTCTCGGCGCTCACCTGGCGCAGCACCGGCAGGCATACCTCGCCCACCGGGTTCTGCTGGGCGACGAGGTCCCCGTAGCGGATGAGCGCGGTGCCGAGCTTGTAGCGCGGCCCGGGCTCGACGGCGCGCAGCATGCCGTGGCCTACGAGCGTCCGCGCCGTCGAGAGCGCGGTCGACTTCGAGATCGACAGTCGATCGGCGAGCACCGTGAGCGACATCCCGTCGGTCGGCCCCGACGCGACGATCTCGAGCATCTCCAGTGCCCGCTGGACGCTGCGTACCTGGTAGCGATCCGGAGCACCCGCGCCGACGACCCGATCCCCTTCTGCGACCATCAGCCCCCCTGGACCAGTCTGGTGCGCTCGGAACCCGTCGCGTGATCGCTGCCTTGCTCCACGAGCATGTCTGGCTATGGAAGCTGTTCCGCAGCCTGATCTTCCTTCCGACAGCAGTCTCCTGGGTCGTGATCGGCATGATCGCCGTGCGGGTGTTCGCGCCGGGCGGAACTGTCAATTACCTCCTCGCGCTCTTCGGCTTGGCGCG
>DAHXNN010000139.1 GCA_027365385.1 Acidimicrobiaceae bacterium | reverse complement strand
CAGCCGTGCTCCACCGCGAGACGGGCGTACCCGTGCACCCGATGACGCCGCTCGCGAAGCTCCGGTGGTTCGCGCGCCACGACCCCTCGACAGTCGCTGCGGCCCGGTGGTGGGTCGGGCTGAAGGAGTGCATCCTCCACTGGCTCACCGGCGACCTCGTCACAGAGCTCTCGTCGGCATCGGGGACAGGACTTCTCGACATGTCGACGCGGTCGTGGAGCGAGCGAGCGAGCGAGCTCGGCGGGATACGGCGCGACCAGCTCGCGCCGATCGTCGCGACGACGGCTGTGCTGCGGCACGCGCCTGCGACGGCCGCGGCCGTCGGCCTCGACCCGCGGACTCCTGTCGTCGCCGGTGCCGGCGACGGCCCGCTCGGCAACCTCGGGACCGGTGCGATCAGCCCCGGCGTCGCGTCCCTCTCCCTCGGCACGAGCGGCGCCGTGCGCAGCGTGGTGCGCGAGCCACGCGTGGACGAGGCCGGGAGGCTGTTCTGCTACGCGCTGACAGACGATGCGTGGGTGGTCGGCGGCGCGGTGAGCAACGGCGGGATCGTCGTGCGCTGGGCGGCGGACGCCCTCGCCCCCGACCTCGGTGGTCGTCCCGGGACCGAGGAGAGGGCCGGCGAGACGGCCCGCGAGTCGTCGGTACCTCTGGGTGGGACCGACGACGACGTCCTCGCGCTCGCAGCCAGCGCGCCACCCGGCTGCGCGGGGCTTGTCATGGTGCCGTACCTTCTCGCCGAGCGCGCGCCGCTGTGGGACCCGGACATTCCCGGTGCCTACCTCGGCCTGCGACGCATCCACGGCCGGGCGCACCTCGTCCGAGCTGCCGTCGAGGGTGTGTGCATGCAGCTTGCCACGATCGTCGAGCTGCTCGACCGCACCGAGCCGGTGCGGTCGGTGCGGGCGACCGGCGGTGCGCTCCGGTCCCCCCTGTGGCGAGACGTCCTCGCCGCGTCGCTCGACCGCCCGCTCTACGTCGTCGGCGACGCGGGAGGATCGGCCCTCGGGGCGGCCGCGCTCGCACTGCTCGCGCTCGGCCACGCACCGAGCCTCGGCGCTGCGCGCGCCCTGATCGACTCCGACAGCGCCTCCGGCGATCCCCTGCGACCGGTCCCGGTCGACCCTGTCCTGCGCGATGCGGCGCGGGCAGCGAGAGCCGCCTTCCCCGCGCTCGTCCACGCCTACGCCGACGTCGCTGCGCTCTACGCCAGCACGCCCGACCGCGGAGCAGACGCCCCGGCGCCCCACACCCACGCCGACACCCACACCCACACCCACACCGAACCCGGGAGGTCTACCTGAGATGCACGGCAACGGCTCCGCCACGGACGTGCTCTCCGACGACGACGTCGCCTCCATCCTCGCTCGTGGACTGCACGACGTCGCGCTCGACGGCAAGCGGGTCCTCGTGATCGTTCCCGACTCGACGCGTCACGCGCCCATCCCACTCATGTTCCGCCTCTTGCACGAGCTGCTGCAAGGACGCGTCGCCGAGCTCGCGTACCTCGTGGCCCTCGGCACGCACCCGCCTATGGACGAGGACGCGATCGACGCGCTCGTCGGGGTCCCCGCCGCGCAGAGGGCGGAGCGGTATCCCGGGATCCGCATCGCCAACCACGCATGGGACGACCCGTCGGCGCTCGTGCGGCTCGGCGCGGTGCCGGCGGACGACGTCTCGGCGGCTACTGGAGGGCTCCTCCACGCCGACGTCCCCGTCGTGCTCAACCGCATGCTCCTCGACGCCGACCACGTCGTCATCTGCGGTCCGGTCTTCCCGCACGAGGTAGCTGGCTTCTCCGGGGGGGCGAAGTACCTCTTCCCCGGCATCGCCGGGCCGCAGATCATCGACGCGACGCACTGGCTCGGAGCTCTCGTCACGAGCAGTGCAACGATCGGCGTCAAGGACACGCCGGTCCGGCGGCTCATCCACCGCGCTGCCGAGCTCGTGCCACGCCCGATCACCTGCATCGCGATGGCCGTCACCGGCCGCGAGCTGCACGGGGTGTTCGTCGGCGACCACATCGAGGCGTGGAGCGCTGCGGCGGACCTCGCCGGTGAGCTCGGCATCACGACGGTCCCCCGCCCGTTCCACCGGGTGCTCTCGATGCCGTCGCCGATCTACGACGACCTGTGGACCGCCGCCAAGGCGATGTACAAGACCGAGCCTGCGATCGCGGACGGTGGCGAGGTCGTCATCTACGCGCCCCATCTCCGCGAGATCTCCTACACCCACGGAGCGGCCATCGACGCCGTCGGGTACCACGTGCGCGACTACTTCACCCTCCAGCCCGGGCGCTTCGATGACGTGCCGGGGATGATCAAGGCGCACAGCACGCACGTCAAGGGGCTCGGGAGCTACGACCCGGCGACGCACGTCGAGACGCCACGGATCACCGTGACTCTCGCGACGGGGATCCCGGAGTCGCGCTGCCGGACCGTCAACCTCGGCTACCTCGACCACCGCACGATCGACCCGGACGAGTGGGAAGGCCGCGAGGACGAGGGCGTGCTCGTCGTGCACAACGCAGGTGAGATGCTCTACCGGGCCGGCCCTGCATGAGCGGCCCTGCATGAGCGGCCATGTATGACCGGCCATGTATGACCGGCCCTACGTGACCGGCCCTACGTGACCGGACCCGCGACACCGGCATGACATGACCAGGGAGGACCCGTGAAGCTCGTCAGCTACAGCGTCGACGGACGCACCACCTACGGAGCCGTGGTCGGCGAGGCGGTCGTGGAGATCCCGCCGCTCCGACCCGGCCTGCCGGCGACGCTCAAAGGAGCGCTCCGCCTGGGCATCGGTGCTATTGCCGACGCGCTCGCGGGCGCCAGCGGCGCCAGCGGCCCGGCGTTCGACAGCCTCGACCTGCTGCCCGTCGTCCCAGACCCCGGCAAGGTGATCTGCGCCGGGGTCAACTACGCGGACCACCGGAGCGAGACCGGTCGCCAGCAGGCGGACTACCCGACGCTGTTCGTGCGCTTCGCCGACTCCCAGGTCGGACACGACCACCCGGTCGCCGTCCCGGACGTCTCCGCCGCGCTCGACTACGAGGGCGAGCTCGCCGTCGTGATCGGCGAGCCCGCCTACAAGGTCCCGGCGGGCGAAGCGCTCACCCATGTCGCCGGCTACGCGTGCTTCGACGACTTCACGGTGCGTGATTTCCAGCGGCACAGCTCGCAGTTCACGCCGGGGAAGAACTTCCTCGGCATCGGCTCTTTCGGGCCGTGGCTCGTCACTGCCGACGAGATCGCCGACCTCGAGGCGCTCCACCTCGAGACCCGGGTGAACGGCGAGACCCGCCAGTCGGCACAGGTCAGCGACATGATCTTCTCGATCCCCGAGCTGATCGCCTACATCACGACCTTCACGCGCCTCGACACGGGCGACGTCGTGGTCACCGGCACGCCAGGAGGTGTCGGCTTCTTCCGCGACCCTCCCCTGCTGCTCCGGTCCGGCGACGTCGTCGAAGTCGAGATCGACCACGTCGGCCTGCTACGGACGCCAATCGCCTGACTCGACCGCGTCCTTGCCTCCTCGTCTCGAGGCCTCCGGCACGTGCACCGCTCCGGCCGCGCTGCTCAGCCACCGGCCATCGCTCCGACCACGACGAACGGCTCGGATCCGGCTGCGACGGGACCCGGCAGCGGCACGTCTGCACGCTCGTGGCTGAGGTCCAGCCCGCACGCGAAGTAGCGGACGAAGGGACGCCGTCGCTGCGTCACCGGATCGCGTATGGTGCCCGCCAGCACGGGCCACGCCCGCTCGAGGGCGTCGAGGACAGCCTGCTGGGTCACGGGAGGGACGACGTCGACGACCGCTGCCGACTCGAGACGTGCGAGAGCCCGCAGCTGCGCGGGCAGGACCACCGAGACGGCGCAGCGGTCAGGGCCCCCAGGGTCGGTCACGGCTCGGACTCGCTCACAGCAGAGTCTGGACCTCGACCGACAGCACTGCCGGGAGGTCGCGCACGATCGGGGTCCAGTGGTCTCCAGAATCTCGCGATGCGTACACCTGCCCCCCGGTCGTGCCGAAGTAGACACCACACTCCTCGAGCGCGTCGACCGCCATCGCGTCCCGGAGAACGTTCACGTAGCAGTGCTGCTGGGGCAGTCCGTCCGTGCAGGGCTCCCACTCTCCACCTCCGGTCCGGCTGCGGTAGACACGCAGCCGTCCTTCGGGCGGGAAGTGGTGGGCGTCGCTCGTGATCGGCACCACGTAGACGGTCTCCGGCTCGTGCGCGTGCACGTCGATCGCGAAGCCGAAATCGCTCGGGAGGTTCCCGCTCACCTCGTACCAGCTGTCGCCGGCGTCGTCGCTGCGCATCACGTCCCAGTGCTTCTGCATGAACAGCACGCCCGGCCTCGTCGGATGCATCGCGAGACCGTGGACACAGTGCCCGACCTCCGCCTCCGCGGCCGGGATCTCGCCGGAGCGAAGGCCGCGGTTGGCGGCGGTCCAGGTCTCGCCCCCGTCGCTCGTGCGGAACACGCCAGCAGCCGAGATGGCGACGTAGAGACGCGATGCGTCGCTCGGGTCGAGGACGATCGTGTGCAGGCACATCCCGCCCGCTCCCGGCTGCCAGGATGATCCCGAGCCGTGGCCGCGTAGCCCGGGGAGCTCCTGCCAGCTCTGCCCTCCGTCCACCGTTCGGAACAGCGCAGCGTCCTCGACGCCTGCATAGGCAGTGTCGGGATTGTCGAGCGACGGCTCCAGGTGCCAGACCCGTGCGAACTCCCAGGGATGCGGCGTCCCGTCGTACCACTGGTGCGTCCCCGGGACTCCTTCGTAGGAGAACTGGTTGCCGACCGGGCGCCAGGACCTACCGCCGTCGTCCGAGCGCTGGACCTGCTGTCCGAACCACGACGAGCTCTGCGAGGCATAGAGCCGATCGGGATCCGCCGGCGATCCGGCGACGTGGTAGATCTCCCAGCCGGGAAAATGCGGGCCCGTGATCTCCCAGTCCGCACGCGCCCCGTCCGCTTCGAGGACGAACGCCCCCTTTCGGGTCCCGACGAGCACGCGCACACCGCTCATGGCCGCTCCTGTCGGACTGCCGGCTCCCGGCCGGACATCTCGCGTCAGGTGGCATGCTAGTTGGCCAAGGGCACCCCGTCACTCGAGGCCGGTGCGTGCGACCCCGTCAGCCGCGCACGAGAGGCTTGTAGCGGATCCTGTGCGGTTGGTCGGCGTCGACGCCGAGCCGCCGCTTGCGGTCCGCCTCGTAGTCGCTGAAGTTGCCCTCCCACCAGCGGACGGTCGAGTCCCCCTCGAACGCGAGCACGTGGGTCGCGATCCGGTCGAGGAACCAGCGGTCGTGGCTGATGACGACCGCGCAGCCCGGAAAGCCGAGAAGCGCGTCCTCGAGGGCCCTGAGCGTGTCGACGTCGAGGTCGTTCGTCGGCTCGTCGAGGAGGAGCACGTTGCCACCGCTCTTCAGGACCTTTGCGAGCTGGACGCGATTGCGCTCGCCGCCGGAGAGCTGTCCGACCACCTTCTGCTGGTCGCTGCCCTTGAAGCCGAAGCTCGAAACGTACGCGCGGGCGTGCAGGTCTCTCGAACCGACGACGATGCGCTCGACGCCACCGGTGATCTCGTCGAACACCGTGGCTTGGGCGTCGAGCTCGGCACGGGACTGGTCGACGTAGGCAAGCGTGACGGTCGAGCCGATCGTGAGCTCGCCCGCGTCCGCCTTCTCGGCACCCACGACCATCTTGAACAGCGTCGTCTTGCCGGCACCGTTCGGACCGATCACGCCGACGATCCCACCGGGCGGTAGCAGGAAGGAGAGACCGTCGATGAGCAGGCGGTCGCCGAAGCCCTTGACGAGGCTCGAGGCGTCGACCACCTGGTCACCGAGACGGGGTCCGGGCGGGATGGTGATCTCGAGGTTGTCCGACCGGCGCTCCGCAGCCTCCGCCTCCGCGACGAGGTCGTTGAATGCGTTGATACGCGCTTTGCCCTTGCTCTGGCGAGCCCGGGGCGACATCTGGATCCATTCGAGCTCCCGCTGGAGAGCCTCCTGCCGGGATCTGTCGGCCTTCTCCTCCGACGCGAGACGCGCCCGCTTCTGCTCGAGCCACGACGAGTAGTTGCCCTCCCACGGGATGCCGGCGCCCCGGTCGAGCTCGAGGATCCAGCCCGCCACGTTGTCGAGGAAGTAGCGGTCGTGGGTGACCGCGACAACCGTCCCCGGGTACTCCTGGAGGGTTCTCTCGAGCCATGCCACCGACTCCGCGTCGAGGTGGTTGGTCGGCTCGTCGAGCAGGAGGAGGTCCGGCTTCGACAGCAGCAGCCGGCAGAGCGCGACCCGCCTCCGCTCCCCGCCGGACAGGGTGGCCACGCTTGCGTCTCCCGGAGGCAGGCGCAAGGCGTCCATTGCGATCTCGAAGGTGCGCTCGAGATCCCAGCCGCCGCTCGCGTCGATCTTGTCCTGGAGGTCCGCCTGCTCCGCGAGGAGCTTGTCGAAGTCGGCGTCGGGCTCCCCCATCGCTGCGCAGACCTCGTTGTAGCGCTCCACGTAGCCCATCACCTCGGCCACCCCGTCCGCGACGTTGCCGGCGACGTCCTTCGAGTCGTCCAGCACGGGCTCCTGGGACAAGAAGCCGACGGTGAACCCCGGCGTCAGCCGCGCCTCGCCGGAGAACCCGTCGTCCAGCCCGGCCATGATCCGCAGCAGGGAAGACTTCCCCGAGCCGTTGGACCCGATGACGCCGATCTTCGCGCCCGGAAAGAAGGAGAGGTTGATCCCGCGCAGCACCTCGCGGTCGGGTGGGTAGAACCGTCTGAGGTCGCGCATCGTGAAGATGTACTGAGCTGTCATGGGTCCAGTCTGGCGCGCCGGGCGCCGGCGCGTCGCCGGCAGCTCCGAATCCGACCACGTTCAGCGTCGTTTGTCCCACCACACCGTGACGACATCGCGACGCGTCGGAGGCGGCATCTCGGCCACGATCCGCCGGAGCTCGTCGTACCGGTCGGGACCGATGCAGAGCCGTCTCGCGATCTTCGACAACCCGCCTGGCCCCGTCTCGCCGATCATCTGGACGACGCGGGTCCATCGCCGCAGCTGCGGTGTGAGGCCGAGCGCGGCGAGGACCGCTACCGCGTCGTCCGCCGTCGGGCCGTCCGGCACGACCAGGCCGTGCAGCGCCTTCCAGTACGGTCGCGTCCAGGACATCGGATGCTCCGCCGTGAGCTCTACGACCACCCGTCGCTTCGCGTGGGCGTCGAGGGCGTCGACGAACGCGGCGAGGCTCGCCACGTTGTACACGACGTTGTGGCAGACCACGACGTCCGCGCCGGGCACGCTCCCGGCGATCCCCGGCCAGCTACCCTCGTGCGCGTCGGCCCGGACTCCCGATGAGGACGCGAGCGCCCGGAAGGCGCCGAGGAGCTCGGGGCTCGGGTCGACCCCGACGACGCGAGCCCCTCCGGTCCCGAGCCGAAGGCTGGCCGCCCCCCCGCCGGCACCCACGTCGAGCACGCTGCCGCCGGCAGGCAAGAGCTCTCGGGCAAGGCTGTCCGACACCGTGTCGACACCGCGGGCGAGGGCCTCCACCGCAGCAGCCTCGAACACATGGGCATCGAAGAAGTAGGGTGGCTCCGGCGCAGATGCGAGCAGGGCGTCGGGAATCGCCCACCCCCGCAGGAGGTCCGACCAGCGTCGCTCTGCCCGGCCGAGCTCGGTGACGGCCACCTCGTCCTCGCTCACGATTCCATTCTCGCACTCGTCGACCGCAGTGGGAGTGCTCGACCGGACTGGGCTACGACCTCCACGACCGCTCCCATGTCGCGTTCGCGCAACGGGAGTGCTTCGTCGCGAGCAGCCCCACGTGCCCGAGGACGCTCGAGGCGACCCACGCTCGCAGCAGATAAGGTCCACGCAGGCGGGAGGTGGCACGTGCGCATCTTGGTGATCGGAGCAACCGGTCATATCGGCAGCTATTTGGTGCCGCGCCTCGTCAAGGCGGGCCACGAGGTCATCGCCATGAGCCGTGGGGAACGTCAGCCCTACGTTGACGACGACAGCTGGCAGTCAGTGGAGCCGGTGCTGATCGACAGAGGCGTCGAGGACGAGGCTGGGACGTTCGGCGCGCACGTCTTGCGACACCACGCGGATGCCGTGATCGACCTCCTCTGCTTCACCAGGTCGTCGGCCCAGTCGCTACTCGACGCACTGCGTGACAGCGCTGCCTATCTGCTGCATTGCGGGACGATCTGGGTCCACGGTCCGGGAGTGGAGGTACCTACGACCGAGGATGCTCCGCGACGGCCCTTCGGGGCCTACGGCATCGAAAAGGCCGAAATCGAGCGGCTGCTCATCGCCGAGACGAGATCCGGTCGCCTTCGAGCCACGGTGCTCCATCCCGGGCATATCGTCGGGCCTGGATGGCACCCGGTCGGTCCCGCCGGCAACTTCAGCCTCGAGGCCTTCAGGCGTCTAGCGCAGGGCGAGGAGCTTGCCCTGCCGTGCTTCGGCCTGGAGACGGTGCACCACGTGCATGCCGACGACGTAGCGCACGCCTTCGAGCTCGCGCTCGATCGACCGTCTGTCGCCATCGGCGAGTCCTTCCACGTGGTGTCGCCCCGCGCTCTCACCTTGAGGGGCTACGCGGAAGCAGTCGCCTCCTGGTTCGGCCAGCCGGCGAGGCTACGTTATCTTCCATGGGATTCCTGGCGGAGCACGGTCGGTGAGCAAGAAGCAGACGACACCCTGAGCCACGTCACGCATAGCCCCTGCATGAGCATCGAGAAGGCTCGCGACGTCTTGGGTTACACACCGCGCTATAGCTCGCTCGAGGCGGTCCACGAGTCCGTCGCATGGCTGGTGGCTGACGGCGCGCTAGACACAGGTGGCCGCTCGTTGTCTACGTTCACGTAGCC
>DAHXNN010000087.1 GCA_027365385.1 Acidimicrobiaceae bacterium | reverse complement strand
CTGTTCGCGGCCGGACTCGGCGTCCGTGAGGTCGGAGCAGTCCTCGAACGCCTCGACGCGGAGGCGGCGACGCTGTTCAGCCCGCGGCCTTCTACCAGGACGGTGAACACCGCGCTGAAGGCACACGGCGAGGCTAGAAGGCGCGCGACCGAGCTGTCGGTGCGGCCTGCCCACTATGCCGAGGTGCTTAAGGACCACGAGAAAGCAGCCGCGCTACAAGCACGGCTCGCCTCGCAGCGTCGCGATGTCGAGCGCGACCACGAACGCCTCGTCACCTTGCGCGGTGTCCTCCCGACGCTTCGCGACCGGGCAAAGAAGCTCGATGAGCGCACCGAGCTCCTCAGCCGAGGCCCCGTTCCGCCAGCCGCCTGGGCGATGCGAGTCCAGCAAGCGCTCGAAGCCCGAGCCGAGCTGACCCGAGACCGCTCCACCGCGGCCGAGCAGCTCCAGTCAGCCGAGGAGAGGCTCGGTGCGATCACCGTCGACGAAGCATTGCTCGCTGTCGCAGAACGCGTCGATCTGCTTGCCGAAGGGATCGCGGGCTATGCACAGGGCCGCTCGGACCGCGGCGGGCTGGACGAAGGTCGACGCGACGCGGAGCGCGATGCGTTCGGCATTCTCCGTGCACTGGCCGGTGGCGCTCCGGGCATCGCTGGGCTCGAGGATGCTCGGACCGTGCTAGCAGGCAAGGCGGCCTTCGGACCGGCTCGTGACGAGTGGACCGTAAGGGAAGCAGCGCTCGAACGCGCGCGCGAAGGGCTGCGAGACGTCGAAGACGAGATCGCCGAGATCAAAGAAGCCCTTGCTCGGTTGCCCGAAGCTGATGATCCAGAGGTGCTCCGGGTCGCCGTCGACGCCGCGCTGCGCCAGGGCGACCTCGACGGGATGCTTTCCTCGGCACACTCGGCTCTCGGGAGCGTCCAGAGCGCCCGCCTCGAGATGGCCGGTCGCCTCGGCCTCGCCGAGGGCGAGATCGCCGATGCTCTCGCACGTCCTTCCCCGAGCGGCGAGGAGGTCGAGGAGATCCTCGGGACCCTTGATGATGCAGCGACAAGCTCGCGCGTAGCCGAGGAGCGCGCGCGAGGCGACGCCGGGCGAGAACGCGCGCTCGCAGGCGAGCTCGAGACCCTCGCGCTCGAGGTGGAGCTGCCGAGCGAGGCAGATCTAGTCGACAGCCGGCGAGCCCGCGACGAGACCTGGTCGCTCGTGAAGGCGTCGTGGCTCGAACACCAGGCAGTCACCGGGGAGGGGACTGCCTACCCCGACGAGCGAACGCTCGCGTCCTCCTACGAGCAGGCGGGCGAGGAAGCGGACAGCGTCGTCGACCGGCTCTGGCAGGAGGCTGACCGTACGGCGCGCCGCAACGGCCTCACGACCGAGCTGGAGCGCGTCCGGGCAGAGCACGCCGAGGCGCTCGAGTAGTCACGCCGCTTGGCCGAGGGGGCCCGCGCGGCCTACGCGGCGTGGCGTTCAGGATGGCCGCCGCATCGTCTCCCGATGTCTCCGGCGGCCCTTCGCCAGTGGGCGGCAAACCTCGAGCGCCTCCTCGCGCTCCAGGCCGAGTGGACGACAGCGCGCCTTGCGCACCGCGAGGCCTTTCGCAACCGTCGGGCGCACCGAGGACGGATCGCCGAGCCGCTGGCTACCTTCGGCGTCGCGGTGACCGACGGCACCGATCTCGAGCCGGTGCTCGCCCGAGCGAGCGCGTTCCTCGGCGATGTCGATCAGAACCGCAGCGACCGCGCCGAGAAGGATAGGCGACTTCGGACCATCGAGCGTGGCCTGCCGACCAAGCGGGCTGCCCTCGATGACGCCACCGCAGCCGAGCAGACGGCCGCAGCCGGTCTGATCGCCCTGCTTGGCGCCTACGGGGCAGGGGTGGCCTCGCCGCGCGACGCCAGAGGCGTCCTCGCCCGCTTCGACCAGCTCGAGAAGCTGCTCGACACGCGCGACAACCGGCTGCAGCGGATCGGAGGCATCGACCAGCGATCTGACGCCTTCGAGGGCGAGCTTCGCGAGCTCCTCGCCGGCGCACGCGACATTGCACCCGAACCGGCCGCCGAAGCGGCACGAGAGCTCGTCCGTCGCGTCAAGACGGCCCGGGACTCTGCCGCTGCAAGGACCACCCTGGAAACCAATCGGGCGAGCGCTCAGGCTGCCCTCGATGATGCGGACGCGAAGCTCACAGGCCTTCGAGATGAACTCGTGCTCCTCGCCAGCGAGGGTGGCCTCGACGACCTGGAGAAACTAGGGACAACCGCAGAGCGGGCACTCCGCATCGCCGCGCTCGACCACGAGATCGACGAGTGCGACGCCCTGCTCACGGGCCAGGGAGGTGGTCGCTCGATCTCCGAGCTCGAGGACGGTGGGCTCGGGCGGGACCTCGCGGAGCTCAACGCGGCAATCGAGGAGAGCACGGAGTCACGCGCGACCCTATCGGCGCGCGAGCAGGAAGCGACCGATGCGGAGCGAGACCTTGCGCGACAGCTCGAGGCAATGGATGGTTCCGACGCCGCGGCGTCGGAGGCTGCGCGCGCGCAGTACGAGCTCTCCCGAGCGGTCGAGGCGGCCGAGCGCTACACCCGTGTCGTGCTCGCCCGATTCATCGCCGACGAGGCGATCCGCCGTTACAGCGAAGCGCATCAGGACCCGCTCCTCGGGCGGGCGAGTCGCTACCTCCAGCTACTGACCGAGGGAGGCTGCCGGGAGATCGGGATCGGCGAAGATCCGAAGAAGGGTCCACGCCTTAGCGCGATCTATGCCAGCGGGGAGGAGAGGTCGGTTCCTCAGCTTTCCGACGGCACGCGGGACCAGCTCTACTTCGCGCTACGGCTCGCAGCGATCGAAGAGGCGCTCGGCCGCAACGGTCCGATGCCGGTCGTGCTCGACGATGTCCTTGTCAATTTTGACGACAACCGCGCCCGCGCCGCCCTCCGCTGCCTCGCCGTGCTTGCGGCGTCGAGCCAGGTTCTGCTCTTCACTCACCACCGCCACATCCTCTCGCTCGCCGACGAGGTGCTCCCACCAGAGCAGCTCACCGTCCACGAGCTGGCCCCGTCGCGGGTAGGTACTCCGGGGTAGGTGGCGCACGGCCCCAACTGTCAGCGCAGCCTGGCGCGTCCGCACCTGTCCGACACTGCCCCGAGCTCGGACGCCGCCGGGGAAGGTGGCATCCCGAAGTCGGCACCGAGTCGTCGACAACTGCAATGCGTCAGCCATGACATGACGCACCGGACAGTGATCAGCCGGAGCGCTCGGCCAGCCAGCCGGCAAACTCGCTCGCCACGATCCGCTGGTCATGGACTCCAGCCGCGGCTTGTGAGCACAACCAGCGGATCGGCTCGGCCATCACCGAGGCCGGCAGCAATCTCGAGCGCATCTCCTCGGGCAGATCCTCGGGGATCATCCCGGTGAGCGTCGCGCCGCCGGGCAGCAGCAGGTTCACCGTCACAGGACTGCCGGCGAGGTCTGCGGCCATGATCCGGGAAAGCGCCTCGGCTCCGGCCCGTGCCGGGCCGTAGGGCACGAATCCCTTCCGGTTCATCGTCGAGTGGTTCATCGAGACGTTGACGACTCGGCCCCCGCCAGCGGCCACCAGGCGTGGGACCACAGTGCGGGCGACGAGGAAGTAGCCGCTCAGATTGGTGGCCACCACGTCGCGAAAGCCCTGAGGGGAGACCATCCAGAAGGGCTGCGGCGCGGCGAAGAAGCGCGGGTTGACCGTGCGCATTCCGATGCCCGCGTTGTTGACCAGGACGTCGAGACCGCCGAGATCTTCGAAGGCCCGGTCCACTCCCCGCTCTACCTCGTCCTCCTCCCGCACGTCCATCGCGATGCCGATGGCATTCCTGCCCAGGCTCCGGGCAGCTGCCTCGGCGCGAGCGGCATCGCGGCCGGTGACCGCCACGGCCGCGCCGGCATCCACAAGGGCTGCAGCCATCGCCGCCCCGAGCCCGCTCGTACCGCCGGTGACGAGGACCCTGACTCCGTCAGCTCGTGCATCCGTCGTGCTCACAGAGCGAGCCTATCCAGGAGGCTGGTGTTGGTAGGGCGCGTGGGACCAAGCGACCCCAGGGCGCTTGCGCCGGACTCGATCTACGCGTTCTCGCACCGGGAGCGGGAGCGGCTCAGCCATCGACCGCGAGGAGCTCGACGACGTGGACTCCGCGGCCACCTGGCTCGGCGTCCGCGCTCGTCCCGATCAGGTCGTGGCCTTCCTCGCTGACCACACCATCGACCGGCTGTCCGCCGCCTGGCTTGCCCCAGACCGACGACCGTCGCCGCGACGGGCCCGACGCACAGCGGCACGTCGGGGTGCGGATCTCGGCCTCGGGGACTCCGCGGCTGCCGGCGCTCATTCCGTGGCTGCGCCGGCTCGATCGGGAGGTCCGTGTCCTGAACAGTCGTTCGGTGCTGCCGTCCCGCGCGAGCTACCTGTCGTTTCGTGCGCTCAATCTGCGCTCGCGACAGCCCGCGACTGGCACTTCGATGACGCTGCTGATTGTGGGCTAGACACAATACCACTTAGTTAGGTGTCGGGACTCGCTGTCACGCGTGGCCGGCGCTTCTGGGGTGCGGTCCGAGATGCTCCTGTGATGACGATCGTGTCGCGTGGCGACGCGCTCGGACGAGCGGGATTGCGATGATGGGCACGTTTCACCGGCCAGTTGGAC
>DAHXNN010000054.1 GCA_027365385.1 Acidimicrobiaceae bacterium | reverse complement strand
CCTGCGCGCCGAACGGGGCGACAACGGCACGAGGAGCTTCAAGGTCGTGGAGGGCGAGCCATTGCCGACGAGCTACGGCGAGGATCTGTACGAGCGGACCGGCGGATGGTCGGGTCGCTCGGGAAGCGATCCCCCAGCACGGCAGGTCGGCGCGTGAGAGCTGCGTGGCGGATCGGCGCGTGAGAGCAGCGCGGCACGTCAGTGAACGAGGCCGAGCGCGATCCCTCCGCCAGCGGCGACGAGGCCGACTGCCAAGCTCCCGAAGGCATTGAAGAGCGCCTCGAGAACCTCACCCTCCTCGAGAAGTCGCACCGTCTCGAAGCTCCACGTCGAGAACGTCGTGTAGGCCCCGCAGAACCCGACTCCTACGAGGTCCTTGACAAGCTGCGGCATGTGACCGGCGATGTCCAGCCCAGTCAACAGGCCGAGAAGGAACGCGCCCGAGATGTTGATGAGGAACGTGCCCAAGGGAAAATCCGCCTCGGCACGGTCGGCGACGAACCGGTCGACGAGGAAGCGTGTCGGTGCGCCGACGAACCCCCCGACGGCGACGACGAGAACGACCAGGACACCCATTGCGTCGATGCCTAGGCCCGGAAGGCGGTGACATCCTCGACGATGACGAGCGCATCACCGAGCACCTCGCGGATGCTGTCGAGGAACGGGGCGATCTTGGCCTCGCTGTCCACGACGACGAGCGACAGGGACATATCCTCGCGGAACAGGTGATGGCGGTGGAGCGCTCCCGAGCGACCCTGTCCTTCTTCTGCCTGGAGCAGGGTCGCACCAGCGAGGTGCGCCCTCTTGGCTCGAGCGAGCACCTCGGTCGCGAGCGAATGGTGGTGCGCGTGATCGCGCGAGCCGAGCATGACCGTCATGCGTTGCATCGGGACCCCGTGAGCGCCGTCGCCCATCAGCTCAGCTGCTCGTTCAGCCGGTGGTCGAGACGTATGACGAAACGCGCGAAGACGATACCGGCGAACACCGCGGCTGCTCCGGCGATCAGGCTCGAGAGCGCATAGATGACCCCGGTGGTGATGTCATGTCCACGGAACAGCAGATCGGCATCCACCATGTACGTCGAGAAGGTGGTATAGGCGCCGAGAAAGCCGGTCACGACGAGCGGCCGAGCGATCCGAGCCCGCGGGAATCGCTCGGCGAGCAGGACGAGGACGACGCCAATGACGAGACTGCCGGTGATGTTGATCCAGAACGTGCTCCACGGGAAGTGGCCTGCCGGCGTCGGGAGCAGGAGTGCCACCGCGTAGCGGGCGAGCGCGCCGACTGCACCGGCACAACCGATGACCAGGAGGATCGAGCGCTGAGCTGTCCGGTGCCGACGCGGATCTCGGCGGATCTCCACGGACTCGCCCGTGTCTCGGTCCGGGTCGATCGGCAACGCGCCTCGCCGGCCGTCGTCGAGCGCTTCCTTTCCCAAAGTCACCTCGCCTGCCTCCGCCGCCATCCCAACTCCCGACCGCGCTCACGGTAGGAGCTATCAGCCGTACGGCGGTTCATGGCGAGCTCCATCGCCGCCTAGACCCTAGCGAGGCGCCGGGAGCTGCTCCAAGTCGCGCGTATATCTTGACGAATCCATCGGGTCGGGTATAGAAGTGCCTCGGATGCAGGGGGTGGCATGACCGCTGGACGTCCAGCAGTACGTTTGATGGTCTTCCTCTCCGAGGACGACCATATCGGCCACCGCTCAGTGGCGGGGATGCTTCTCGAGCGAGCCCGGGAAGCGGGCCTCGCAGGTGCGACGATCTGGCGAGGGATCGAGGGATTCGGAGCGAGCGGCCGCGTCCGAGCCGCCCGGCTGCCGGATCTTGCCCGCGGGCTCCCACTCGTGCTCGAGGTGATCGACGACGAGGGCAGCATCACAGCCTTCTTGCCGATCGTGCACGAGCTCGGCGCCGGTTCTCTCGTGACCACGGAAGTCGTGCACATGTCGAGGCCTCCGGCTCCGGTCGCGTGATCCGCTACCGGAGCGGAGCGGCTCATGTGACCGCGGTAGCCCGCTAGGATCGCGCTCGGCTGGAAGAAGCTCCGGCTGCCGGATGATGCCCCGGCGGGCCCGCAGGGCCCGGACCGCCCAGCACGATGGGCTAATGGCCTCTACGCGAGATTGCTCGGCGTGGAGGTCGCTTCGTGAGTCAAGCGCAGCTGGCACCGCAGGCGATACAGGCGCTCCAGGATCTCACCATCTTGTTGGGCGCGCCGCTCGTCAGCGGCACCACCGCCCATGTCGAAGGACGCATCCAGGGCCGGCGTGGGCCGCGCGTCCTCCAGCCCTACTACGACCTCGCGAAGCTGTTCCGCAAGGAGACAGTCGTCCCCGAAGGCTCGAGCTGGGTGTTCCTCATCGGCCCGGTCGTCGCGTTCGGCTGCTCCCTCATCGTGCCGCTGCTCATCCCCGTGCTCACGACCTACGGGCTCCCGCTCGGCTATATGGGCGACATCCTCGGCGGCGGGTTCGTCCTCGCTCTTGCCGGGTTCGCCGTCGCGATCGCCGGGACCGAGACCGGTGCGCCCTACGCCCAGCTCGGCGCGAGCCGGGCGATGACCTTCGGCGCACTCATCGAGCCGACGATCCTGTTCGTGGTGTTCGCGGTCGGGATCATCACTGCGACCGACCTTCCGTACGCACTCGCCGCGACGGTGCGCTCCTCCGCGAGCGAGATCGTCCGCCCCGCCCATGTGCTCGCCGCTATCGCCTTCTTTCTCGTCGTGCTCGCCGACACCGGGCGGATCCCGGTCGAGACGCACTCGGGGACCCTCGAGCTCGGGATGATCGACGAGGGCCGGGTGCTCGAGCACTCCGGCGCGCCGCTCGCGCTGCTGACGTGGGGCTCGGCGATGAAGCAGCTGATCCTCTACACGATCCTCATCGACGTCTTCCTCGCTCCGTGGGGGCTCGCCAGCGACCGCCGGCCAGTCTCTGTCGCGCTCGCGATCCCCGCGCTGCTCGCCAAGGCGATCCTTCTCGGCTGCATCTTCGCGGTGATCGACAACTCGTTCTCCAAGCTGCGCCTGTTCAAGATCACCGAGCTCCTCGCCGCGGCGTTCCTGCTCGCGGCGCTCGCCGTCCTCGTCTACTACCTCGGAGGCGGCTGATGGCCCATCCCGCGCCCTCCACCTTCACCGGCGCCGCGGACGTCATCGCGGTGCTCGTGCTCCTGACGGAGTTCGCGATGCTCCGCGCGCCGCTGCTCCGGTCACAGGTGCGGCTCTACGCGTTCCAGTCGCTCGTCATCACCGTCCTCGCGATCGTCGTCGCGGCGACCCGTCACATCGACGAGCTCTACGTGCTCGCTGCGCTCTCGTTCGTCTTGAAGGTCGTCATCGTCCCGAAGATCGTGCTTCGCCTGCTCTCCAACTCAGAGGTCGCCCTTGCCGGGAGCTCGGCATACGGGGTCGCCACGATGACGCTCATCGCGATAGCGGTATCGATCTTCGGCTTCTTCTCGATCGGTGCCCTGCACCTCCAGTCGACCGCGCTGCCGTCGACGGCGCTCGCCATCTCCGTCGCCGTGGTGCTCGTCGCCTTCGTGCTCATCATCTTGCGCTCGGACGTCGTCTCGCAGGCGATCGGCTTCTTCTCGCTCGAGAACGGCGTCTCGGTCGCGAGCCTCGTCGTCGCATCGGGGCTCCCGCTCATCGTCGACGTCGCCTTTCTCTTCGACCTGCTCGTCGCCGTCGTCGTCTTCGGCGTCCTCATGCGCGTCCATCAAGGGCGGTCGAAGACGCTCTCCACGGACTCGCTCGACCGGCTGAAGGGCTGAGAGCTCCCCGTGAACGCCGTGCTCATCGCCATCGTCGTCATCCCGCTCGTGTCGACCATCGTCACCTGGTGGACACCACTGCAGGCGTCGCGGGTGGTCACTGTCGCGTCGGGGATCGCTGTCTTTGTCCTCAGCCTGACCCTCGTCCCGAGCGCGACGTCACATACGTTCCTTGCGGCGGGCCCAGCGCTACGCGCCGACGCGCTCTCGGTCGTCTTCCTCGTGCCGACGACCTTCCTCTACGCGACGACCGCTATCTTCTCGGTCGGCTACCTCCACCCCCCCTCTGGAGACGCCGGCAAGCGCTACACCCGGCACTTCTACGCGGGCCTCAATGCGTTCTGCTGGGCGATGGCCGTCGCTCCGATCGTGAACGGTCTGGCTCTGCTCTGGGTGGCGATCGAGGTGACGACCGTCGTCTCCGCGCTGCTCGTCGCGATCGACGACACCGACGGTGCGACCGAGGCGGCCTGGAAGTACGTGCTCCTCGCCTCGCTCGGCCTCGGCATCGCGCTCCTCGCGACGATCGTCATGTACTACGCGGGAACGCGCGTCTTCGGCTCCTCCTACGACCTGTCCTACCCGCAGCTCCTCGCCGAGGCGCACCGCTTCCCGAAGGACGTCGTCCGCCTCGCCGACATCCTCGCGGTGGTCGGCTTCGGCACGAAGATGGGTCTCGTCCCGGTCCATACGTGGCTTCCTGACGCGCACTCGGAGGCGCCGACCCCGATCTCGGCACTGCTCTCCGGGGCGCTGCTCGCGACGAGCTTCTACGCGATCCTGCGCTTCTTCCAAGTGAGCATGCGCTGCCTCGGGCCGACCTATCCGCGCAACGTCCTCCTCGCGTTTGGCCTCGCGTCGCTCGTGCTCGCCGCGCTCTACCTTCTCAGCCAGCGAGACTTGAAACGCCTCCTCGCGTACTCGAGCATCGAGCACATGGGGATCCTCGCGATCGGCATGAGCTTCTCGGCGCCGATCGCGATCGTGGGCGTGCTGCTCCACGTGATAGCGCACGGCACGGCCAAGGGCACCGCCTTCTTCGGCGCCGGCTCCGTCGTCCGCAAGTTCAAGACCAAGGACCTGTTGCGGATACGCGGTGGCGTGGCGCTCCTCCCGTGGAGCGGCCCGATACTCGTCCTCGCCGTGCTCGGACTCTCCGCTATGCCACCGTTCGGGATCTTTCGAAGCGAGTTCCTGATCGTCTCGGGTGGGCTCTCCGACCCGCACGACGCGGTCGCCGCGATCCTCGTCGTCCTCGTCACGCTCGCGTTCTTCGGGCTCTCGTGGTTCACGACCGAGACGATGCTCACCCCGGCACCAGCGATGCTCACCGCACGCCTCGGACGAGGTGAGACGAGCAGGTTCATCGTCGTCGCGATGGTGCTCGGCCTCGTAGCGCTTACCGTGATCGGAGTGCATGTGCCGGGCCAGCTGAGCGATCTCCTCCACCACGCAGCGAGCGAGCTCGAGGTCACGAGATGACCGACAACGAGACCGTGGTGGAAGTCGACCTCGAGCTGTTCGCGACCGAGGTCGCCTACGCGCTCGGCATCAGCCGTCGCCTCGCTGGGCTCTTCGCGGTCCCGGCTGGCGACGCTCTCCGCCTCGTCGCTGCCCTCGCGGGCGAGGGTCAGCTATCGGTGCTGACGGCGACACTCCCACCAGGGGTAGCCGCGTATCCCGCCGTCACGACACTCGTGCCCGCCGCGGACTGGTACGAACGACAGATCCATGACCTCTACGGCGTCACCGCAGTCGGCCATCCCGATCTCGACCCACTCGTGCTCCCGCTCGCCCCGGGTATCGCCAAGCCATGCCCTGGTTCCGGCACGGAGACCAGGGCACTCACCCCGAGCACCGAGCCGCTCCCGGCGCTCGTCCACGGCGAGGGGATGTTCACCATTCCCTACGGTCCGGTGCGCTCGGGCGTCTTCGAGGCTATCGAGTACGTCATCGAGACGCCGGGCGAGGACATCCCCCGCGTCCAGACTCGGGTGCACTACAAGCACCGCGGCGTCGAGGCCGCGTTCGCGGGTCGGAGCACCGAGGACGGCGTGCTCGTCGCTGAGCGCGTCGAAGGCGTCGCGTCGGTTGCGCACGCGATCGCCTACTGCGAGGCGCTCGAGCACATCGCAGGGACCGACGTCCCTGTCGCCGCGCAGTTCGTGCGGGTGCTCCACGCCGAGCTCGAGCGGATCGCCAACCATCTCGACTCGACGATCCGCCACGTCGAGGCAGCCGGCCAGGCGGTCGCGTACGCGCGCCTCACGCTGCACAAGGAGCGCGCGATGCGGCTCCGGGCACGACTGTGCGGGAGTCGCTTCGGGCGCGGTGTCGTCGTCCCCGGCGGCGTGAGCGGGCCACCACCCATCGGTGACGGCGAGCTGCTCGAAGCGCTCGACATGCTCGAGCGCGACGTCCGGGCAGACATCAAGCTCTTGATGTCGACGCCGTCCTTCCTCGACCGACTGCGTCGTACGGGCATCCTCCCCTTGAAGTTCGCAGCGGCGCGCGGGGCGCTCGGTCCGCTCGGACGCGGCTCGGGACTCACAGAAGACGTTCGCACCTCACGCCCCTACGGCGGCTACCGCCATCTCGGCTTTTCCCCCGCGAGCCGGGAGGATGGCGACGCTCTTTCGCGCCAGCTCGTGCGCAACGAGGAGATCCTCACCTCGTTCCACCTCGTCCGTCAGACCGTCGACGAGCTCGAGTCTCTCGGCGATCCTGCGACGGGTTGGTCGGTGCGAGTCGAGCCCGCGAGCGGCGAAGGCATCGGCTGGGCGGAAGCACCTCAAGGCGAGGTTCTCTACTTTGTCCAGCTCGACGATGGCATACCGCTCCAGGTGAAGCCTCGCTCCGCGTCGTTCCACAACCTCGCGATGTTCACTGCAGCGTTCCCGAAGGACATCACGACCGACTTCGCCTTCATCGAGGCGAGCTTCGGACTCTCGATCGCCGGGGTGGCCGGATGATGCCATGGGTCATGCGCGGCTTGCGCGACGGTATCGTCACGAGCCGCTACCCGCGCCGGCCCGATGGTTACGGGCTGACCTTTCGCGCCGCCGTAAGCATCCGGCGCGACGACACCACGGTGGTCGGCACCGGTCGTGCGGTCGATGCCGTCGCGGCTGCTTGCCCGACGCGGGCGATCACCTCCGAGGTGCGCCAGGCCCGCGTCGACCGTGGCAAGTGCATCCTGTGCGGACGGTGTGTGGCGCAACGACCGGAGGACTTCGCCTTCGACCCGGATACCGAGACGGCCGCGCTTCGGCGCGATCTCCTCGTCGTACCTGGACGAAACGAGGACCCCGCGGGGCTTGCGGAGCTCCGAGAGGAGCTTGCTCGGCGGGTGCGCGCCTTCCGGCGCTCGATCCACGTCCGCCACCTCGACTGCGGCTCTGACGGCACCGAGGAATGGGAGATCGCCGCGCTCACGAACCCGATCTACGACATCCAACGCCTCGGGGTGTTCTTCACCGCCAGCCCACGCCACGCGGACCTCCTCCTCGTGACCGGCGCTGGCGCGGCAGGGATGCTTGGTCCGCTGCGGGAGACCTACGAGGCGATGCCCGCGCCGAAGGTCGTCGTCGCTGTCGGCTCCGATGCGGCGAGTGGTGGGCTGTTCGCAGGTACCTACGCTACGAGGGGGGGGATCGGCGACGAGATAGCTGTCGACGTCTTCATCCCCGGATCGCCGCCGAGCCCCTTCTCGATCATGCACGGTATCCTCCTGGCGATCGGCCTGCTCCCGATCGACACCCGAGCGCGATGAGCTGGCCTCGATGAACGGCGCTCTCCTTGTCGCAGCGTTCTCCTGCCTCGGCGCGGGAGCACTTCTCGACCTCTTCGTGGGCACGGCGCGACGGGCTGCGCGGCCAGTCCCGTACGCGCTCGCACTCATCGGATCAGGGCTGCTCCTTGGGCTCGGGATCCACGTCATCGCCACCAGTGCCCAGTCGTTCTCCCTCGGTTCGCTGCTGGCCATGGGGACGACGACGATCCGCGTCGACGACCTCGCCGCGCTCTTCCTGACACTGCTGTTCGCGATCGGCGTCGCGGTCTCGGCCTGCTCGATCAGCTGGGTGCGGCGCGAGGCCAGCCCTCGGCGGCGCGGCCTCGCCGCCGCATACTGCACGCTCCTCGGTGCGGTTGCCGCGATCCTGCTCGCTGGTGACGCCTTCACCTTCCTGTTCGCCTGGGAGGTGCTCACCGTCTCGTTCTACGTGCTCGCTGGCGTGAACCGCGCGCACCGGCGCGACGCGCACGCCGCGTGGCTGACGCTGGCGACCGGCAAGGTCAGCGGCGCATGCCTCCTGTTTGGCTTCCTCCTCCTTGCTAGCAGCACCGGGAGCTTCGACCTCGCTTCATGGCAACACATCGCGCCAGGCGTGCTCCACGACATCGCCTACGCGCTCGTCGTCGTCGGCTTCTCCGCGAAGCTAGGCATCGTCCCGCTCCAGGCATGGATGCCTATCGGCTACCCGGCAGCACCTGGGCCAACCCGGGCAGCGATGGCTGGTATCGCGGCGAACGTCGGCGTCTACGGGCTGTGGCGGTTCCTCTCCATCCTTGGCCGTCCTCCTGCCTGGCTCGTCGTCGCCGTGCTCCTCCTCGGTGGGATCACGGCGCTCCTCGGCATCGCCTTCGCAGGCGTGCAGACGCACCTTTCGCGCGTCATCGCCTACTCGAGCGTCGAGAATGCCGGGATCATCTTCACTGCTTTCGGCGTCGCTCTCGCCGGCGCTGCGGCTCGTCAGCCAATCCTCGAGGCCGCGGGGCTGCTTGCCGCGACCCTCCATGTCGTGGCCCACGCGATCGCGAAATCCGTGCTGTTCTCCGCGACAGCGAACGTCGAGCAGGCACTCGGCACCGACGACCTCGAGCAGCTCCGCGGGATCGGGAGGGTGCTCCCTGTCTCGGGCACGGCATTCGCAGCCGGGGCGCTCACCCTCGCAGGGCTGCCACCGACGATCGGCTTCGTGTCCGAATGGTTCGTCCTCGAGGCACTTATGCAGGAGTTTCGCCTGCCGGGGCTCGCTATCCGCCTCGGAATGGCCGGAGCGGGCGCGCTTGTCGCACTCACCTCAGGGCTCGCAGCGCTCGCGTTCGTGCGCATCCTCGGTCTCGTCTTCCTCGGACCGCGCCCAGCAGCCGCCGACCGCCACTCCGACGGCGGACTGTCTGGCCGGTCCGGACTCGTCGCTCTCGGGATCTGCTGCTTCGGGATCGCCGCGGTCACGCCACTCGAGATCCGCTATCTCGCGCAGGGACTCTCGCCGATCGTGGCGAGGACGCTCGTTCTCCACGCGCTCAAATCGCCCTGGGTTCTCCAACCGACCTATCCCGGCTTCTCGATCCTCTCGCCGTCATGGCTCTACGTAGCGATGCCGGTCGCATTCGTCGCAGTCGCCGTCGGTGCGATCGCACTGTCAGGAGGGCGCTACTTCAAGGTTCGCCGCGCGCCTGCTTGGCGATCTGCGACATCTGGCGTCGAAGGCCCGTCGAGCTACAGCGCGTTCGGCTTCGCGAACCCACTCCGCCACGTGCTCGCGAATGTCCTCGGCACTCGTCGCGAGTCGATGTCACTCGGGTCGGCTGCCGACGACGCGAGGGGGCGAGGCCGAGTCGAGTACACCACCCGCGTCGTCGAGCCCGTCGAGGCCCACCTCTACGCTCCGCTGCGCCGCGGCGCGCTCGCGCTTGCCGAGCTCGTGAAGCGCCTGCAGTCCGGGCGACTCCAGGCCTACGTCGCGTACATGCTGTTCGCCCTCGTCGTCGCTCTCGCGATCACGGCCGGGCTGCACTGACCAAGATGGACCGGCCAAGACTGGACCGGCCAAGACTGGACCGGCCAAGACTGGACCGGCCAAGACTGGACCGGACTGGTGGAAAGGGACATGTCATGGCGACTGGTGGACAGCTCAAGCGATTCCTCGTCGGGTTCGACGGATCGCGTGAGGCCAAGCAAGCCGTCGAGCTCGCGATCGACCTCGCGACGAGGCTGGATGCCAAGATCACGC
>DAHXNN010000012.1 GCA_027365385.1 Acidimicrobiaceae bacterium | reverse complement strand
CTGGATGCCCTCGACGTCCGCGACGCCCATGGCCGAGACGAGGAACGGGTCCTCGCCGTAGCCCTCGAACGCCCTGCCCGCCTCCGGGACACGGTCGATGCCGAGGTTGGGACCCTGGACTGCGTCGATCCCCTGGGCATGTGCCTCGGCGCCGAGCACGCGGCCGTAGTCGTAGGCGAGGGTGGTGTCGAAGCTCGCGGCGATGCCGAGCGAGGCGGGGAGCTGGGTGACACCCGTGTCCCCGGCGGAGAGGCCGTTTGGCCCGTCCTGGAGGGTGAGAGGCGGGATGCACAGGCGCGCTATGCCGGTGTCAGTGTTCTCGTAGCCGCCACCCGCGTAGAGGTCGACCATGCCGAGCTCCTCGTCGAGCGTCATCTTCGACAGCACGAGCCGCGCGAGCGCCTCGGGGCCCGCGTGGTGGGCGACCGCCCGCACGAGCCAGCTGCAGCCGCTGATCGCCGGGTAGCTCGCCCCGCGGCCACGCGAGCGGGGCTGGTGGTGGCGGGAGCTCACGTCGCGTGCCGGCACGGCTGCGACCGGCCGCGCCGCCGACGCGCCGTCGGTACCGGTCCCGGCAGCACCCGACAGGGCGAGCGCGAGCAGGAGCAGGACCGCTGCCGCCGCGGCGCGCCGCACTGCTCGCTCGGCGCCCGGGGGGATCACGGCCTGCATCGTGGCCGAGCTGGACGACCGCGTGGGCGCGGGTTCTATTACAATTTCATAACACTTCCCACACACACGACGTGCCGACCGGTGGCGCGTACGCTCACGACGTGCGACCTCGCGAGTGCCCGCTCTCGATCCGCGGCTGGCGCGGGGAGGACCGCGGCTGGCGCGGCAGACACCGCGACTGGTGCGGCAGGCGCTGTTGCTGCGACGAGGAACGGTACGTCGGCCAGTGATATTCATCGTCGCCCTGCTGAAGCGGGTCCGCAAGAACCAGATCTACGGCCTGCTCACCCTCGCTCTCCTCGCGATCGTCGTCGGAGGCATCGTCTACAGCTCGGTCGAGTCGGTGTCGGTCGGCACGGGCCTCTACTGGGCGGTGACCACCGCGACGACCGTCGGGTACGGTGACGTCACCCCGCACGACGCCGCGGGCCGGGTCGTCGCCGTGGTCGAGATGCTCACGGCGATCCCCCTCTTCGCCGGAGTGTTCGCAGCGATCACCGCCTCGGCGGCGTCGCTCAAGCTGAGGAGGATGCTCGACTTGGACCGCCACCTGCCGCCGCCGGGCTACGTGGTGATCTACGGCGCGCACGCTGTCGTCGCCCGGGTCGCACGCGATCTCGTCGCGGCGGGCAAGCGCGTCGTGGTCGTCGCTCCCGACGCGTCGAGCGGCGCGCTCCCCGAGGGTGTCCATGTCGTCGCGGGAGATCCGACCTCGGAGGACGTGGTCCGCCGCTCGGAGCCGGGCAAGGCCGAGCGCGCCCTTGTCGCGACAGCGGACGAGGGCGACGCGCTCGTCACAGCGGTCCTGCTCCGTCACATTGCGCCCGACCTTCCCGTCACGGCGATCGTCCACTCCGCACACGTCGCCCGGGCGCTCGGCGACCTCGGCGTCGAGCAGTCCCTCTCGGCCGAGGAGCTGATCGGCCACCTCGTCGCGAGGAGCCTCGAGGCACCGCACGCACCCGAGCTCGTGAAGAGCCTCCTCGGCACCGAGAGCTTCGTCCTCGACGAGGTCGTGGCCGACGCGGCGACGGTCGGCAAGAGCCTCGCCGAGGTGCGGGCGGCCTCCGCCGAGCTCGTGCTCGCGGTCGTCCACGACGGTGCGGTCGACCTCGGCGTCGACGAGAGCCGCACCGTCCTCGAGGGGGACAGGCTGCTGCTGCTCGCGCGCGCCACGAGGCCGGCTGCGCAGGGCACGCCGGGCGCACAGCCGGCCGCCGTGCGCTAGGCGCGCCGACCGTGCGACAGCGAGCGTGCGACAGCGAGCGCCCTGACGTGATCGCCTGCGTCTCGGCCATACGCGTCGGCAAGTGCGTGATGTGGGCGGGTCCGGTCGGCGCGGTGATCAGACGGCCGACGGCTGCGAGACCGCGAGCTGGCGGCCTGCTGCGTCGAGCGCCGCTACTGCGACGTACCGGGCGGACGTCCGTGCCGTCATCGCCGTCTCGAAGCCGGCCTTCGTGAGCGTCGCCACAGGCTGCAGCGACCCAGGGTCGTCGCCGGCGAGCACCTGCCAGTGCGTCACCTCGGTCGCCCCGTTCCAGCTGGCGTGGACCGCAAGCCCGCCGACCAGGTCCCGGGCGACGGCGATCGCCGGCTCGGTCGCCGGGCGGCCGGTCCAGGGGGAGCGGAAGGCCCGGTAGGACTGGACGTTCGTCGGGTAGCGGGCGTCGAGCAGCACCGATCCTGCCGCGTCGAACTCCGTGTAGTACGGCTCCGTCCCCCAGCCGACCACGACGTGACCGTCGGGGAGCACCTGGACGCTGCCCTCGTACGAGGCGAGGAGCTTCGCCGGATGCACGTAGGCCCTGTCGAGCGTGACAGTCTTCGCCGCCTCGTCCACCGAGAGCAGGAGCGCACGGGACTGGGTCTCCTCGGCCGGGGTCGCGGCGTCGTCGAAGACGCTCAGCCGCCCGTCGGCGAGGCGACGCGCATGGTGCTGCCACTCGAAGGTCGTAGCCGTGCCCATCGTGAAGTCGCTCTTCTTCCCGCCGAGACGCCACACGACCTCGCCCGTCACGCGGTCGATCTTGTAGAGGGTCCACGTGTTGCGCGCCGAGACGAGGAGGTTCGCGTCGTCGTCGAGCGCCACGGAGTTGAGGTGGAAGTAGTCGAAGGCGCCCGGGGTCAAAGCCGCGTAGGTCTCGTCGACACCGACGTGGTCGAGACTGTGCCACTCGTGGAGCACGTCGCCGGACGCGACGTCGACCTCGAGCACGACGCCGTCCTCGACCGTGCCGTGCCGAGGCCCGCCGACGGTGCTGAGATCTGCTGCACGTGTCGTGTATGCAGTGACGAGCGCGGTCCCTTGCGGTGTCAGCGTGAAGTCGTGGAGATCTGCTGCGAGGCCGTTGCCCCCCGTCACCGTGGCGATCTCGTGGTAGGAGGAGTCGAGCAGGACGGCTTTGCCGTAGCCGATGCCGTTCGTGATCCTGCCCGTCCAGTAGGTGAGCACCGGCTCGCCCTTGTATTGCTGGACCTCCAGGTTGGTCGCGAACCCGCTCGTCGGCTGGAACCAGACGAGCTCGCCGCCGCGGTCGAGGATCATGATGCCCTCCTGACCCTTTCCCTCGGCGATCGCCTCCGCCTCGTCGACGCCGCGTGCGCCGGGCACGAGGCTCGGCGTAACGAGCGCGTAGCCACCGGACGCGCCCGCGTCGAGGTCGACGACCTGCACGCGCGGAGGGTCGAGATCCGGCCGGGTCTTGAAACGTCCGACAGTGGCAAGGGGCGACCCGGTAGCGGTCTCCGGCGCTGTCGCCGACGGATGGCCGCTCGCGTGGAGGCTGTAGCCCGTGGCCCCCGCGGCACCGAGCACTGCGGCACCGACGGCACTCTTGCCGGCGAGGCCGAGAAGCTCGCGACGAGACAGCACGCGGTGCACGCGTCCTCGTGCTGGTCCGGAGGCCGTCTCCGTCCGCGACGCTGGGCCCTCGGTCTGGCCCGGGCCCTGGGTCGGGCTCAGGGCGCTTCTCGGGGTCGGGGTCGACGCATCGGTCATGTCACCTGCCTCCGTTCTGCCGCGTGCTGAGTAAGTCGCACCGTGCAGTGCGGGCCGTGCAGTGCGGGCCGATGTCGGACCCGCATGCCGCAATGCCGTGCAACTTCACGCTAGGACCCGAAGCTGTGTGGCGGGTTAGGGAACCATGAGGAGAATCGAAGGGGCGCGAAGCTCGGGTCCGCTCCGCCGTACACGGGGAGACGTCTGATTTGCCCTCGGCATGTACATGGCGCGTAGCCTCTCCTCCACACCGTTGAAGCGCAGGGACACGCGCGCGCCAGGAGGGATGTGGACGTGGGAGTCGGGACCCGGGCACGCGGGGGAGCCCTCGCCGCCGCTGTCGTGCTCGCCGCGCTCGCGGCTCGGTCGGGCGCTACGGCTGCGACGACCGAGAGTCGTACCGGTCACGCAGGTGCGCCGTCGGTCGTCGTCGCGTCACCGGCGCCAGGCTCGAGGACCGCCTCGCCGGAGAGCCAGATCAGCCTGCTCGGCCTGCCGGTACGTGACATCGGTGCGGTCATCGTGACTGGGTCCCGCAGCGGTCGCCATACGGGGCGGCTCGAGGCGTACTCGACAGGGGACGGGGCGAGCTTCGTACCGTCGCGGCCGTTCGTCGCAGGGGAGACCGTCACGGTCCGCACGGACCTCGACGTCGCAGGTGCGCCCGGCGGCACATGGAGCTTCGTCGTCGCGCACGACATACCGGTGACGAGCGCACCGTCCCGGCCCGCGCTGCGGACCGGCGTGGCGGGGGGGGACCACTT
>DAHXNN010000201.1 GCA_027365385.1 Acidimicrobiaceae bacterium | reverse complement strand
AAAGTGTCCGGGTGCACCCCGAGCTCTTTCGCTGCCATCCCTATCGGCACCAGTCGCCCCATCACGACCAGGCTACCTCATGGGTGTATTACCCGCCACTACCTAGGTATGCCTATGTGGGAGCTAACAGTTGCGAGCCCCCGATACGAGGATCCCCACGCCAAGACGCCACCTCGACGTCTCCTTCTGCGCGAGCATCTCCGCGCAGAGCTCGGACAGCTCGTCTTCGTAGCGGTCCCGCGAGGCGCGTGGGTATGCGACGGAGCAGAGCTTCTGGAGCCAGTCGCTCACGACATCGTCCCCGCGATGCGGGAAAGGCCGATCTCTGCGACGCGCGCGGATGCAGACAGGCGCTCGAGAAGCAACGCACGGCCGGCGTCGGTGATCTCGTAGGGGTGACGGCGCTCGTCGGCCGCCAGCGCCTCGATGAGTCCGGCCTGCTCGAGCTTCGCGAGGCAGCCGTAGAGCGTCCCGGGACCCAGCCGGACGCCGGCGACGTCTACGACGTCCTTGAGCAACGCGTAGCCGTGCTTCTCCCCGCCTGCGAGGCTCGTGAGGACGAGGATGCTCCGATCGGGGTAACGAGCGTGAGAGGCGCACGGTCGCCGAGGGCGGCACGAGCAACCTGTCGTGGCATCATTTGGGCCGTGCTTTCCTCAGAGCCCAGGCGAGTTCCGAGCAGCATGGTCGACCTGGCTCAGCTCGGGATCTCCTTCGACGTGGGCCTGGGCGTCGTCACCGCCGGCGACGACCTGCACGGCACGGCACGGCTCACCAATCGCGGAGCCGATCCGATCCGCTTTCTCACGAGCCCTACGGTCACTGCCGGTGTGCGACGTTGTGGCGACGACGCAATGGCCGGTCGGTTCACTGGATGGTTGACGGCAGCAGGCATCTTGGTTGACCTCCGTGAACACGAGAGTCGAGAGCTGCACCTGATTTTCGGCACCGCGTCCTGTTTGCCGGACTCGCCGGCTGCCATTCCTCCTGGCACGTACGAGGTCGTAGCGACCCTTTGCGTCGACGTTGTCGGGCTCGATGGCTCGATGGCTCGCTGACTCGTCGCCGAGCGCTCGTGCGGATTGGACCCGCGATAACCGTGACGGCATCTCGTGTTCTGAGCTGACCGATGCTCGATGGACGCGTCGTGGTGCTGATCGTCAGGTCCCCCTCGACGGTGGGATAATCGCCCTCGATGGATCGCGGCGCGTGCCGACTGGAGCCACTCGTGCGACCTCTGCTGGCTCTTGAGCGCCCGCTTCGTACGGTCCCGGCGTCGTAAGTGTTCGAGCGCTTCACCGACCGGGCCCGGCGCGTCCTCGTCCTCGCCGAAGAAGAGGCGCGCCTGCTCGTCTACTGCGAGAGCTGCGGCACGGTCCTCGGCGCGGGTGGCGACGCGAGCGCGCCCGGACGACCCCGGCCATGGACGGGCGCCGCCGTCACGCCGGGGATGCCGCTGCGGCGGACGGCACGCTTCCCCGACGAGCTCGTCGAGACTGGGCAGCTCTCCGACGTGCCCGATGCGGCCAGGGTCGAGCTTTACCATCGGGACGACGGCACTCTCGCAGGTGTCGCCGCCGGCGCACCGGTGCGCGTCGCGCTTGTGACGGCCTCTCGTGGCGGCCACGCGTCGGGGACGGTCGCGGGTGCTGTGCTCGAGGCTCGCTGGCACGTCGACGACGCCTCCCCACGCCACGCAGGGTCGACCGGGCCCTCCGCTGCGACCGAGCCGTCGGGTGCGACCGAGCCGTCGGGTGCGACCGGGCCGTCGGCTGTGACCGGGCCTCCCGGCGCGACCGAGCAGCAGGGTGAGGCCGAGACCCGCGGGCAGTCGGTGGTCCTTGCCGGCACGCTCGGGAGCGAGCAGGTCGACCTCCGCGGGAGGTTCCTCCACGAGTCAGGTGGCTACCTCTTCGACCGGGCGGAGCTCACCGGCACGCTCGCCGGTCTCGCGCTCGAGGTGACGGTGGAGCGTGCCGAGGGTGGCCTCGGCTCGACGAGCACCGTCGTGGCCCGTGGCACGCTCGGCGGCGCCGGCCTCGAGCTGTTCGCGTCGGTGCGTGGTGACCTCACTGGGGCTGATCGTCACTTTCAGCGCGGCGATCGTCCGCCACAGCACGCGCCGGCATCTTCGCCGTACGCTCTGACACCCGATCACCCGCCACCGGTCGGACGGTACCGTCTCGCGCCACGGGTCGCGGTGCACAGCGGCAGCCGGCGGAGATCTCGACGGCGTACTCCCACGTCGACGAGGCATCCGCCTGATGTGGCGTGCCGTGGACCTGGACGGGATGACTGGTCGATCTTTCCCGTGACGCACCCATCTGGCACGTGGACGGAGCTGCCATTCGTGGTGAGCTCAACCGCTCCCGCTCGTCGTGCAGCGGAGAGCCAGCGAAGAGAGCGGGACGGTCGTCGCGTGATGTCCGTACGCGTTGCCGACGACGAAGGAGCCTATGACGGTTATCCCGTTGCTCTCATAGACCGGGACGGAGATGTCGCGGTGCTTCGAGGCTTCGTCCCAGGCAAGTGCCTCGGCCGGTGAGTGAACCTCCGTGCTACCAGACGCGCAGGCGAGATCGCTAGCGCTGACGTAGCCCTCGACGCTACCGTGGTCGATCGTCACGGCAACGAGGTCTGGAGTGCCGTTGCCGTTCGCGACACCGAAGGTCTGACCAGACGCGTTCGTGCCCCAGGAGGTCGTGACCCGGTCGACGTACTCAGCTTGCAGCGTCCACGACGCGTCCGTGCTCGTGGTGATGCTCACGCTGTGCTGGCCGGGTGCGAGTGGGATGATCTCCGTGGCCTTCTCGTCGACGACGGTGCCGTTCGCGTCGGCAGAACAGCGGAGGATCGACCCGTCGGGGAAGCCAAACCTGCCAGCGGAAAGGCAGGTCAAGGTGACGGAGACATCGGTCGCGGAGGCAGGTGCCGGTCCGAGGTCGACGGTCTGGGACCCGGTACGAGTGATGGCGGTGAGGTGGCCGAGGACGGTGTCCGACGGTGCACCCGGCGGGAAGAGGACCCCCGCTGCGATGGCGACCCCACCTCCTGCG
>DAHXNN010000184.1 GCA_027365385.1 Acidimicrobiaceae bacterium | reverse complement strand
GGACCGCCGGACAACCTATAGCCCGTCTCCGCTCGATACACGGCGCGCCGCACGAGCTCCGCTGTGCGGGGGTGCGGGGGTGCGGGGGTGCGGGGGTTGCGCTGTGCGGGGGTGCGCTGTGGCGCCCGGGCTGCAGTCGGGCTCAGCCCTGCACAGTGCCCACCGAGTCGTCGGGGACGAGACCTGACCCGGTGTCGGTGATCGTGCGGATCTCGTCGGTCTCGTAGCCACTCGCCACCGCCCAGTAGAAGCAGGCGAGGCCGATCACGAGGGCCCAGATCGTGTCGATCGGGAAGGTGAGCAGCTTCGGGATGTGGGCAGTGACCCCGAACGCTCCGTAGTAGGAGAGGAGCACCTCGGCGAGGATGTAGGTGATCAGCCAGATCGACCGGACTACCAGATGGCGGCCCTCGTTCGAGCCGAACAGCCAGCACGCAGCCGTGAAGGCGTAGACCGCCACGCAGACAAGCACGTACCAGAGCACGAAGGGAGCGTGCTCCTTCGGGTCCGTGGCCACGGCGGACGAGAGGATCCAGTGGCCCCAGTGCAGCAGAAGGACCCACGCCACGAGGAACACGACACCGACCACGTTGGCCGCCCAGCGGTTCATCAGGCCGCGTGGGCCGGCGAAGAACCACGTATAGAGCGGCAGGCCGATGAACAGCAACGCGATCAGCTCGACGTCGGTCGCGAAGCCGGACCAGTAGACGATGGCCGTCGCGGCGAGGAACGAGACCGGTGCCCAGAAGCCCGCCGCGCCGAGGCGGTAGGGACGAGCGAGGTCAGGCGCCGTCCTGCGGAAGATCTGCAGGCTGACGCCACCCATGATGTAGGTGAAGACGGTCATCGACGTGATGATGCCGACCAGTCCAAACCAGCTCTTCTCCGGGGCCGAGAACGCGATCGCGACGAGCAGCGAAGCCAGAAGGGCAACCCAGGGGATCTTGGTCCGCGGGCTCATCCGCACCGACTGCTTCGGGAAGTAGCCGCTGACTCCCATGCCGTAGATGGTCCGCCCCCCGGTCCCGAGGTAGATGTAACCGGTACCCGCGGGAGAGACGATCGCGTCGGCGATGAGCAGGTACGACATGACCGAGACGAGGAACGCGACGCCCGACGCCTTCATGATCGCGTAGAAGGGGCTCGCCGTGACGAGGATGTGGCCAGCAGCGCTCGAAGGTGCCCCGAGGCCTGCGTAGTCGTTGACCTTCAACCCGAAGAAGTGCCAGACGATACCGCCGGTGAAGGCGATCTGGAGAAGCGTGTAGATGACGATGCCGATGAGGACCGACACGATCGTCGCGAAGGGGATGTCCCGCTGGGGATTGCGCGCCTCGCCTCCGAAGTCGAGCGCTTGGCGAAACCCGAGGAACGAGAAGATGATCCCTGCACCCGGGATGATGTAGAAGACCTCGTGCCAGCCAGCGGTCGCCTCGCCTCCCGGTGGCGCGAAGTTGTGGCTGTGGAACGACAGGAAGAAGATCAAGATGAAGGTGAGGACGGGCATTGCCACCTTCCACACCATCACCGTGTTGTTCAACCGGCCGAGGAAGCGCGCGCCGTAGAGGTTGATGAAGAAGAAGCCGAGCAGCAGGACGACGGTGAACAGCCAGCCCTCGGGGAAGTTGATGATCGACGACGTCGTCACCGGAGACTGGAGCAGGTGCCAGCTGGCCGGGGCCTGCGGTCCGATGTACTGCACCGTCGCGATCGCCTCGATAGCGGGCACGGAGGCGCTCGCGAGCAAGTACGCCCAGCCGAGGATGAACCCGGTGTAGCCACCGTGGGTGAGGTGCGGGTAGCGGACGATCGCGCCGGAGCGGGGCAGCATCGTCGCCACTTCGGCGTAGGAGAGCGCGATGAAAAGGACGAGGAGTCCCCCGACGATCCACGAGACGTAGGACGCCGGGCCAGCGAGCGAGTCCGCCGTGAGCGCGGAGAACAGCCAGCCCGACCCGATGATGGCACCGAGCGAGAGCATCAGGAGCTGGCTACGAGAGAGCACCCGCTTCAGCTGGCGGTCGCTCGCCTCCATATCGGACCGTTCGGGACCATCCACCGTGACTGCCATGGCTTACCCGCCTCCCCGACATCTCACGATCGTCAGCGCGCCGGAGCACCTCTGACGGCGGACCGGTTGGTGCGTGATCCTTGCAGGCTGCGCTGCGAGGGTCAAGGATTCTGCCGTGACATTGCGATGACGTCGCAGGGCGCGACCCGGGCCCGAGCGACGTCCGGTAGCCTCGGCCGACGTGGAGCGCGCCGTCCTCGTCCGGTACCGGGTCATGGCCTACGTCACCGCCACGCTGCTCGCGATCCTCGTCTTCGTCGGGATCCCGCTGCAGTTCGCCGCGAGCAAGCCGGAGGTCGTCAACACTGTCGGCACGATCCACGGCTTCTGCTACATGGTCTACCTCGTGGTCGCCTTCGACTTCACGAGGAAGCTACGGGTCCCGACGGGACGCATGGTGCTCGTGCTGCTGGCCGGCACGGTACCGTTCTGCTCGATCGTCGCCGAGCGCAAGCTCACGAAGCTCTACGACCGCCATGTCGTCACCGCAGGTGGCCTCGGCGACGTGGGCGGTACCGCCGAGGTCGGCTAGCCCGCCCCGGCGGACGTGGGCGGCCGCGGCACCTCTCAAGGACCGCCCCTACCGTGCCGTTAGCGTCGAGGTCTCCTTCACGGAGGCTGCGGGTCCACCCTCGAGCCGACACACGAGGCCAAGCGCCGATGACCATCTCGCCGATCCAGAGTCCCGCCGGCATCCCCGTGCCGGTCATCCCCGTGCCGGTCATCCCCGTGCCGGTAAGGACAACGGCAGCCAGCGCGCCGCCATTGAGCGCGTCTGCCCGGCCGGGCACCGAGGACCCGGCGGCCGGGGTCCTCAGCGCGCTCACGCCGAGCGACCGGAGCCTGATCGCCGCCGCGACCGGCGTCGTCATCTCGCCGAGCGGGGCGGTCGTGAGCGGAGCCGGCTACGTCGCGCAGGGCAACGCCGGCTCGGTCGAGGATTTCGCCTTCGTCATCGCCGCGGCACGCCAGATCGGCGCGATCCACGGGAGGCTCACACCCCAGTCCCTCGCCGGTCTGTTCCCTCCTTACATCACGCAGGGCTCGTCCGCCCTCTCCGCGGCCGTCGCGAACGCGTCGAAGCTGCTCGCTACCTCGCCGGCCGGCCCGCAGCCGGCGTCGCCCATCTTCGACGCGCGCGCCTGAGGGCCCACCGGCGGGCCGGCGGCGCTGCACCAGGCCGGCAGCGTGCGTCCGACGGCGCTGTCGGGACCGGTACGAGCGCCCACCTGGTCCGGCATGACCGTGGGCGACTCGATGCCCTACGCTCGGTCGGGAGCCGGGCACGCGCCGGGAGCTGCCGTCCCGACCTGGGCGGCCGCACCACGTGGCACCTGACCGACGCCGCTCGCAACGGACGAGCCGACCGACGGGAGACGCGTGGCCATGACCGAGACCCCCCTGCGTCAGCGGGCCGCGTGGCGCGCGCTCGAGTCGCACCATGCTGCGATCTCCGGCCGGCACCTGCGTGAGCTGTTCGCCGAGGACCCCGGGCGGGGGGAGCGCCTCGTCGCCGAGGCCGCCGGGCTCTATCTCGACTACTCGAAGAACCGTGTCACCGACGAGACGATGGCGCTGCTCGTGCGGCTCGCCGAGGAGTCGGGGGTCGCCGAGCGCCGGGATGCGATGTACCGGGGCGAGCACGTCAACGTCTCGGAGGACCGGGCGGTGCTCCACGTCGCGCTCCGCATGCCGCGCGAGGCCTCGCTCGTCGTCGACGGCGTCGACATCGTGCGCGAGGTGCACGAGGTCCTCGACAAGATGGCGGACTTCGCGGAGCGCGTCCGGTCCGGTGCGTGGCGCGGGCACACGGGCCGACCCATCCGCAACGTCGTCAACATCGGCATCGGCGGATCGGATCTCGGGCCCGTGATGGCCTACGAGGCGCTGCGCCACTGGTCGCGCCGGGACATGACCTTCCGCTTCGTCTCGAACGTCGACGCGACGGACCTCGTGGAGGCGACTCAGGACCTCGACGCCGCAGAGACGCTCTTCGTCGTCTCGTCGAAGACCTTCGGCACCCTCGAGACCCTGACCAACGCCCGCTCGGCGCGCGCATGGCTCGTCGCGCAGCTCGGGGACGAGGCGGCGGTCGCGAAGCACTTCGTCGCGGTGTCGACCAACGCGGAGCGTGTCGGGAAGTTCGGCATCGACACGGCGAACATGTTTGGCTTCTGGGACTGGGTCGGCGGCAGGTACTCGATGGACTCCGCGATCGGCCTCTCGACCATGCTTGCGATCGGGCCCGACGCGTTCGGCGAGCTGCTCGCCGGCTTCCACGAGATGGACGAGCACTTCCGCACAGCGCCGCTCGCGAGGAACGTCCCCGTCCTTCTCGGCCTGCTCGCCGTCTGGTACGGCGACTTCTTCGGCGCGCAGACCCAGGCCGTGCTCCCCTACGAGC
>DAHXNN010000129.1 GCA_027365385.1 Acidimicrobiaceae bacterium | reverse complement strand
TCAGGCGACGACGGCGGAGGGCACAGCCTGGTGCGGCCTCGAGAAGCGCATGTGCGCGGCGATCGCGCCGCTAGACACTGCCGCCCACCCGCACCACACCGAGGCGAAGCCGTCGACCGTCAACCGGGCGATCACCGCTATGGCGACGACGTTGACGAGCCCGAAGAGCACGACGTGACGGTCCCCTGAGAGCAAGAGTGCCCCGCAGACCGCGACGACGTAGCAGACGATGACTGGGAGCGCATCACCCATATGCAGACTGTATGCAATATGGTAGGGCCTGATCCCGGCGCTGAAGCTGTCACGCACCATTGCGTGCGCGAGGATCCCCGAGACCACCAGCCCGAGCGCGACGAAGGGCGCCATCATCCACTTGCGGCGCCAGGTCGGCTCGAAGGCGAGCACGGCGAGGGGCACGAAGGTCGGGAGCACGACGAAGGCCACGAGGAGGTAGATCCACACGGCGATGTGCTCGACCGAGTGAGGCACGTGGCCCTCCAGGCCCAGCCAGACGAGCGACTCGTCGAGCTGGTGGGCGGCGAGCAGAAGCGGCAGGGATGCTATCGCCACATGCCCGTGCCGCTGGTGGACGTGGCGGAGAGCGTCGACCCCGATTGCAGCGATGACCGCCCCGCCCACGAGATCGGCCTCGGGCGAGAAGCACACGCGAGCAAGCTAGCGGCCCTCCGGCTCGCGCGCCGGCACGACGCGGTGACGCTCGGGCCGGCACGCGAGATCGGTCGTCGTGTGCCGGAGTTGACGTATATCGGCATCAGGTAGCGTGCAGGTCTAAGCCGGAGCTCTGCCAGGTGGGCGGGAGACGGTGACGGCGGGGGAGGGTGATGAGCGAGACCACGCCAGGTGCTCCGAGCGGGACGACCGCGCAGGGGGGCCTCGTCATCGGCGTCCTCAAGGAGGAGTGGCCGCGGGAGCGGCGGGTCGCCATCGTCCCCGACGACGTCGCCCGGCTCCGCGGGTCGGGGATGGCCCTCGTCGTCGAAGCCGGAGCGGGCTCGGCTGCGTGGCACTCCGACGACGCCTACCGGTCGGCGGGAGCCACGGTGACAGGCCGGGAAGAGGCCGTCGAGCGAGCGGGGATCGTCGTCACCGTGCGCAAGCCACCGCCCGGAGTCGTCACCGCGCTCCGGGCCGGGCAGGCCGTCCTCGGCCTCCTCCAGCCACTGACCGACCCCGATCTGGCCCGCGATCTGGCTGAGCGCGGCGTCACCGCGCTCAGCCTCGACGGGCTCCCGAGGACCCTCAGCAGGGCACAGACGATGGACGCCCTCACCTCACAGGCGAACATCGCCGGCTACAAGGCGGCAGTGCTCGCAGCGGACACCTTCGGCCGCTTCTTCCCGCTGCTCATCACCGCATCGGGGACGTCGAAGCCCGCTGACGTCCTCGTCCTCGGAGCCGGCGTCGCAGGCCTCCAGGCAATGGGGACGGCACGCCGCCTCGGTGCGATCGTCACCGGTTACGACGTCCGCCCTGCGACGAAGGCGGAGGTCGAGTCCGTCGGCGCGAAGTTCCTCGCCCTCGGCGCATCGCCCTCGGCGGTAGGCGACGGTGGCTACGCCCGCGAGCTCACCGCCGACGAGCAGGCGGCCCAGCAGGAAGAGCTCAACGCTCACATCGCACGCCGGGACATCGTCATCTCCACTGCCCAGGTGCCCGGACGGCGCCCGCCCCTTCTCGTGACCTCGACCGCCCTCGTGCAGATGCGGCCGGGCACCGTCGTGGTCGACGTCGCTGCTAGCGCTCTCGGCGGCAACGTGGAGGGGTCCGTGGACGGCGAGACGATCGTGACGCCCGGGGGTGTCACGATCGTCGGCGCGGGCAACCTGCCGGCCGAGGTACCCGGTGCCGCATCGGCGGCGTTCTCCCGCAACGCCTGCGCACTGCTCGCCCACGTCGTGCACGACGGGCAGCTCGTGGTCGACCTCGGCGACGAGATCCAGGCAGGGGTGGTCGTCACACACGACGGCAGCGTCGTCCAACCGGCGGTTGCCGTGCTCGTCGGCGAGTCGCACGGAGGAGCTAGCCGATGACCAGCAACCTGCTCGCCGACATCAGCATCTTCGTCCTCAGCCTCCTCGTCGGCTTCGAGGTGATCAGCAAGGTCCCCTCGACGCTGCACACGCCGCTCATGTCGGCGGCGAACTCGATCCACGGCATCGTGTTCGTCGGCGCGATGCTCACGGCGGCCCAGGCACACGACACGGTCGGCTACGTCCTCGCGTTCATCGCGGCGACGTTCGCCGCGATGAACGTCGTCGGCGGCTACCGCGTCACCGGACGGATGCTGAAGATGTTCCGTCGGGCCCCGGCTCCGCCGCCCCGCGATTCCACCGCTGGCGCCGGGGAGGGGACCACGTCACCGTGAGCACAATCGAGATCGTCACCTCTCTCGCCTACCTCGCAGCCGCGGTCGGCTTCGTCGTCGGATTGCACCTCATGAACTCGCCCGCCACCGCGCGCCAGGGAAGCCGGCTCTCCTCGATCGGCATGGCCATCGCCGTCGCCGCGACGGTCGCACGCCTCGCGGACGACGGCGGGATAACGGCGACCGGCTGGGCCGTCCTCGGCGGAGGCACACTGCTCGGCGGCATCGTGGGCCTGCGCTCTGCGGACACGGTGAAGATGACCGCGATCCCTCAGCTCGTGAGCATCTTCAACGCGGTCGGGGGCGGCGCAGCTGCACTCGTCGCCGTCGCCGACTTCGTCCGCATCATCGGCACCCACGACCCGTCGTTCCCGTCACGGATCATGGTCCCGACGGCCCTCGACGTCATCATCGGCGCAATCACCTTCACCGGGTCGCTGCTCGCAGCCGGGAAGCTCCAGGGTTGGGTGCCCGGCCAGCCGCTCGTCTTCCCGGGAGTCCGGGTCGTCAACGCCGCCCTCGTCGCAGTGATGCTCGGCGGCGGCGGCTACCTCGTTGCCGGCTCCCACAGCGGATGGGTCCTCGTCGGGGTGGTGCTCGCGTCGCTCGGCTTCGGCGTGACGATGGTCATGCCCATCGGCGGAGCGGACATGCCCGTCGTCATCTCGCTCCTGAACGCGCTTACGGGCACCGCTGTCGCCATGGCAGGTTTCGTCATCGACAACACGGCTCTGATCATCGCCGGGGCTCTCGTAGGCGCCTCGGGGGCGATCCTCACCAAGCTGATGGCCGACGCGATGAACCGCTCGATCGCGAACATCGTCGTCGGGGGGTTCGGCACCGGCGACTCCGCCGTCTCGGTCACGGCCGTCGGAGGTGAGGTCCGCCAGATCTCCGTCGCGGACGCTGCCATCCAGCTCGCCTACGCGAGCAAGGTCATCATCGTCCCCGGATACGGCCTTGCCGCCGCCCAGGCCCAGCACGAGGTCGCGCAGCTCGCGACCCAGCTCGAGCAGCGGGGGGCCGAGGTGTCCTTCGCGATCCACCCGGTGGCGGGTCGGATGCCGGGCCACATGAACGTGCTCCTCGCCGAGGCGAACGTCCCCTACACGTCGCTCAAGGAGATGGACGAGGTCAACCCCGAGTTCCCCCAGGCAGACGTCGCGCTCGTCATCGGGGCGAACGACGTGACGAACCCTGCGGCGCGCAGGGCGGGCACCGCCATCTCCGGGATGCCGATCCTCGACGTCGACAAGGCCCGCCACGTCATCGTCATCAAGCGCTCGCTCGGGCACGGCTACGCCGGGATCGACAACGAGCTCTACACGGACCCCAACACCGAGATGCTTCTCGCGGACGCAAAGGCGGGTCTCGGCGAGCTGATCGCATCGGTGAAGTCGCTGGACGCCTAGCACGTGGAGGGCGTGACCTCGCGCGGGTGGGCGGTCGGGCGGCCCGGCCCGGCCGACAGGCGGCCGCTCGTGCGCGTCGATCGCCCGTTGCCGCGCCCAGGTTCCGGACAGATCCGCGTCGCGGTGCAGGTATGCGGAGTGTGCCGTACCGACCTCCACCTCGCCGAAGGTGACCTCGAGCCCCGGCGACCGCTCGTCGTCCCAGGCCACGAGATCGTCGGCACGGTCGACGATCTCGGAGAGGGCTGCAACCGGTTCGCCCTCGGCGACCGGGTCGGGATCGCCTGGCTCGCCCGTAGCTGCGGGCGCTGCCGGTACTGCGTCGCAGGTAGGGAGAACCTGTGCACCGACCCCTGCTTCACGGGTTGGGACCGCGACGGGGGCTACGCGGAGCACGCGCTCGCGGACGAGGAGTTCGCCTACCGCCTGCCCGAGGCGCTCGACGACGTGCATGCAGCGCCGCTGCTCTGTGCCGGCATCATCGGATATCGCGCACTACGACGTGCCAACCTGCCGCCCGGCGGCAGGCTCGGCATCTACGGCTTCGGCGCATCCGCGCACATCACCGCGCAGATCGCGATCGCACAAGGCGCTGCCGTCCACGTGCTTACGCGCTCGGCCGAGGCGCGCGAGCTCGCTCTCGACCTCGGCGCCGCGAGCGCCGCGGGTGCCTACGACGCGCCGCCGGAGCCGCTCGACGCTGCGATCCTCTTCGCGCCCGTCGGCACCCTCGTCCCGCCCGCCCTCGACGCGCTCGACCGTGGCGGCACGCTCGCCATTGCCGGGATCCACATGACCGACATCCCTCCGCTCGACTACGACCGCCACCTGTTCGAGGAGCGGAGCGTCTGCAGCGTTACGGCCAACACCCGACAGGACGGGATCGAGCTCCTGGAGATCGCATCGCGCCTGCACGTCCGGGTCTCGACGGTGACCTACGAGCTGGACCGGGCCGGTGACGCCCTGGCCGACCTCGCTGGCGACCGCGTCACCGGCGCTGCCGTCCTCGTGAACGGATGAGGCGCTCTTCGTGCGACCCCTCGGAATCATGTCGATGACATTGCAATGACCGCACGTCTCGGTGGATGCCGTTGACATCGGGGCCGGGGAGGCGCACGATGGTCATAGCCCCGACCGCAGAAGCCAAGGGGCAGAGAAAGTCAAGGAAATCAACGGAGAAAGGAGAGTCGGCGTGAGAGCGTGTGACTCGTCCGAGGAGGAAGCTCCACCGGACTGCTGATGCCCGGACCCCGGTCCGGGCTGCGTTCGAGCTGTGGTACGTGCCAGTCGGCGTCACGAGTCAGCACAGGCCGTCAGGGGTAGACACCCGTTCACGGCATAGACTTCGAAGAGCTCTCTCCGAGTTCGCGAACGCTTAGGCGGCGTGGCATCACAGCTATGGGTCGTGCATGAGCACAGTGCCCGATCCAGATACCTCATTGATGCGACAGAACGGGCCAGCGCAAAGCTGGCCCGTTCTCGCGTCCACAGCCACGGGACCGTGTCGAGCGGGGTCGCAGCCTGCGTCGCGCCGGCCTGCGTCGCGTCGTCGGCCACGCCTACGGCGGTCTCCTGTGGACGATGCTGTTCACAATCTGAGGACATGCGGGGGACGAGCGGAGATTCCTGTCGACATCCTCGGGATCTTGTCCCTAGCTGTTGACCTTCCCGCGCGCTCGGCGCAGACTGCATGCAGCGAGCACGACACACACAAGCTGGGCGGTCAGGCTTTCGTTCCCGCAAGGGATGGTGGCAGGTCGGTCCTGAGGGTGTGTGCCTGCTGGTGGTGGCAGGGTGAGGTCACGGGCGGCGCTCCCAGGAGCACGTGGGTGGCCTCGGGCGACCGTCAGGTCGCCAGCGTGCCTGGCTCGCCGGAAGGTGGGCGGGCGTAGCGTCCTGCGGCCGACGGACGGGGCCCCGGGGAGACTGGGCGGCGCGAGCTGCCCGGCTACCCGGGGCCGCTCCGCGCGGAGGCTCGCTCACAGGCGGCGCTCCGGCGAAGGAGGGGCTCGCTCCGTGAGGTAGGGCCGCGCGTGCCCGTTACGGCACGTCCACGCTCCGCACGGCCGGAGTGTCGGGCGAGTAGAACCTGTGCCAGTTCGCGGCCGAGGGGTGCGACGCGGAGGCCGGACCACGCGCGAGCGCCGCAAGCACGTTGAGCGTGATGCGCGTGAGCGGCACGACCGCCGGGGACACGCCGAAGCTGAGCCCATTGTCGAGCGGAGGCGAACCATCCCAGAGGAGCTGGACCCAGCTCGCCGTGCCCGTAGCGAAGACTCCCCCGCCACCGTCTCGCGTGTAGTAGCTCGCGTCCGACCAGAGCCGACCGCCGACGCTGGTCGTCGGCGAGTGCGCGAGTATCTCGACGTTCCGCGGGCCAGGCAGAGCGGGCTCGAAGCCGTCGAACTCCGACCCGACCACCTGCTGGCCGCGCGGTGCCCCGGAGATCTCGTCCCCGTCGGCCAGCCCGGTCCCGGCATACACCCACGAGGACGAGTCGGCGACGACGAGCGGCGCGCTTGCGCCGTAGGCCTGGTACATCACGCCGATCATCTCCGACTCCGGGTACGGGACCGGGTCGGTCGCCCACGACACTCCGGTCGCGAGCTTCGGGTCGGACGCGTAGATCGGGTCGGCCTGCGCGTCCTTGTAGCAGACGACCCGCCGGTCCTCACCGAGCGGCGAGGTCTCGAGCCTGATCTGGCGGTAGCAGGCGTTCGCGCCGAGGAAGGCGACGTTGGTCCCGGTCGCGAGGTGGTCCATGACGCCGTCGAAGCGCATCTGCCACGACCAGTACTCGTCGTGGCCGAGGCTCACGAGGCAACGGTGGCGGGCGAGCAGCTCCGGACGGCGGTGCAGGTCGACGTCGGTCCAGTATGTCACGTCGAGCCCGTGGCGCTCGGCGAGGGAGACGAAGGGATACTCGTTGCCGAGGAAGTCACCGGAGCCGTTCTGGTCGGGGTTGCGGTAGGGACGGTCGAACGACACGACACGGGACCTGTCCGCAAGCGCACCTGTCGGCGCACCTCCGTAGAGGCTGTAGCCCCCCCAGAGGTTGTACGCCTGCCACGTGGTCACCGAGCTCTGCACGACGATGGCAGCCGTGCTCGCGTCGTCGCGCACGGTGAACGGCACGTAGTGGCGCTCGCCCGAGCTGCCGACGAGCTTGACGAGGTAAGCGCCAGGCGGCCAGTCCTTGCCGACCTCGATGCCGGCGGAGCGCGCCCACCGGCACTCGATCGTGTTCGTCACGCTCTCGAGCGCGGGGACCGGCTGGACACGACCGGTGAGCTCGCCGGTCGTCTCGACGAGACGCGCTCCGTGCCCCTGGTAATAGCCCATGCGGTAGACCTCGGCGCGAAAGGACGTGGCTGTCGTGCTGACGTAGAGCCCGACCTCTTCGCCCCCGACGTAGCTGACACGGTCCGCGAACCCCTCGATCGGCGCGGGCCAACCGGGCAACGCCCCGCGGGGCATGGGCTGGGGATGGATCACCCACGCGAGGGTTCCCGGGCGCCGGTTCTCCTCGACGACCCAATCTGCGACCGGGAGGCCGTCGACCTCGTGCACCGAGACCGCGACACGGCGCCGCGGCGACGCGCGCCGGGCAGCCGTGCTCCTGTGGCGGTCGGCCGCCGGTCCGGCGCAGCCTGCGATCGCCCCGCCGGCGAGCACGGAGCTCCCGAGCACGCCGAGCCCCTGGAGGAAGCGGCGCCGGTCCATTGGTAGTCGATCGTAGGTGAGCACTGCCACCGGCGGCACTCGCCCGCACCTTGGCCGGACGCAAAGGCGCAGGCGGGCGCAAGAGCGCCGGCAGGATGCTGGCGAGCCCCGAGCCGGACCCGGCGTGCCGGCACAGACAGGAGCGCCGGGCGGAAACCGGAGGGTCACGGCCGCGCGCCATACTGGTCGGCGCGAACGCTCGACACCCCGTCGAGATCTGGTCACCGCAGGTGGAGACCGATCGAGCACTGGAGCGAAGAGGACTTGCCGTGAGACCCGTACCCGTCGCCTTCCACATCGGGCCCCTCGAGGTCCACACGTACGGGATCGGTCTCGCCTTGACGTTCTGGTTCGGCTACCGCTACCTGGCGAGGCGCCTGCGGGACAACGGCTACCCGAGCGCGTGGCTCGGCTCGACCTTCGTCTGGATCGTCGTCACCGCGATCCTCGGGGCGAGGATCGTCCACGTCGTCGCCAACGTCGGCTACTACTCCCAGCATCCGATCGAGATCGGCGCGATCTGGCACGGGGGCCTGTCCTCGTTCGGGGGACTCGTCCTCGCGATCCCGACGGCGATCCTGAGCGCCCGCCGCCGCTGCCCCCAGCTGCGCGTCGGACCGTTCGCCGACCTGGCCGCCCCCGTTCTCGTCGCTTCGTGGGCGCTCGGTCGTCTGCTCGGTCCGCAGCTGATGATCGCGGGCGGCGGCAGGCCGACCAGCTCCTGGATCGGCATGTACTACGCAGGCGAGGTCGGCAAGCGCCTGCCCGTGCCGCTCTTCCAGGCCGCCGAGTGCGCCGCTGTCTACCTCGTCGCGCTCGCGGTGGAGCGCCGTGTCGCCGGCAGGATCGGACTGGTCGGCGTCGTTGCCGCCACCGCTGCCGGGCTCTGGGGACTGACGCGCTTCTTCGACGAGTACCTGTGGCTCCCCTACGACAACGGGACCGATGCAGTCGAGGCTGCCGGTCTCGCGATGCTCGGTGCCGGAGGCGCGGTGGTCGCCGTCCTCGGATGGCGCGCCCGAAGCTCTCGCACTCACGGTACGCCCCGACCACGGCTCGACAGCGAGATCGCGCCCCTCGGCGGCGAGCGATGACTTGCACGTGGGAGCGGGACGCTCCGCTCGAGACAGAGCTCCGCCGGGGAGCGCCCGGCGTCGGGGGCCGGATAGGACGCGAGGACCTGCTGACCGGCTACCCGGATGCCCTCGTCGTCGACCTCGTCGTCGGCGCACGCCGAGTGCTCCACGTTGGCTGCGGCACCGGTACCGCCTCGCGGCTTCTCGCCGCTCGCGGCTGCGCGGTTCTCGGCGTGGAGTTCGACGAGCAGATGGCGGCGGCGGCGCGAGCGTCGGGTGTCGCGGTCGACGTGGCCCGCTTCGAGGATTGGCACCCGCGCGGGCGCGTCTTCGACCTCGTCGTGAGTGGGCACGCCTGGCGGTGGGTCGACCCGGCCGCAGGTCCGGCCCAGGCAGCGGCTGCACTTCGCCCGGGTGGGAGGATCGCTCTCGTGGGGACCGTCGTCAAACCGTTCGACGGCCCCTTCCGGGAGGTCCTCCGGTCCTGTTACGAGACGCACGCCCCGGCGCTCTCCTCGAGCGGGCCCGGGCTGTGCACCCGGTCCGTGCCGGCCGAGACGGAACGACACGTCAGAGCGCTGATCCTCTCTGGCAAGTTCGGA
>DAHXNN010000163.1 GCA_027365385.1 Acidimicrobiaceae bacterium | reverse complement strand
GGACCGAGTGGCCCGGGAACGGTGCGAGCGCGGCAGGGGTCCGCAAGGGCACGACGGGAGGGCCCGCGACCCACGGCACGAAGGCGACGGGCGCGCCCGCGCAGAGCGCGACGCTCGCCAGGACTCCGACGGCGGCTCTCGCCGCCGTCACGCGCGGAGTCCACGAGACAGCGTGCCGAGCGGCACGACGGAGCGCAGGCAATCTCGTCGCATGCGACGTGAATATCCCGCGCCGCGACGCCACCTACCAGGCATAGGCTTCCGGAGCCGCTCCTCCAGGGCCGGGCCAGATCTCGTCAAGCCGGGCAAGGCCAGGCTCGTCGAGCGTGATGCCGAGCGCACGTTCGGCGGCGTCGAGCTGCTCAAGCGTCCTCGGACCGATGATCGGCGCGGTCACGACCGGCTGGTGCAAGAGCCATGCAAGGGCCACGTCGCCGGGCTGCTCGCCCCGCTCGGCGCAATACGCCTCGTACGCCTCCACCTGGCTCTTCTGCCTCGCGAGGCGCGCCTTCACCTGGTCGCTCGCCCGCCGTCCCCCGGCCGCGCCTGCCAGGGCGCCGCCTAGGAGCCCGCCCGCCAGGGGGCTCCAGGGCAGCACGCCGAGCCCGTAGTCCGCACTCGCAGGGAGGACCTCGAGCTCGACGGTGCGATCGGCGAGATTGTAGAGCGACTGCTCGGACACGAGACCATAGGAGTGCCTGGCACGAGCGGCCTCCTGGGCCTTGGCGACGTGCCAGCCGGCGAAATTCGAAGACCCGACGTAGATGACCTTCCCCTGCGCGACGAGCGTGTCCATCGCCTGCCAGATCTCGTCCCACGGCGACGACCGGTCGACGTGGTGCATCTGGTAAAGGTCGATGTGGTCGGTCTGCAGGCGGCGCAGCGAGTCCTCGCACGCCTGGCGAATGTGGAGCGCGGACAACCCCCGGTGGTTGGGTGCGTCTCCCATCGTGTTGTAGACCTTCGTCGCGATCACCACCCTCGAGCGGTGGTCGCCCTTCGCCAACCACCGACCGACGATCTCCTCGGTCGCTCCGCGACCTCCGTAGACGTTGGCGGTGTCGAAGAAGTTGATCCCGTCGGCGAGCGCCTTGTCCATGATCACGTGGGACTCGACCTCCGGGGTACGCGGCCCGAAGTTCATAGTCCCGAGGCAGAGCCGGCTGACCTCGAGGCCCGTCCGTCCGAGGTGCGTGGTGTCCATGTCGTTCCCTTCCCTGGCTTCCCTGACCGTGCCGTGCCGTGCCGTGCCGTGCCGTCGAGACCCCGTGCCTAATGGACCGGCGTGATCTCGAACCGCTCGAAGACCGACTCGAAGCCCGGCCCCTGGGGCGAGGCGCACATGACTCCGCCGAACAGCGGCACCCCCGGCTCGACGTAGGCGACCCGCACGAGCTCGGGAGCACCGACGACGTACCGTACCTCGACACAATCGCCGGCTCGAGTCACCTCCATCGTGAGGCGCTCGGGGAGCTCCGGCGGGCTCACGATCGACCAGTCCGAGAAGCCGCGAGTGACGACCGTGCTCACGCGCCGGATGCCGTCGACGTACTCGACCCCACATTTCAGCCACTCGCTCTCGCTCCCGCGAAGCATGACACCGGCTTGGTCGTACTGCGCGGCGAACTCGCCTGCGAACGTCACCGTCATGCGGAAGTCACCCGTCATCTCGCGGCCGAACACGTGCCCGTCGTCCTTGACGAAGCCGTAGTGCGTGTGACGCCAGAAGTCCGTCCCCTCGCCACTTCGCACCCGCAGCGCCTCAGGAGTGAGGGACCACTGCGGGGGAGGGTTGAGCCACGCGCACCCCTCCCAGGTCCCCGCGCTCATGCGGTGCGCCCCGCGGGACGTGCCGCGCCGGCCGTCTGGCGGTGGTTGCCGAGGATCGTGGAGATCACCGAATCGTCCGACGCCGCGAGACCGGCAGCCTCCCCGAGCCGGTAGAGCTGCTCGGCCGCCGACGCCACGGGCCGTGCGACGCCCGCCTCACGGCCCGCGTCTGCGACGATGCCCATGTCCGTCACGAAGATGTCGAGCCGGGAGAGCACCTCGGGCACACGACCGGCGAGCGCCTCGACGATCCGCGGGCCGCGGTTCGCGAGCATGAACGACGACGCGGCACCCGCCCCGAGCGCCGCGAGCGCCGCGTCGGGGTCGATCCCGAGACCCTTCGCGAGAGCGAGCGCCTCCGCTGCCGCAGCGATGTGCACTCCGCACAGGAGCTGGTTGACGGCCTTCATCGCCTGGCCGTCGCCTGGGTCGGGACCGACCACGACGACGGTGGACGCGAGGAGGTCGAGCACAGGCCGGGCACGGGCGATGGCCTCCGCGCTGCCTCCCAGAAGGGCGAGGAGGTCACCCGACGCGGCACGCGCCGGACCGCCGCTCACGGGCGCGTCGAGCAGCCGGATCCCGGCTGCCTCGAGCCCGCGGGCTACGCGGCGGGCGCCGGGCGCACCGACGGTGCTCGTGAGGACGACCACCGAGCCCGAACCGAGCGCTTGGGCCACGCCGGCAGGTCCGAACAACGCCGACTCG
>DAHXNN010000107.1 GCA_027365385.1 Acidimicrobiaceae bacterium | reverse complement strand
GTCCGTGGGAGTTCGACCTCCCGGAACGGGCGGAGCCGATCGGTGAAGCCCCGTCGGCAGTGCCGGATGGGAGGGGCCAGGTGCCCGAGCGGGCGCAGCCCGAGGGAGAGCCGTCCCTCTGGTACGACGAACCGACGGCGACGGTCCCCGTTGTCAGGGCCCACGAACCCCTGGCGGCTCCCTACCCGACAGACAACCCGTACACGACAGACAACCCGTACACGGCAGAGCGCTCCGGTTCGCCTGAGCCCGAGGTGGCCCGAGCGAACCCGGTTCTCAGCGGAGCCGACCACCCCTACGCAGTCACTAGTAGCCCGCACCATGATCCCTACGACGTCGGGATCTCGCCGGCACCGGCGTCCGGTGACGCCGGGCAGCTTGGTGGTCGCGGTGCTGATCTCGCCGCCACCGACGGCGTGCGAGCGGCAGGTGGGTGTTGACGGTCGCCCGACGGTCCGGACCGTCCGTCATCGCCCTGCCGGTCGTGCGGCACCGGCCACCCTCGGGGTCCCGAGGGCGCGCCGGCATCCTCGGCCTCGTGCTGTGCGCAGGGCTGCTCGCCGCCGGCTGCACCTCGCCGCGCAATGCCCTCGGGACGCGGGAGAGCAGCTGCTTCAAGGCGCTGCCGGTGGCGCGAGGCGCCGTCCACGACCTCGGGCACTTCGCCGGGGTGCGTTACCTGACCGCCGACGTCCTCGCGCGGGCGCTCGCTTCGCTGCGGCCGCCGGAGAAGGGCGTACCGCCGCGCGCGCGCCGGCGGCGCTCCGGGATCTGTGTGGTTGCCTTCTCGGGCCATTTCGACGCGTCGACCGTCGTGGACGGGCGGCCGCCGGGGATCGTGGGCGGCGAGGTCGCCCTCGTCGTCGTCCGCGCCCGGGACGAGCGGCTGCTGGCGACGATCGTGCTCACGAAGGCGCCCTTGCGCCTGACCCGTCTCTATCCCGACATCGGCTGACAGACCGAGACCCGGCACACGGCACCCGTCGTCGGGCGGCAAGCTCGTCGGGGGCGCCGACCGGCTATTCGGCCGCGCGCGCCTCGCGCTTGCGGCCCCGGGCACGCTCCGACTGGTCGAGCACGACCTTGCGGAGGCGGACCGTCTCCGGCGTCACCTCGACGCACTCGGTCTCGTCTGCCTGCTCGAGCGCTTGCTCGAGGGTGAGCTGGCGCCATGGGGGCAGCCGTACGAGGAGGTCCGCGGACGATGACCTCATGTTCGTCAGCTTCTTCTCCCGGGTCGGGTTGACGTCCATGTCCTCCGGCCGGGAGCTCTCGCCCACCACCATGCCCTCGTAGACCTCCTCGCCCGGGCCGAGGAACAGCGTCCCCCGCTCCGCGAGGCTCGCGAGCGAGTACGGGGTCGTCATGCCGGAGCGGTCAGCCACCATGCTCCCCGAGACGCGAGTCCGGATCACTCCCTGCCACGGCTCGTAGCGCTCGAAAGTGTGGTGGATCTGCGCCGTTCCCCTCGTCTGGGTGAGCAGCTCGCCGCGGATGCCGATGAGTCCCCGTGCCGGCACGAGGTGCTCGAGGCTGACCCATCCGGTGCCGTGGTGGACGATCTTCTCCACCCGTGCCTTGCGCTTCGCGAGGAGCTGGGTCATCGTGCCGAGGTGCTCCTCCGGGACCTCGACGGAGAGCCGCTCCATCGGCTCCTGGAGGACACCGTCGACCGTCCTCGTGAGCACCTCGGGCTTGCCGACGGTGAGCTCGAAGCCCTCCCGCCGCATGATCTCGACGAGCACCGCGAGCTGCAGCTCGCCACGTCCTTGCACCTCGAAGGTGTCCGGTCGCTCGGTGGGGAGCACCCGGATGGCCACGTTGCCGAGCAGCTCGACGTCGAGGCGGTCGCGCACCATCCGTGCCGTGAGCTTCGAGCCCTCGCGCCCGGCGAGCGGCGAGGTGTTGACGCCGAGGGTCATCGACAGGCTCGGCTCGTCGATGTGGAGCAGAGGCAGGGCGACGGGCGCCTCGGGGTCCGCGAGCGTCTCGCCGACGGTGATCTCGTCGATGCCGCCGACCGCGATGAGCTCGCCAGGTCCCGCCGCTTCCGTCGGGATCCTGTCGAGGCCCTCTGCGACGAGCAGCTCGACGCAGCGAGCCCGCTCGATCGAGCCGTCACGGCGGCACCAGGCGAGCTGCTGGCCCTTGCGGATCGTGCCTTCGACGACTCGGCAGATCGCGAGGCGGCCGAGATAGGGCGAGGCGTCGAGGTTCGTCACGAGTGCTTGCAACGGGGCACCGTCGGTGTAGGCGGGGGCCGGCAGCCAGGCGAAGAGCGCGTCGACGAGCGGCGCGAGATCGCCGCCGACCGGCTTCTCGGCCACCGAGCCTTCTGGCTGGACGGTGGAGAGCCAGCCGTCCCGGGCGCTGCCGAAGAGGCAGGGGATGTCGAGCTGCGACTCCGGCGCGTCGAGATCGAAGAACAGCTCGAGCGTCTCGTCGATGACCTCGGCGATGCGGGCGTCCGGCCGGTCCACCTTGTTGACGATCGGTATGACCGGCAAGCCGGCTTCGAAGGCCTTTCGGAGCACGAAGCGCGTCTGCGGGCGGGGGCCCTCGGCGGCGTCGACGAGGAGCATCGCCCCGTCGACCATCGCGAGCGCCCGTTCGACCTCGCCACCGAAGTCCGCGTGCCCGGGCGTGTCCACCACGTTGAGGCGACGCTCGCCGAAGTGGAACGCGGCCTGCTTCGCGAGGATCGTGATCCCCTTCTCGCGCTCGAGATCCATGGAGTCGAGGACCCGGTCGGGGACCTCCTCACGCGCATGGAACGTACCGGCCTGCCGGAGCATCGCGTCCACGCGCGTTGTCTTGCCGTGGTCGACGTGGGCGATGATCGCCACGTCGCGCAGCTCTGCTCTCGTCGCCACGTCGTCGTCCTCTTCTCGTGTCGCGCGAGTTGTCCCGCGCTCGTCGTCCCGTGCTGCCCGAGCGGTCGTAGGGGTAGGTCGGCCGGTGGGCCGCTCGGCGTAGATTGCTCGGCATGGTGCTCCGCGCGAACAGGCTCGAGAGGATCACGAACCTCGTGCTCGCACTGCTCGACACGCCGCGGCCGATCTCGCTACGCGAGATCGGCGACGTGGTCGCAGGCTACCCGGTCGAGCAAGGCGCCCTACGTCAAGCGTTCGAGCGTGACAAGCGCACCCTGCGCGACGGCGGGATACCCGTCGCCGTCGAGCGGATCGGCGGCGAGGACCAGGTCGGCTATAGGATCCTAGCAGAGGACTACTACCTTCCCGACCTCGGCCTCGAGCCAGCCGAGGAGCAGGCGCTCGCGTTCGCGGTCGCGGCGGTGCGCATCGAGGGCGACCTCGGGCGCGACGTGCTAGCGAAGCTCGGCGCGTCCGGACCGGGGGACGTGCCTCCCATCGCGGTCCTCCCCTCGCTGCCCGCTCTCGGACCGCTCCAGCAGGCCGTCCGGGTCAAAGCCGTCGTCGAGTTCGCCTACCGTGGCCGGCGCCGCGCCGTCGAGCCCTACGGGCTGCTCTTCCGCTCCGGCGCGTGGTACCTGGTGGGCCGCGACCGCACGTCTGGCACCGGGGGTGAGCTGCGCACGTTCCGCGTCGATCGCCTCGAAGGCGACCCGACGCCGGGCGACCCGGGTGGGTTCGTGCCGCCGGAGGGGTTCGACGTCGCCGCCGAGCTGCGGCTCGCTCCTTGGTCGCCGGGTCCGGGCGCAGGGGCGTGCCGCAGGGCAGACGACCCGGGTGGATCGGGTATCGACCCGAGCGGTCGGCCCGGTGAGGTCACCGACGACGAGCGAGACGTGTGCGAAGTGGTCGTCGAGGTGGACGTGCGCGAGGCGCGGGCTGCGCTCGCGCTCGTCGGTCCCGGGGCGCTCGAGGCGAGGCTAGACGACGGCTCGGTGCGCCTCCGCTTCGCCGTCGGCGACGAGGAGGCGCTCGTCTCGTGGGTGCTCGGTTGCGGCGACGCGGTCGAGGTCGTCGAGCCGGCGCGGATCCGGGCGACCATCGTCGACGCGCTGGTGCGCGCCGCAGGGCTTTGAGCGTCCCCGCGACGCCGGGCCGGAAGGCGTCGCACGAGCTCACCGGGGCGGGCGAGCGCCTGCGCCGCCTCCTCGCGGTGCTCGCCTACCTCGCGCGAGTCGGCGAGGCGAGCATCGCCGAGCTGGCGGAGCGCTTCGGCTTGGACGAACGGGTCCTCGTCGGCGAGCTCGAGCTCGCCGCGTGCTGCGGCCTGCCCCCCTACACGCCGGACCAGCTCCTCGAGCTCGTCGTCGACGACGAGCGCGTGATCGCGCACGGTCTCGACGTACTGCGCCGACCACCCCGGCTCACGCCCGACGAGGGTTTCGCCGTCGCCGCCGCCGCTCGAGCGTTGCTCGCGGTCCCCGGCTCCGACCCGTCGGGCCCCCTCGCCTCCGCGCTCGCGAAGCTCGAGGCTGCGCTCGGCGAGGACAGGCTCGACGTCGAGCTCGACTCGCCCGAGCATCTCGGGGCCCTCCGGGAGGCGGTGGAAGAGCGAGCTCTGCTCGAGATCGACTACCTCGGCTCGCGTCCCGGCGGCGAGACGACCCGGGTCGTCGAGCCGCACCGCGTCGTCGCGCTCGAGGGCCGCTTCTACTGCGACGCGTACTGCCACCTCGCAGGTGACTGGCGACGGTTCCAGCTCGACCGTGTCGAGGCGTTGCGCCGGGCTGGCGGGACGTTCGAGCGCCGGCCGATGCCCTCTGGGCTCGACGGGCCCCACGCGTTCACGGGTGGCGACTCGACGACCCTCGCGCTCGTCGCGCTGCCCGAGGGCCGCCGGGCGCTCCTCGACCGAGTCGCGGCCGGTCCCGTCGAGCGCTCCGGCGACGGTCGTGTCGTCGTTCCGGTGCGCGTCGGTGACGAGCACTTCCTCGGTCGGCTGCTGCTGCGGCTCGGACCCGACGCCGAGGTGCTCCACCCGCCTAGCCTTGCCGGAGCACGGGCGAGCGTCGCAGCTGCGACGCTCCGGCGCTACGGGACAAGACCGGACACGCCAGCTCGGTAGGTGGCGAGTTAGTGTCATTTCCTACCGTCAGCCCGTGCTCAGCGTGGCAACGGTCGGCAGGGGTGGTTGGTCGTACTACTTGCAAACCGTTGCCGCCGGGCGGGCGGGGCCGGGCGGCCTCGTCGAGCCGGACGGCACATGGCTCGGCAGCGGTGCTCTCGCTCTCGGCCTCGAGGGTCTCCCGGTCGACGAGCGGCGGCTTGCCGCCCTGTTCGGCGGCGCCGATCCGGTGAGCGGCGAGGCGCTCGACTCGAGGCACGGACGTGTCCGCGTCCTCGCCTACGACTGCACGTTCGCCGCCCCGAAGTCGGTGAGCGTCGTCCACGCTCTCGCCGGACCGGATGTCGTCGAGGAGATCCGGCGAGCGCACGAGGCCAGCGTTGCCGCGACGCTCGACTACGTCGAGCGGCACGCGGGGCGTGTCCGGCACCGCTCGGGCGGGACGGACAGGCTCGAGGCGACGCGCGGTCTCGCTGCCGCGTCCTTCCTCCACCGCACGAGCCGCGCTCCCGACCCCCACTTGCACAGCCACGTCCTCGTCGCGAACCTCGCGAGCGACGGGGACGGCCGTTGGTCGGCGCTCGACGGCCGGCCGATCTTCCTCCACGCGTCCGTCGCCGGAGCGCTCTACCGGTCACAGCTGCGTGCGGAGCTCGTCCGCCGGCTCGACGTCGCGTGGCGCTGGCGGGCGGACGGCTTCGCGGATCTCGCGGGCGTCTCGCCGGAGGTCGTGACCGCCTTCTCGCGTCGTCGAGAGGAGATCCTCGACGAGCTCCACCGGTCCGGTCGCTCGGGACCACGGGCGACGCGAGCGGCAGCGGCGTCCACGAGGCCGGAGAAGGACCTCGGGACCCCTTACGAGACGCTCGTGGCCACCTGGCGCGAGCGCGCCTACGAGGTCGGGATCTCGAGCGGACGCGTCCGCTCGGTCGCCCCGCTCCGGTCAGCACCGCTCGACGCTCGCGCTCGAGATCCGCGCCGTCGTCGAGGGGCCGCCGACGTCACCGGCGGGCCGTTCACGCAACGGGACCTCCTCCGGGCCAGGGCCGACGCGTCACCCGACGGCGCGAGCGTCGCGGACCTCGTTGCGTCCGTCGAGGCGGAGACGCGGGACGCTCTCGCGTCGGGGGCATTACTCCCCGATCCCGACCTCGCTGCGCGCGCGCCGGGACTCCGTGCGCGTGGCGTGCGCATCCCGGCAGGGTTCACGGAGGATCGCCTCGTGACCCGGGAGTTCCTCACCCTCGAGCGAGGTCTCGCGAGCGAGCTCGCGGCAGCACCGGAGCTCGACGGGGATGGTCGTGCTCGGGGCGTGTTCGTCCTCGCGGACCGCGCCGACCCTCTGGACGCGCCGGAGACCCTTGCGGCGGTCGTCGCGCGTGCGCTCGACGACGGGCGTGACGTCTTCGTCGCGGCTCCAGGCGTGCGGCGAGCGGCGCACCTCGAGGCACTCACGGGCGTCGAGGTGGCGTCTCGAGCGCTCCCGACGGGCAAGGTGCAGGGAGCGCTCGTCGTCCTCGCGGATGCCGCGCGCTGGGACCTCGGCTCCCTCGACGCGGCTCTCGTCGCGGGCCGATCGGGCGAGGCGACGATCGTCGTCGTCCCAGCACCCGACGGCGCGGGGAGGCGGGCACTTGCCGAAGCGACCCGCCGCTCCGTCACGCGGGCGGCGCTCGGTCCCGACGGTGGGGCACCGGCGCTCGGGACGACGTCCGTG
>DAHXNN010000104.1 GCA_027365385.1 Acidimicrobiaceae bacterium | reverse complement strand
GGACTGGTGGAAAGGGACATGTCATGGCGACTGGTGGACAGCTCAAGCGATTCCTCGTCGGGTTCGACGGATCGCGTGAGGCCAAGCAAGCCGTCGAGCTCGCGATCGACCTCGCGACGAGGCTGGATGCCAAGATCACGCTCTTCAGCGTGCTACCGGACACCTCGCACCTCGAGACCGTCGAAGCACGTGAGCGCGCGGACGAGGGAGCACGAGATCAGCTTGACGCGCAGCTCACGAGCGCGCGTCTCCACGCCGCCGCCGCAGGGGTGCCGCTCGCCGACGTCGTCGTCGTCGGGGGGGATCCTGCAGAAACCATCGCCCACCATGCCGCCGAGCACGGGTTCGACCTCGTCGTCATAGGAAGCCACGGACGGGAGCGGACGACGCACGGCGGACTTGGTCGCGTGGTCGAGCGACTGCTACGCGAGCCACATTGCCCCGTGCTCGTCGCGCCCGACCGGGCGAGCTAGGAAGCATGCCCTCGATCTCTCGCCGTCGGCAGCCCGAGCGGCACGAACGAGCTTTCTCCGCTTGTCCCCCATCGTTAGGATTGCAAATAAGCCCCGGTATGCCGGTGCAGACGACGTCGGGTCGACGTGACATCGAGGAGCCGTCGAGAGGAATCGAGCAGGCGAGGAGGTACGGCCATGGCTGGCGGTGCGACAGTGGACGAGGGCGTGGCACGCGCGCGGGTCGAGTCCGGTGGTGCCGAGAGCCGAGCCAGCCGCGACACTGCACCTCCCGGAAGCGTGGCCGCGACGCTGACCCCCTTGCTCGCGCTTTTGTTGGGCGGCGAGCCCCCGGTCCGGTTCGCGTTCTGGGACGCGAGCGAGACGGGCCCCGACAAGAGCCCCGGCACGGTCGTGCTCCGCTCACCCGACGTGCTCCGGCGCCTGCTCTGGTCGCCGGACGAGCTCGGCCTCGCGCGAGCCTTCGTCGCCGGCGACCTCGACGTCGACGGCGACCTCTACGAGACCCTCCGGGCGCTCCACGAGGCTGCTCCGTCGCGGTTCCGGCTCGGGTGGCGCGCTCTCGGTGCCGCGTTGCGGTCCGCGGCCAAGGTCGGAGCGATCGGGCGGCCGATCGCGCCGCCCCCCGAAGAGATGGCTCCAGCCCGATCGCGGCTGCACTCCACCGGCCGGGACGCGTCCGCGATCCACCACCACTACGACGTCGGGAACGACTTCTACTCCCTCGTCCTCGGGCCGTCGATGACCTATTCGTGCGCGCGCTTCGCGGACGAGGGCACGACTCTCGAGCAGGCACAGGCGTCCAAGCACGACCTCATCTGCCGCAAGCTGGGACTCCCCGAGCACCGGGGACTGAGGCTGCTCGACGTCGGCTGCGGCTGGGGATCGCTCGCGATCCACGCGGCGAGCCACTACGGCGCGACGGTCGTCGGGATCACGCTCAGCCACGAGCAGGCCGAGCGGGCGCGTGAGCGGACCGAGCAGGCGGGTGTCGCCGACCGTGTCGAGATCCGGCTCCAGGACTACCGGAGCCTCGGCGGCGAGTCGTTCGACGCCATCTCGTCGGTCGGGATGTTCGAGCATGTCGGCACCGCGCAGACAGCCCGCTACTTCACGACCCTGCACGGCCTCCTCGGCCCCGGTGGCCGCCTGTGCAACCACGCGATCTCGACACCGGGCGGCTCGAAGCTCGAGGGCCGCACGTTCATGAACCGCTACGTGTTCCCCGACGGCGAGCTCGTCGACGTCGGAGAGGTCGTCCTCGCGATGGAGCATGCCGGGTTCGAGGTGCGTGACGTCGAGTCGCTCCGCGAGCACTATGCGGCGACGCTGCGCTGCTGGGTCCACAACCTCGAGCGGCACTGGGACGAGGCGGTCGAGATCGTCGGCGCGCCCCGGGCACGCGTCTGGCGCTTCTACATGGCAGCGTCGGCGAACGGCTTCGCCGACGGCGGCCTTGGCGTCCACCAGGTGCTCGGTGTCGTACCGTCCACGGACGGCGAGAGCGGCATGCCGCGGACCCGGTCCGGCTGGGGCTGAGGGACCTCCGGCGCACGTCCCGGGCGAGAGGCGACCGGGACGGCGCTGCCGGCGGGAGGCGCGTCGACCGGCAGGCCTAGACCGACAGCAGGTCGCGCGCCCCGGTGTCGCTCGAGGGATGGCGAAGCTTCGACATCGCGCGCGCCTCGATCTGCCGGATCCGCTCACGCGTCAGGTTGAAGTGCTCGCCGACCTCCTCGAGCGTCCGCGGCTCGCCTCGGTCGAGACCGAAGCGCAACCGGAGGATCTCCCGCTCGCGGTCGTCGAGCGGGGCGAGGAGGCGGTTGATCTCGATCGGGAGCAGCGCCGTCGCCGCCATCTCGAACGGCGACTCCGCGGAGCGGTCCTCGACGACGTCGCCGAGCTCGGCGTCGCCATCCTCACGCAGGGGCTCGGAGAGCGAGAGCGGCTCGGCGCGAAAGCGCAGGGCCTCGATGAGCTTGTCCTCGGGCAGCTCGACCTCGGCACCGAGCTCCGCGAGTGTCGCAGGCCGGCCGTACTTCAGCTCGAGGCGGGCCTGGGCCTTCTGAACACGGGCCAAGGTGTCGCCGGCGTGGACCGGGAGGCGGATCGTCCTGCCCGTGTTCGCGATGCCGCGGGTGATCGCCTGGCGGATCCACCAGGTCGCGTACGTCGAGAACTTGAAGCCCTTGCGCCAGTCGAACTTCTCGACGGCGTGCATCAGCCCGAGGTTGCCCTCCTGGATGAGGTCGAGCAGCGGGAGTCCGGACGCCTGGTACTTCTTCGCGATCGACACGACGAGGCGGAGGTTCGACTGGACGAACGTCCTTTGCGCCTCGTCACCTTGGCGGACCACTCGCTTCAGCTCACGGCGACGGGCGGGTGTCAGCTCCTTCGCGGACTTCGCGAGGTCCTCCTCGGCCTGGGCCCGTGCCTCGATCGCCTGCGCGAGGCGCACCTCGTCGTCCTTGGTCAGCAGTGGATACTGACCGATGTCCGTCAGGTACAGCCGTACGAGGTCTTCCTCGTCCCGCTCGACTCGCTCCTTGGCCAATGCCGTAGGTCCTCCGTGCTCGGTGTACGCGCCTCAGGGTGCCTGCCGGTCCTCACCCGGGCGCTGCCGCACCTGGGACGTCCTGCAGCAGCGACAGCTCGTAACCCGCCTCGTGCCGGCGGGGTCCTCCTTGACTCCGCTTCTCAGTGTACCGACGCAGTCAAGGGGCTCCGACCACGCTCTCACCGGGCGTGGGTCGGCACTGCGACGGGTCGGAGGACGCGCCAGGTCCCGCGGGCACCACCGGGAGGTCCCGACGGTCGCCAACGGTCGCCGACGGGCACCCGAGCGTCACCCCAGGGTCATTGCGGGTCGCGCAGCGGGCCGAAGGCCCCTCCGCCCCGGCCGACCATCTCCTCGACGAGACGCCTGCGGGACGGAGCGGCTGGAGCGAGCCTTCCGGCGAGCAGGGCGCCGTCGCGCCGGACTGCGTCGAGATCCGAGAGCAGCCGGCCGAGGAGGCGCACCACAGGGGGGTCGGCGGCGGGGGACGCGACCGCGAGGCGCTCGGCGTAGCCCGCGGACATCGCGGGGTAGAGCGCCCCGAGGAGCGCGTCGAGCACCTCCGCGTCGTCGCCCGCGACCGCCGTGGCGAGCGCGTCGCCGATCTCGTGCGACGGCGCCCGCGTGCACTCGGCAATGCCCGGCAGGCCCACCGAGACGGGAAGCCGCTCCTCGACAAGGCGTGCCCGCCAGCCGTGCGCGAGGCTGGCACCTGCGAGATAGGTCGCGACGGGCGGCACCTCGCACGACGCTGCACGGCGGCCGAGAGCGACGAAGGCGGCGAGCTCGACGAACCGCCAGCGGCCGAGGAGGTCGGCGGACTCGACGAGAGAGAGGGGCCGCGTCATGTCGACGGGCCACCTGGCACGTCCGCTCCGTCACGAAAGGCGCTCGTCACCGGCATCCTCCGGTCCTTGCCGAACGCCCGGCTCGTGACACGCACGCCGGGCGGCGCCTGGCGGCGCTTGTACTCCGAGCCGTCGACGAGCGCGACGACCCTGCGCACGGTCGCCTCGTCGTGACCGAGCTCGACGAGGTCCGCGACGGAGAGGTCCCGCTCGACGTAGCCCTCGAGGATCGGGTCGAGGACCGCGTAGGGCGGAAGGCTGTCCTCGTCGCGCTGGTCCGGCCGGAGCTCCGCCGACGGCGGCTTCGCGAGCACGCTCGCGGGGACGAGGGCCCACCCGGCGCGGGCGTTGCGGGCGGTGCAGAGCTCGTAGAGGAGCGTCTTCGGGAC
>DAHXNN010000082.1 GCA_027365385.1 Acidimicrobiaceae bacterium | reverse complement strand
GACCATCGCAGGTACCGTATCGGGAGCGGCCCCGCCGGTGACGAAGCACGGCAGCGAGCGGGCTGCGGCGCTGGCCGTCGCCTGCCCCGCATACGAGAGGCCCGTCCCGGGCCGTCCGGGCTTGGTCGGTGTCGGGACGACCGGACCGGCCGATATGTAGTCGACCCGCGCCTCGAGGGCGGGTCCGAGCTCGTCGGTCCCGTGGGTCGAGAGGCCGACGATGCGCTCGGGACCGAGGATTCGGCGGGCGAGGGCTGTCGGCACGTCGTCCTGGCCGAGGTGGACCCCGTCGGCGTCGGCCTCGAGTGCGATATCCGCGCGGTCGTTCACGATGAACGGCACTCCCGTGTCGGCGCAGACGGCACGCAGGCGACGCGAGCGTGCGACGAGGGCGCGAGCGTCGAGTGACTTCTCGCGCAGCTGGACGACGCCGACGCCGCCGCGGATGCACGCCGCCGCAAAGGACTCGAGGTCGTCTCGGTCCGGCATGCAGAGGTAGAGGCGCGCATCTCGAAGCCGTCGGAGGGCGTCCGTGGTCATGACAGCGTGCCCTTGGCCGCCGACCTCATCGACTGCTTGTGGGCCCGGACCCTCGCTAGCGCTTCGGGCCCGTCGATATCAGCGACCGAGACGTAGCTCCCAGGAGTGCCGAAGGGTCCGGCAGCCTCTGCCCACCCGGCCGGTTGCACGCCGAGCTGCTTGCCGAGAAGCGCCACGAAGATGCGTGCTTTCTGCTCGCCGAAGCCAGGCAGGGCGCGAAGGTTCGAGAGCAGTGCCTCCCCGTCGGTCGCGGACCTCCACAGCTCGGCAGCGTTGCCACCGTAGGAGTCGACGACGATGCGTGCGACGCTCTGGACGCGAGCCGCCATCGACGCCGGGAATCGGTGGAGAGCGGGTCTCGCCGAGAACACCGCGACGAGCTCGTCCGGGTCCATCGACGCTACGCGATGGACGTCGAGATCACCCCCGAGCCGCTCCCGGAGGAGCAGCGGTGCGGCGAAGGCTCGCTCGAGCGGTATCTGCTGGTCGAGGACCATCGCCACCACGAGAGCGAACGCGTCGTCCGTGAGCAGCGCGTCCGCTGCCTCGTCACCAGTCAGACGTATCGCCACGTGTCCGTACTCCTCTTTGTGCTCGGATCGCTGTCTTGCATCGACGACGGCGATGTGACCGCGGGGTCGACAGGAGCGACGCGCAGCTCCGGGTCCTCCGTCTCGTAGTGCCCCGTCCCGTAGTGCCCCGTCTCGTAGTGCCCCGTCCCGTAGTGCTCTAGCGCATAGGCGACGCGCGCTGCCGCGACCTGCCCCGTGGAGGCGAGGGCCGCGAGGACGGCCACCACCACGCGGGTGGCGCCGAGCTCACCGCTGCCGGTGTCGGTGTCGAGGGCGACGGGCACGAAGGGCTGCCGGACGAAGCGTGCGATCAGGTCCGGCACTGCCTTCACGGCACTGCCTTCACGGCACTGGTCACCGCGACGATCGGCCCGGACGATCTCGACAGGACGCTGCTCACCCGGGACGCGCGCGGTGCGCCCAAAGGATGCAGGCGGTTCCTGCCCTCGACGAACGTTCGGGCGTAGACGACGGGAAGCACGTCGCGTCGCGGGTAGACCTCGTCGCCGGGCAACTCGTCGTCTTGGCCGCGAAAGACGTGGTCGAAGCCCACCTCGTAGAGCGAGGCGGCGCTCTCGTAAGGAGCGAGACGGCTGGCGAGGTCCACAGGACGCGCACTCGTCCTCACCGTCATGACAGCCGCGTTCCAGAGCACGTACGCGAGGATGCGTCGTTCGGTCGCCTCGTCGCCCGGATACGTCGACGCGCCGCCCCGCGGGGTCGTGTCGGGGAGATGACTCGCGGAGCCTTCGAACGTCACCGCGCAAGTGTCGCACCGACGCAGCCGGCGGCGCGAGGTCGCGGGCCCGCTGGTGCGCCGGCGTGCGCCTTGCCAGACTGTCCGTCGTGCCGACACCGCCTCACCCCGACCAGAGGAGCCCGGGTAGCACGACCGTGTTCACCGACGGAGCGTGCATCGGCAACCCGGGACCGGGTGGCTGGGCGTGGGCGAGCAGCCATTCCTCGTACGACGCGGGGTGCGATCCCGCGACGACGAACCAGCGAATGGAGGTGACGGCGGTCCTGCGGGCCGTGGATGCGCACGACGGCCGGATCGAGATCGTGAGCGACTCCACCTACGTCGTCAACTGCTTCAAGGATCGCTGGTGGTCCGGCTGGCGTGCGCGCGGCTGGCGCAACGCGAAGGGTGCGGACGTGGCGAACCAGGACCTCTGGCGTCCCCTCGTCGCCCTCGTCGTCGACGACCGCCCCGGCCAGGTCACCTTCCGGTGGGTGAAGGGCCATTCCGGCAACCCGATGAACGAGCTGGTCGACCAGCTGGCCAACGACGCGGCACGCACCCAGGCGCCGTCGCGGTCCGCGGCTAAATATGACTAAACTGATCGGACTTTATGACGTACCAGCTCACGCACCTCGACGCCCTCGAATCCGAGGCCATCCATATCATCCGTGAAGTCGTCGCGGAGTTCGAGCGCCCCGGGTTGCTGTTCTCCGGGGGGAAGGACTCGGCGGTGCTGCTCCACCTCGCGACGAAGGCCTGCTGGCCTCAGGCCGTCCCCTTTCCGGTGCTGCACGTCGACACCGGCCACAACTTTCCCGAGGTCCTCGCTTTCAGGGATCGCCGAGTGGAAGAGCTGCGGGTCCGGCTGCTCGTCGCCTCGGTCCAGGAGGCGATCGACCGTGGCGAGGTCGTCGAGGACCGCTCGCCGGGTGGGACACGCAACCGACTCCAGACCCACAGCCTGCTGAAGGCGATCGAGGAGCACCGCTTCGACGCCGTGTTCGGTGGCGGCCGCCGCGACGAGGAGAAGGCGAGGGCCAAGGAGCGGGTCTTCTCCTTCCGCGACGAGTTCGGGCAGTGGGACCCCCGCGGGCAGCGTCCAGAGCTGTGGAGCCTCTACAACGGCCGGCACCATCCCGGCGAGCACTTCCGGGTCTTCCCGCTCTCGAACTGGACTGAGCTCGACGTCTGGCAGTACATCGAGCGCGAGGGACTCGACCTGCCGAGCATCTACTACGCGCACCAGCGCCCCGTGTTCCGACGAGACGGCATGCTGCTCGCCGTCGGTCCGCACAGCCAACCCCGCGAGGACGTCGTGGACGAGGAGCCGTTCACGGCGACCGTCCGCTACAGGACCGTCGGTGACGCTACGTGCACGGCCGCGGTCGAGTCCCCCGCGTCGACTCCCGCGGAGGTCATCGCCGAGACGGCTGTCGCCCGCGTCTCCGAGCGCGGGGCGACGCGCGCGGACGACCGATTCTCCGAGGCGGCGATGGAGGACCGGAAGCGGGAGGGCTACTTCTGATGGAGCTGCTCCGTCTCGCCACTGCCGGGAGCGTCGACGACGGGAAGTCGACGCTCATCGGGCGGCTCCTCTACGACTCGAAGCAGGTCTACGAAGACCAGCTCGAGTCGGTCGAGCGCACGAGCATGGCGCGCGGCGACACCTACGTCGACCTCGCCCTGCTCACCGACGGATTGCGCGCCGAGCGCGAGCAAGGCATCACGATCGACGTCGCCTACCGCTACTTC
>DAHXNN010000069.1 GCA_027365385.1 Acidimicrobiaceae bacterium | reverse complement strand
TCTGCTCGCAACCTCAGCGCCGGCGAGCAAGCCGAGCTCGACGTGTAGGGCGCCTGGGACGTGGCCGGAGCGCCATTCGCCGTGCTGGCGCACGTCGGCGAGGAGGTGCATTCCTCCGACGGCGGCAAAGCTCGTGAGCGGGAACTCCTGGAGCGTCCGGCCGGCGTCAATCCACGCCCGGGTTCCCCCGCGAGCTCGCCGACCAGCTGTTCGTAGCCGACGTTGATGCATCGGCGGACGAGTTCACCGCGGTCCTGCTCGCGTCCACAATGGACGCGAGGCGACGCCCGGGCGGCATGAGCCAGCCGAGCCAGCCGAGCCAGCTCTGGAACTGGGGGCGCAGCTCGATCGACAGGGCTCCGGGGAGGTGGCCCGCAGCGAAGCGCTCGACGCGTCGGATGTCGCCGAGCTCAGCTCCGCCACCGACCGCGAGACGAAAGTCCTCGACATCGAGCGCGGCGAGTCCGGGCAAGGCGCTCTCGTAGACCCGCGGGCCGTCGTGGTTGTACTCAACAACAAGTACCAGCCGAACCTCTAGCGCTGCCGCCACCTACTGGTGCGGGGTGACGACGCGCGGCGCGTGCTGGAAGACGTGTGGTGGCTCCGGTACCGCCGTGACGTAGGTAGGTACCAAGGTGGAGCCGCCCGAGCTCGGCGGGGACTTCGTTGAGCAGATGGTCGATCGCCTGAACGCGATCGTGGATGTTCTGATGCCCCTCGCCGAGGAGTACCTGGGCGAGGGGCGGTCCCTGGTGTAGCTGCGCAGCTCATACCGGAGTCATCGCGATGCGGGCACCCGACAGTGGCCGGTGTGTCTGACGAGACGTCCATAGAGGACAGGCACACGGCCTGGTCGAGTCGAGGAGGCCGTCTCCATGCCCACAACAGCCCTATCTCGTAGCAACACCCGTGCAGCTCTCCTGCGGGATCTCCGAACGGTGCGAACGGTGCGTGCGAGCGACGCGGAACCCGGCGGCCGCGGGAACGGAGATCGACATCAAGGGCGAACCGACGACACTGTGGGTGCCACGTCGCGCGCGCGACGTCACCTACGACGCGTCGGCCAGCCGGTTCAGCTTCCACCGCGGGTCCGGGACGACAGACAGCATCACCTGGGAGATCGTGAGGCGAGTGGTTCAGGAGTGACGGAGCAAGGCCCGGGATGCGCTCGGCCGTCCTCGCCATCGTGAGGGGCTCGGCGGCATCTCATGTCGAGCGAACCGTGTCTCTCAGTCGTTGCCGAACGCCCTCCTGAGCAGCCGATCGGCAACCATGTCGACGAGGCGAGCGTTGACGTCGTCTGTGGTGTGGATGCGCAAGTCCTCGGCTATGCGGAGAAGATCACCAACGACATCGGCCACCTCGTCGAGAGTGAAGCAGACCCGGCGTTCCTGCTCGGTCAAGGTGCGGTGGACGCCTGGGCAAGAACCCTGACATCTTCCGGCTGGAACGCTCGCACGCCCGGATAGACCTCGACTGACGCGATCCTCCCCTCCCGGACGGCGGCGACGAACTCTCGTGGGCCAAGCCCGGATGCTCGGAGCGCATCAGCCGGCGAGAGCAGACCGTCTGGCATGACCTCCCGTCGGGTCATCGCTCGACGACGAGCCCTTACGACGTTGGGCTGTCCGACGCCACCGAGAAGCTCGCCGATCTCTCGCGATGACAGACCCGCCCGGTGGGCGTCCACCATGGCGGAGTCGCGGATCAGCCGGGTGACGTAGTCGTCCGCTCGGGCACGCTGGTGCTCGGCTTCGGCTTCGATCAGCTTGTCCTTCGCGTGCTCCCGTGCCTCATCGATCTGCGGTGTGCCCACATATGTCAGTCTGACATATGTCGTTGCTTCTCGCCAGTCGCGTCATTCGAGCGCGGCGGAGGGTAGCGCCCCGCTCGTGGATTTCGCGACCCAACCCATCGGCGCTCGTTGCGCCCCCGCCATGCTCCTATCATGACCGCCTTCTCGCTTGATCCCTACCCGGGACGTTGCCTCAACTACCGCCCGAGCGTCAACGCTTATGGCTGCCCGGCCAGTGTGCGCTGCCTCGAGCTCGACGACGTCCCCCACGTCTGCCGGTTCCCCGCACCACCTTCCCGGCTCCCGTCGTGCAGCATGTCTGTGTCGCGACCGGCGCCGATGCCGTGGGTGCCGCCTGCCCGGTCCGACGACGACGTGCAGGCGACGCTGGAGCGGTGAGCATGAAGAAGAGCGGGCCTCCCGGCAGGGCTCGAGGTTGCGCTGCTGGTGCGCGGCGACGCGAAAGACCTCGAGCGCGCAGTGGCCGAGACCCGGACGCTGCTCGACGGCGAGACGTGGAAGGCCGGGTCAGCTGTCGTCGAGTTCGTGTGCGCAGATGGGAGCAGTGTCTCGGTGCGTGGCG
>DAHXNN010000026.1 GCA_027365385.1 Acidimicrobiaceae bacterium | reverse complement strand
CGGCGTGGGCTGGGACTGGGGCGGCTGGGACTGGGGCGGCTGGGACTGGGGCGGCTGGGACTGGGGCGGCTGGGACTGGGGCGGCTGGGACTGGGGCGGCTGGGACTGGGGCGGCTGGGGCTGGGGCGGCTGGGCGTCACGGGGCTCGGACTGGTCCGTCCCGGGCGCGCGGACGTCACCGCCGGGTGGAGGAAGCAACGCTGCCAACGCCACGATCGCGCGGCCGTCAGACCCGAGCTGACGACGCACCAGCTGCTCGACCGCGTAGATAGCACGAGGCGGGTCTGGAAGGACGCCACACCAGCAGAGGAACCCGGCGGCGACACCAGCCACGCGCTCGCTGAGCTCGTCCTGATGGACGAGCAGGCGCTCCCCCTCGTGGATCCAGCCGAGCATCGCCGGGTAGAGCACCATGAGCACGTCGCGAACGTCGGAATGCGGTGGCAAGCCGAAGTGGGAGGCCGGCAGGCCGAGCTCCTCGTATGCGTGGAGGTTGTGCGACGACGGCAGGAGCGAGACGACGCGGGTGAATCCCTGGGCCTCCAACCAGAGGATCTCCTCCTGTCGACGGACCTTGCGGTGGTGCGGCGCATAGCCGCCCGGCCGCTCGCTCACCGCCAGACGACCTTGCACGATCCACGCGAAGTTCCGCGGGGCGATGCCGTCCGCCCATCGGCCCTTCAGCATCGAGCCCGCGCCCCGGCACCCGGCCCGGCGGCGCCGTCCTCGCCGGCTCCGGCGCCAGGATCTCCGACGAGCCGCAACGCCTGTACGGTCGCCCGGACGTCGTGGACACGCAGCATCGCGACGCCTGCGGCGGCGGCCCAAACCGCCACCGCGAGCGAGCCCTCGAGTCTCGCATCGGGAGGTAGCGGTGGCTCTCCTGGCGCGACGAGCATGCGACCGATGAAGCTCTTGCGGCTCACCCCGAGAAGGACCGGGACGCCGAGTGCCACGAGCTCCGGCAGCGCCCGTAGGAGCGCCAGGTTGTGCGCGACCGTCTTGCCGAACCCGATACCTGGATCGACGTAGACCTCCTCCACGCCTCTGTGCCGAGCGCGCTCGGCACCTTCGACCAGAGCCGAGTGGACCTCGCCGACGACGTCGTCGTAGCGGGGATCGCCCTGCATGTCCGTCGGCTGGCCGCGCATGTGCATGACGACCAGACCTGCTCCGCCCGCCGCCGCACACTGAGCGAGGGCGTTCGACTCGTCGTTGAGGAGAGTCGCACCCCGTTCGAGAGCCGCTCGCGCGACCGCTGCCTTGGTCGTATCGATGGAGACCCGGACGTGGGAGGCGAGCCCTTCGACGACAGGCAGGACCCGGCGCAGCTCCTCCTCCTCGCCCACCGGTGACGCCCCGGGCCGGGTCGACTCTCCACCCACGTCGACCAAGTCGGCACCCTCCGACACGAGCTGCAACCCGTGCGCCACCGCAGCGTCGGCGTCGAAGTAGCGGCCGCCGTCGAAGAACGAGTCCGGCGTGACGTTCACCACGCCCATCACCCGAGGAGGCACATCGGCAGCCTAGGCGGAGGACGACAACCCGGAGGCAGCGGACCCCCTGCGCCGGACGTGCCTACCGACTGCCGCGGACGAACGCCATCGCCTCGGCGCGAGTCGCCGGATCGCTGCGGAACAGGCCGTGGACGGCGGACGTGATCGTCACCGACCCTGGCTTGCGGACCCCGCGCATCGACATGCAGAGGTGCTCCGCCTCGAGCACGACGAGTGTCCCGCGCGGGCGCAGCACGCGCTCGATCGAGCTCGCTATCGCCGTCGTCATCCGCTCCTGCACCTGGAGGCGCCGGGCATGGGCATCGACGAGCCGGACGAGCTTCGACAAGCCGGTGATCGAGCCGCCCGCGCTCGGTATGTACGCGACGTGGGCCTTGCCGACGAACGGGACGAGGTGGTGCTCGCATAGCGAGGCGAAGGTGATGTCCCGGACCATGACCATCTCGTCGTGGTCCGCGGAGAACACGGTCTCGAGGTGACCGTCGGCGTCCTCGCGCGTCCCGGCGAGCAGCTCCGCATACATCGCAGCGACACGTCGAGGCGTCTCGGCCAGGCCCTCGCGGTCAGGGTTCTCCCCGACTGCGAGCAGGAGCTCGCGTACCGCTGCTTCTGCACGAGCGTGGTCGACTCCCCTCACCTCGACCGCTTCCGTCACGCCGGGACGGCTCCTCGCGCGTGCGCCAACCGGATGTCGGGAAGGTTCCGCCAGCGCTCGGCGACATCGAGGCCGTAGCCGACGACGAACTCCGGCGGGATGTCGAACCCGGTGTAGGCGACCCGGGTGCTTGTCCGCTGCTGGCCCTCCTTGACGAGCAACGCGCAGATCTCGAGGCTTGCCGGACCACGAGCCATCAGCCCCTTATGCAGGTACGAGAGCGTAAGTCCGCTGTCCACGATGTCCTCGACGATGATCACGTGCCGACCCGTCAGGTCCACGTCGAGGTCCTTCACGATCCGGACGATCCCGCTCGTCTTCGTCGCCGCGCCGTAGGAGGACACGGCCATGAAATCCATCTCGACCGGGAGCCGGATCGCGCGTGCGAGATCCGCCATGAACACGAACGCACCCTTCAATACCCCGACCAGCAGGGGCGAACGTCCCTCGTAGTCCGTCGAGATCTCCTCAGCCAGCTCACAGATCCGGGAGGTGATCTCGGCTTCGGTGATCAGGACGTCACCGAGGACGAGCCCGTCGGGACCCCCCGTGCCGGGCCAGCCGCCGGCCGGACCAACAGGCTCGCTCACCGCCGCGACCTTAGCCGTGCCACGTGCTGCTCATGCCGCTCACCGACACCGGACGCGCGCCGTCCGACCGCGCTTGTCAGCCGACGAGCAGACGGCCGTGCGAGCGACGGACGCGTAGCCCTCCGGCCGTCTCGCATGCCGTGACCGTACCGCGAGCGACGCCGAGGACCCGCTCCACCGACGCCGCGTCGGGAGGGTAGCCGCCTCCGGCAAGCGAGCGGAGCCACCTCCTCACGGCACGACGAGCAAGGGCAACCGGCGCGGCGGCGAGTGCCCGCGCGTCCGTAGGGTCGAGCTCGGATGCCATCGCCTCGAGCAGGTCCACCTCGTCGGCGAGCATCTGCGCATTGCGCGCGATCAGCGGCACCGGGTCACGGCGTGCGACGTCTGCAGCCATCGGAAGCAGCTCGTGGCGGATCCGATTGCGCTGGTGGGCCGGGTCGTCGTTCGAGGGGTCGGCGACGACATCGAAGCCGAGCGCGGCGACGAGAGCCACGGTCTCCGATCTGCGGAGAGCGAGGATCGGGTGGCGCCACCCTGGCCGCATCCCGGCCAGCCCGTCGATGCCCGAGCTACGGAGCATGTTGACCAGGACGGTCTCGGCCTGGTCGTCAGCCGTATGACCGGTGGCCGCTCCGTCCGGGAGGGCACCGAAGCGGGCGGTGCGGGCGCGTGCCTCGAGGTTGGGCCCCGGCCGGCAGTCGACGCGCAGTGCCACGAAGCGGGCGCGTAGCCGCTCCGCTGCCCGGGCGACGACATCCGCCTCGGCTCCCGACCCCGGCCGCAGGCCATGGTCGACGTGGTAGGCCGTGACCTCGCAGCCTGCGGCGACGGCGAGCACGAGAAGCGCAAGGGAGTCTGCACCCCCCGACACGGCGCACGCGAGAGGCTCTCCCGGGGCCGGGAACGTGCATCGAGGAATCAGTGGAACGACGAGGTCGGTGAGCACCGGACCGGGAGCACCGGAGAGGTGCCCCACGTCACGCACGCGCGGCCGCTACCCCGCCGGCGCGTTCGATCCACCCGTCCGGCGACCGGATCTCGTCGAGGGACGGAAGCATGTCCGGGCCAGACCACACGGCAGCGAGCAGGTCGTCACCGCCCTCTTCTCGTACCCGTTCGACGAACTTCTCGCCCTCGGCGTACTGGCGCATCTTCGCCTCGATGCCGACGAGCTGCTGCACGGCGCGAGCGACACCGGACGCGCCGGCCCGGCGCTCACGCAGCGTCTCGGCGAAGCGCCTCGCCCCGGGGATCAGGTCCGCTCCGGCGAGACCCATGACGACGTCGCCGTGGCCCTCGAGCAGGCTCATCAGCGCTTGCGCCTCGCGCAACGTCTCCAGCTGCTCCGACGATGCCAACAGCCCGACGACGCCCCCTTCGGCCAGCGGGTTGCGTCCCGCACGTATCTCGGAGGCAGCCCGGAGCAGGCTCTCGAGGACGACCCGTCCGTCGGGAGCGGCCAGGGACATCCCGCGTTCGACGAGGCCGAGGAAATGGTCACGGAGCCACGGGACACCCGTGAACTGCATCCTGTGCGTCACCTCGTGGACCGCTATCCAAAGACGGAACTCCCGAGGGGCGAAGCCGTACCGGCGTTCGAGCTCGAGGACGTTCGGGCCGACGTAGTACACGACATCACCGTCGGCCGACCCGTCGGCCGGCAGCAGGTCGTACTGCCCGAGAACCCTGCCGGACATCCATGCGAGGAGCATCCCGACCTCGACACCTGACGCTGCCCGGGTCGCGGGGTTGAGGGCCCGTCTCGCCCTCGGCGACCCGTTCGCGAGACGCTCGCCGAGCGGTCGGAGCAAGCGCCTGAAGGACGCTACGTTCGCCTCCACCCAGCCTTCGCGGTCCGTGACCGTCGCCCTGGCGGGACCGTGATTCGAGCGGAGCCCGGTCAACTCTGTCACGATCGACTCGGCGTGCTCGGTCGCCTCGATGAGATCCGCCTCGAGCTGAGCGGCAAGGCGCGCTTCGAGGGGCTGCACCCGCGAGAGAAGCTGCCGCGCCACCTTGCGGGCGACGTCCCACGCGACGGCATCGTTCTCCGGTCGTTGGTCGTCGTACGCCATCACCGCAGAGCCTACGCTCGCGACCGGGCCGCCCGACGGTCAGGCCCCGCCAGGCCGTCAGCGGCACGACGCCACCGCGCGCCGTCACGGGTGCGCGCTGTCACCCGCCAGCCGCTCGTGACTGATCAGCTCCGCAATGCGCTCGCGCAGCTGGGTCGGCACCCTGTCCTTGCAGCGATCCGCAATCACCCGGCGGAGCTCCGCCTCGAACCCGAGCGCGTCGACGCACGGGCCGCAGTCGTCGAGATGCGCCTGGATCGCCTTCCGCCTCTCCTCCGTCAGCTCGCCATCGAGATAGTGGTAGAGACGATGAACGGTCTCCTCGCAGTCGGCAGCCTCCGCACCGCCGTCGCGATCGGCACCACAGTCACCTGCGCCCACCGATCCTTCCTTGTTGAACTGGCTCATCATGCTCCGTCGCCTAGCCGGGGTGGACATCGACGAGACCACGCTCGCGCCCGTACTCGGCCAACGCCTTCTGGAGCGCTCTTCTTCCCCGGTGCAGCCGGCTCATCACCGTGCCGATCGGTACTTCCATGATCTCGGCGATCTCCTTGTAGGAGAAACCCTCGACATCAGCAAGCAGGACTGCCATCCGGAACGACTCCGGGAGCGACTCGATCGCGGCTTTGATCTCGTCGTCGGTGAACCGATCGAGCGCCTCGTCCTCCGCGCTGCGGCCGATCGACGAGGAGGCACCCGTGCCGAGGCGGTGGTAGAGGTAGAGGTCCTCGACGTCCTCGACGTCCGACTCCTCCGGACGGCGCTTGCGAGCCCGGTAGGTGTTGATGAAGGTGTTCGTCAGGATCTTGTAGAGCCACGCCTTGAGGTTGGTCCCCTCCTGAAAGCTGCCGAATGCTCGGTACGCCTTCAGGTAGGTCTCCTGGACGAGGTCCTCGGCGTCCGACGGATTGCGCGTCATGCGCATAGCGGCGGAGTAGAGCGACGGCATGTACTCCATCGCCAGCTCTGCGAACACCGCCTGGTCTGCCACGCCGCGACATTACCGACTCACGGTACCCGCCGCGGGACGGTCCACGACCGGTGGCAGCCCGGCACTCACGTGCTCCCGTGGCTGGCGCGATGAGGCCACCGGCGGGCTGGGGCACCCGCCATGGCCCGGCGCTGGCTACGCGAGCGCCGTCGCAGCTGGAGGATACGAGCCGTTCCAGCGAAGACGACCACGAGACCGCCGAAGATCGCGGCGAACAGCAAGGCGATACCGAGAGGCAAGGTGCCGTGCGCGCCCAGATAGCTCACCTTCACATGGCGACCGTTCTCCAGGATGAAAAGTGCGAGCGCGAGGAGCACCACCAGCGCGACGACCACCGCTGCCCACAGCCCGCTCGCACGGGTATGGGTAAAGGGTGGCTCGTCCGAGCGGTGAAGCGGGCCGGCCGGGCTCGCGGCGGCCAGCTCAGGTGCGCTCGCGGGAGACGCCTCGGCGTCGGGCTCCTCGGGGAGGGGAGCACGTTCGACGTCTTCGTCCGGACCTGAGCTCATACGACCTCCCTCGTCGCACCGTCACGAGTGGTGCAGTCACAGACCCGACCGCTCGGATCTTGCGGCGCAGCTCGCGAGCAATGCTAGGGCCCGGCGGCCCCCGACGCACCGGATCGCACGTCAGCCGGCTGCATCGAGCATCGCAGCGAACGCCGGCCCAGGCAGCGCCCTGCTGAAGACGAAGCCTTGACCGAGCGAGCACCCGAGCTCGAGGAGCCGAGCTCGCTGGGATGCCGTCTCGATGCCCTCTGCGACCGCGACCACGTCCAGAGCCGTCGCCAGGGCTGCGAGCGCCCGCACCACGGCGGCACAGTGGCCGTCGTCGCAGACACCTGCCACGAGCTCGCGCTCGATCTTCACGATGTCCACGGGCAATCTGACCAGGCGCAGCAACGACGAGTAACCGCTGCCGAGATCGTCGAGAGCGACCCGGACACCGACCACTCGGAGGTCGCCGAGCTGCACCGCCGCAGAGTCGAGGTCGAGGGAGGTGGGCGTCTCCGTCAGCTCGAGCACGAGTCGGGAAGGATCGAGCCCGCTCTGGCGTAGAGCGCGAGTGACGTCCTCGGCGAGACCGCCGGTGGCCAGCTGGAACGGCGAGACGTTCACCCACACGTCGAGCGGCCGACGTGTGGCGGTGGACCAGCGGAATGCGTCGCGACATGCCGTCTCGAGCACGAACCGCCCGATGACGGAGACGGCCCCGCTGGCCTCGGCATCGCCGACGAAGGTGTCCGGCGGTAGGGCGCCGAGTGCAGGGTGCTGCCATCGGACGAGTGCCTCGGCTCCGAGGACGGCGCCGGACACCAGATGAACGATCGGCTGGTAGACGCAAGTAAGCTCTCGACGAAGAGCGGCCCTGCGCAACGTGGCCGCGTTGAACAGGCGGGCGCCGGGCGCCGCTGGGTCGAGAAGGGCCCGGTCCGACCGCCCGACGATCCGCTCGTGCCCGCGGCTCCGGACAACGACGGAGGTCACGCTGGCCTTGGTCTGGGATTCGTCTCCGCCCGTGCCTTCTGCAGCCGATGACCGCCCCGCGATGTGCTCATGACCGATCCCTTCCGACCAGCTCCGTCGACAGGCCTGCCCCGCCCCGGGAGGCGAGATGCAGCCGGTGTGTCGTGTCCCTGGGACGCTACTCATAAGTCTGTAGACGGTCAAGTAGCAACCGAGCATGGTCGGCCCCGTGGAGGGTGACTTGCAGGCGGCCGTGGGCGAGAGCCTCCGCGCCCATCGTCTCGAGGCCGGACTGAGCCAGGAGGCCTTCGCAGAGCTGATCGGCGTCCACCGGACCTACATGGGCGGGGTCGAGCGCGGGGAGCGCAACCTCACCCTCAGATCGCTCGAGCGGATCGCCGAGCGGATCGGCGTCGATCCGAGATCGCTACTCGAGCCCGCTCGGGGCAGGCGCACCGCGGCCGGCTGAGCCTCTTCCTGACGTCACAGCCCGCTAGTACAACGTCGGTCCGGGTCGGTCGTGCCCGGCATCGCAGGTCTTGCGCCGCGGTGCTCGCAGAGGAGGTCAGGCGTGAGGAAGAGGACGGCATCGACGAGGTGCGGCACGGAGCGGCACTTGTGAGCCCTCGAGATCCGGTGCCTGTAGGCGAGCGCGTCGCCGCTCTCGAAGAGGCTCTTCGCCGGATGGATCACGAGATACGGACACGACGGGTCGTCGTCACCGGCCCCGACGGCTCCGACCGGATCGTCGGTGAGGTCGTCGACGGTCATGCCGAGCTTCGGCTGGATCTACCGGACACGGCGGCACCAGCTCGTAGCTCGGTGCTCGTGTTCAGCTCACCGGAGCGGGGGGAGCTGGGCGAGGGAGTCGGCATCCAGCTCTGGCTACGCGGCGAGACGGTCCTCGAGGTCGCGGCCTGGCGTGAGCCGGACGGGAGCTGGAGGCTTCACCGATCCGGACTCGAGGACTGAGAAGAGACCCGTTCCGACGAACGCGTACCAATCGGCAGGCCCTGGCATGCCGTCACCATAGCCTTGCGCCACAGCATCATCCCTCAGTCGTCGCTGACAGGAGAAGTCGCATCTCGTGCAAGCGATTGACACATCCCAACTCGCTTCGTGCGCCAGGTCGGCCCGAGAGCACACGGCCTGCGCCGACATGCCGGTTCCCTCCTGAAGGTGCCGCCGCTATCTCCTCTCGAAATGGGGTGCAATCGGCTCATTATGCCGATCCACCACTACCAGTTGCTATCCAGCTATGGTTTGCAGCTGGAAACGGGCAGACCACAGCGCATCTGGCAAAGATGCCCGTATTCCCAAAGACAATTCGACGACGGAGGACGACGTGAACAGAAGCGAGCTAATCGAGGCGATTAGTGGTCACACCGGACTGACGACCAAGGAGAGCGAAGCGGCTCTTGCTGCAGTCGTCTACGAGATAACGGCTGGCGTGCGAGCCGGGAACCCGGTGCGGATCACGGGCTTTGGCTCCTTCAAGCTCCGCCAACGTGCCGCTCGCCGTGGGCGCAACCCCCAGACCGGAGCGCCCGTCAAGGTGAAAGCCTCGAAGGGCATCGGTTTCACGCCAGGCGTCCGGCTGAAGGCGGACTTGAACTCCCGTACCGCGCCCGCGAAGCCTTCCGCGAAGGTCGCGCCCGCGAAGAAGGCGACAGCTGCGGCAGGACGACCCGCCAAGGCTGCGGCTGCGGCGGTCGTCGTCAAGGCGGCGGCGAAGAAGAAGGGCGCTCCGGCGACGAAGTCAGCCCCGGTGAAGAAGACCGTGGCGACGAAGACCGTGGCGAAGAAGGTGGCCGCCCGGACCCGTTAGAGCTGGAGCACCGATCCCGGCCCGATCCCGGCAATTGCCAGGATCGGGCCGGGATCGTCCAGAGCTCACCCGGCTGTCCCCGTCCCACGCCTGGGTGCCCGGTGACCGCTTCGTCGGATCACGGGTCGACCGTCGGCATCCCGAGCGTTGACATCGCGGTCGCGGCTCCCCGACACGGCGAGGGCTGCGCTTCGATCGGGTGAGAGGCCTTCGCATCGGGGCTTGCCCGACGGCACTTCTTCGGCCGGCGTCAGGCGTCGAGGTCGAGTCCTATGTCGAGGATCGGGGCGGAGTGCGTGAGCGCGCCGACAGCGAGATAGTCCACCCCGGTCGCTGCCACGACAGCGACCTGCTCGAGGGAGAGGCCGCCGCTCGCCTCGAGACGGACCGCTCCGTGAGCTCGAGCGATCTCGACAGCGCGGCGAATCGTCGGCGGCGCCATGTTGTCGAGCAGGATCAGGTCCGCACCGGCGGCGAGTGCCTCGACCACTTGGGCGAGAGTGTCGCACTCCACCTCGACCGCCACGTCCGGCGCGGCGCTGCGCACGGCACGCAGCGCCGCTGTCACGCTCCCGATAGCAGCGATGTGGTTGTCCTTGATGAGCGCCGCGTCGCCGAGCCCCATGCGATGGTTCTCGCCACCGCCGCAGCGCACGGCGTACTTCTCGAGCGCCCGTAGACCGGGGGTCGTCTTGCGGGTGTCGCGTACCGCCGCGCCGCTGCCACCGACGGCCTCCACCCACTCGCGGGTCAGCGTCGCGACGCCGCTCAAGTGGCAGAGAAGGTTGAGGGCGCTCCGCTCCGCCCGCAAGAGCGCCCGTGTCGAGCCGGCCACGGTCGCCACCACGTCACCGGGCTGCAGGCCCGCACCGTCCTCCAGCGCGACGCGCACCTCGAGATCTCGTCCACTAGCCACCTCGCACACTGCCGCCGCGACGAACGCCCCTGCAAGCACGCCGGAGCCCCGTGCGACGAACGCTCCACGGCTCCACGACTCGGGACCGATGACAGCCTCGCTCGTGACGTCCGGACCGAATGCGAGATCCTCGCGAAGCGCAGAAGCTGCCACCGCCTCCACGACGGCTGGATCAAGCCCTTGATCCTCGAGCCGGGCAACGGTAGCCGCGCGCAAGGTCACCCGCGCGACCGATCGGTCATACCGACTCTGACGTCGGCAACGGCGTCGTGGCGCACACGAACCGCCCAGCCTCCGAGACCGCCGACTTCTCGGTGACGACGGCTCCACCGCATGCCACGTGCACCCGCACCACGGCGATCGGCACCCCGGTGGTCGCGGTGCAGTCCACGCGCTGATGACATCCACGACTCTCGCTTCGCTCCAGGGCGGCGCTCGCGACGAGGGTCGAGACCGTGTGGAGGTTCGTCGCCTCGATCGTGGCAAGATCGCGCGCGATCCCCGTGTGGCGCGTCACCGACGCCAAGTCGTCGAGCAGGGAGCGGAGCCCGGCCTCGCTGCGCAGGACCCCCGCCTCGCGCTCGGTCGCCGCCGCGGTCGCCGCACGGGTCGAGGGGTCGACGACCTCCCCGGTGCCACCCGTGAACGGCACGCAGCAGACGGCTCCGCTGTCTCGCGTCGTCGACGCACCAGGGCTCGCATGCGCACCGGTGCCGAGAAGGGCTCCCGCCCGCGCACCGGCGACCACAGCTTCGAGCAGGCTGTTCGAGGCAAGGCGATTCGCTCCGTGCGCGCCGGTCGCCGCAACCTCGCCGACGGCGAGCAACCCGGCGATCGACGTACGTCCGTCGAGATCAGCCTCGACGCCGCCGCAGGCGTAGTGCGCGGCCGGCCGGATCGGCAGCAGCTCGCGCGTCGGCTCGAGACCAGCGGCGCGGCACGCGCCGACCACGGTCGGGAACCGAGCCGCGAGGTCTCCGACGCTCCGGCAGTCGAGGAAGAGAGCCTCTTCGCCGTGCTCGACGAGACGGCGTGCCATCGCACCGGCGACGACGTCGCGCGGGGCGAGATCGGCGAGCGGATGGACGCCAGCGAGCACGGGCTCGCCCGCGGAGTCTCGGATCACGGCCCCGGCGCCGCGCAGTGCCTCGGTGAGCAGCGGCCGCTGGCCGGTCGCACCGGACTGGAACAGCACTGTCGGGTGGAACTGCACGAGCTCGAGATGTCGCAGCATCGCTCCGGCACGCGCAGCGAGTGCGAGGCCGTCCCCGGTCGCCTCCGCGGGGTTGGAAGTCGTCGCGAACGCTTGACCGATTCCCCCGGTCGCGAGGACGACGTCGTCGGCAGCGATCTCGACGATCTCGCGCACGACGCCTACGAGATCCAGACGGGCGACGAGAAGACCGCTCACGGCCCCGGTCGGCCCGGTGACGAGGTCGAGCGCGACGCAACGCTCCTCGACGGCGACGGGTCCGGAAGAGACCCGCTCGAGAAGGGCTCGTACGAGCTCCGCGCCGGTCGCATCTCCACCCGCGTGCACGATGCGAGCCCGGCGGTGACCGCCTTCGCGCCCGAGCGTGAACCGCCCGCCCGTGGTGTCGAAACGGACACCCCACGATGCGAGGCGCTCGACCGTCGCTCCCGCCGCAACGGTGAGCGCATCGACGACCGCTTCGTCGCACAGCCCGGCACCTGCCACGATGGTGTCCTGTGCGTGGTCGGCGGGGCTGTCAGCCGGGTCGACCGCGGCGGCGATGCCTCCTTGGGCCCAGCGGCTCGATCCCTCGCCGAGCGACGTCTTCGTCAGCAGCTCGACGCGACGGCCAGCCTCGGCTGCGGTGAGGGCCGCGACCATGCCGGCAGCTCCCGAGCCCACGACCACGACGTCGGCGAGGCGCCTCCTCGTGGGACGAGCGACGCCGATGCGCGCTACGACGGTCGGCATCACTCACCTTGCCCAGGGGATCCGATGGCGACCATGGCGTCGACCGCTCGACGTGCCCGTGCCGCGACGTCGGCCTCGACGTGGATCTCCGTGGTGCCGGCACGAAGTGACTCGAGGAGGACCTCGGGCGTCGTCATCTTCATGTACGGACAGACGGCCCGATCGTTCACGGCGGCGAAACGCGTGCGGGGGCTCGCCCGACGCAGCTGGTGGAGCATGCCAGTCTCCGTCGCCACGAGCACGCTCGTGGCCTTCGTCGTCCTCGCACGCTCCAGCATGCCCGAGGTCGAAAGCACCCGCACCCTCTCGGCCGGAAGCTCGCCTGTGCCAGTCAGCCACAGCGTGGGCGTCGCGCAGCCGCACTCGGGGTGCACGAACAGCTCCGCGTCGAGATCCGCCTCCATCTGCGCGACCACGTCCTCGGGACGGATCCCGGCGTGCACGTGGCACTCCCCGAGCCAGACGTGAAAGCTCTCCCGCCGGGTCGCACGCCGCACGTGCTCGCCGAGGAACTGATCCGGGAGGAACAGCACTTCCCGGTCGTCCGGGATCGAGCGCACCACGTCGACCGCGTTCGCGGAGGTACAGCAGAGATCCGACTCGGCCTTCACCTCGGCCGAGGTGTTCACGTAGGCGACGACCACGGCGCCGGGGTGCTCGACCTTCCAGCGGCGGACGTCCTCGGCCGTCACGGCATCCGCCAACGAGCATCCGGCCTCGGCAGCCGGAAGGAGGACCGTGCGGTCAGGAGCGAGGATCTTTGCCGTCTCGGCCATGAACGCCACGCCGCAGAAGACGATCGTGCGCGCATCGCTTCTCGCCGCGAGCCTCGAGAGCGCTAGCGAATCTCCTACATGGTCCGCGACGTCCTGGATCTCCGGCAGCTGGTAGTTGTGCGCGAGGATCACGGCATCACGCTCGCGAGCGAGTCTGCGGATCTCCTTGCGCCAGCTGTGGAGATCGGTCGACGTCATGGGCATATGGCCGCTCTCCTCGCCCCTCGTCCGACCCCTGAAGCCGTGTCGCCCGCGGGAGGTTTTCGATGGTGAGACAATAACTCGATGCCCGACACTACCTCCGAACTGAGCGCTGGGCAACGTGACGACATCTCGCACGAGGTCCTCGGCGTCGTCTTCCAGGTACGCGACGACGCGCTCCAGGTCCTGCTCTGGCGGCGCGCGCAAGCACCGGAAGCCGGCTGCTGGTCGCTTCCGGTCGGCCCCGTGGGGGTAACGGAATCTCTCGAAGACGCCGTCTCCCGCCACCTCGCGACGAAGGTCGACGTCCGCGACCTCGCGCACCTCGAGCAGCTCGGCACCTGGAGCGAGGTCCACCGCGTGCCCTCCCGCCGCCTCGTCGCGACGGCCTATCTCGGACTGGTGCCGACGACGAGCGACCCGGACACGCCTCGAGACACGGACTGGCACCGCGCCGACAGCCTCCCGGCGACGGCCTTCGACCATGGCGCAGTCGTCACTCACGCGCTCGCGCGCCTGCGGGCGAAGCTCGCCTACACGAAC
>DAHXNN010000191.1 GCA_027365385.1 Acidimicrobiaceae bacterium | reverse complement strand
ACCGATATCGAGCCAGCAGCGCAGCGTCTCTATGACCTCTTCGGCCTCGACGCCTATGCTCCCAAGCGCTGAGTTAGGTAATACAGCCCGCGGGCCCAAATACCACCGTTTACCTGGAGATACGCATGCCCACTACGCCCTCCCCCGGAAACTCCCGCTAGGGCAACGAGCTCGGCCGTGGGCTCAGCCATGAGCTCGGTCACGAGCCCGAGACCGCAAGGCTCGGGCCCGACGAGCTCGAAGCGGTGGGGCTGTGACGACGCGGCAGTCGGTGTCATCGTCGGCTGTGTCGTCGGCGAGGTCGTCGTCGTCACGGGGACCGGGTGCTGGGCCTTCGGAGACCCTCACGAACATCGGGCTCGTCGTCGTGCTCGTGCTGCTCGTCCTTACCTCTGTGCTCGATCTCGCGGGCTCACTTGCGATCCACCTCGCCGGCCACGACGTGGCGCGAGGCGATCTGCTCGCCGGCCTTGTCGCACTTCGTCACGTCGGTGATCCGGTGATCGCTTGGCACGGACCGGTCGGCCCGGTCGGGCTCTACTGGTCCGTGACGGCCGGTGTGGTACTCGGGTCCTCGAGGGGGATCTCGTGCTGGTCCTCGGTCGAGGACTCGGTCGTCATCCTCGGTCCACCGCGATCGGGAAAGGGCCTCTGCCTCGTCGTCGGGATGATCCTCGACGCACCTGGCGCGGTGCTCACGACCTCCACGCGCCCGGACAACCTCGCCGTCACGATCGACGCGCGCTCGAGCTCGTCCCGGCCCGTCGCGGTGTTCGACCCGCAGGGCCTCGCGCGCGGGATCGGCTCGCCGTCCAACTGGTCGCTCGTGCGGGGCTGCGCGGAGCCAGGGGTCGCGATGGTCCGTGCACGAGCGCTGTGCGCGGACGCGTCGACCGGGACGGAGAACGCGAGCTTCTGGAGCGAGCAGACCGTCTCCGCGACACGGTGCCTGTTGCACGCTGCAGCGCTCGGGGGACGTGACGCCTGCGATCTCTACCGCTGGTCGCTGTCGGCGAGCATGGCACGAGAGGCAGTCGCGATCCTGCTCCGCTGCCCCGGTGGCGCACCCGGGTGGGCAGAGGCGCTCGACGCGATCGTCTCCGCGGACCAGCGCCAGCGGGACTCGGTCTGGGCGATGGTCGCGAACACCTTCGCAGCCCTCGCGGACCCTGACGTGCTCGCCGCTGTGTCACCCGGGCCCGGCGAGGAGCTCGTCCCCGAGGAGCTCCTCCGGCGTCGTGGGACGCTCTACCTGCTCGGGACCTCGACGGGTGCTGTCGGGACCTCGGGGCTCGTCTCGGCCCTTGTCGAGGACGTCGTCGAGTCCGCGCGGCGCCTTGCCGCTGGATCTCCCCGTGCGCGGCTCGACCCACCGCTTGGCCTCGTGCTCGACGAGGCGGCGAACTACGCGCTGCCGTCGCTTGCCTCCCTCGTCGCGGACGGCGGGGGGTCGGGGATCACGACGACGGTCGTGCTGTAGTCCCTCGCAGGCGCGCGTCACCGCTTCGGGCGAGACGCTGCACAGGCGATCTGGGACGCCTCGACCACCAAGGTCGTCCTCGGCGGCGGTGCGAACGCGGACGACCTCGCGGACCTCTCGCGCCTTCTCGGCGAGCGGGGCGTCACAGAGCGCTCGGAGTCGGTCCACGCCGGGGACGCGAGGCGCTCGTTCTCCTACGCGACGAGACAGCGTCCCGTCCTCTTGCCCGACGAGCTGCGACGGCTCCCCTTCGGCACAGCCCTGCTACTCCAGCGGAGCGCTCCACCGATCCTTCTCACACTTCGCCCCTGGACAACGAGACGAGACGCCGCCGAGCTGCTTTATGGCCGCCGCGCGGTCGAGCAGGCGATCGAGGCCGCGAGCAGAGATCACAACGCCGCACGACGACGCGAACGCGAGCGCGACCAGGGCGGGACCGAGATGCGGTCCTCGTGAGTGACGACACGGACGAGGGAGCACACAAAGAGGGCCCGCGCGAAGAGGGCCCGCGCAAGGCACGTCGCCGGTCGCCACGGCCAGAGGGTGCGCCGCGATTCACCGCGCCGCGCGCGCCGAAGGAACACCGCAGCGACCGATCGAAGAAAGGGCGTCGATGGGACACGAGACGGGCGGCGACACCGCCAGGGACACCGCCAACAACACCGCGAGCGACACCGCCGGCGAAAGGGACAGCGACAGGGACGACATGGTGATCGACGACAAGAGCTGGCAGGACGACGAGGACCAGATGTTGCCCGACACGAGCGAGCTCCTCGGCGCGTCACGCGCCTATGACCTCGACGACGAGCTCTCCTCGGAACCGCCGCTCTACTGGCCAGAGATCGCAGCAGACGACGCCGCGGCTGAGTGGGAGGACCTGCGCTGCTGGGTGACGCGCCTCGTCGCACGCTTCGACCTCGACGTAAGAACGATGTCTCTCTGTCCACCGGCCGCGTACCGAGCTCGATATCGAGGAGCCTCTCGGGAGCTGGCGCGATCTCGTCGAGCGCGACATCTCTGCCCGGCGTGAGCGCGTCGTCGCGGACCTGCTCGGCGACGCGACCGCGCAGAGGACTCGTGGCTCAGCGTGTTGAGCCGAGCCGACATCGCACGCGTCCGCTCCGAGCATCGCCTCCTCGACGTCCTCGCACGAGCCGGAGTCGTCGTGCCCGACCGGGGCGCGCGTCGTGACGTCATGGTCGCCTGCCCGCTCCCCGGCCACGACGACGAGACGCCGTCGATGATCGTCCATGTCGACACCGACCGCTTCCACTGCTTCGGCTGCGCGGCGCACGGCGACGTGCTCGAGCTCGCGATGAGCCTCGAAGGAGTCACCTCGCTCAGCCGTGCCGCAGAGCTTCTCGACACACGCCGACCACTGCGGTCCTATCCGAGCACGAGACGAGCGGCGTCACGGTTGGCACGAGATGAAGGAGGCATCACCGGCACCGGCACCGGCACCGGCACCGGCACCGGCGAGCAGATCCGCGGCGCCGTCGCCTCGGCGAGCGGCATCGAGCGGTCAGATCCACAGCGCACACCACGAGCACGGGTGCTCGAGGCGAACGCCGCCGCGTGGGCCTATCTCACGGCACCAGAGCGCGCGGCACGTGCCCGCTCCTATCTCTGTCGTCGCGGCATCGACGTCCGCGCCCTCGAGGACGAGGTCGGTCGAGCACTTGCTGGTCACTCCCCCGCGTCGCCGACAGGCCTTGTCGAGCACTGCTGGGCTCTCGGCTTTACGACAGACGAGCTCGTCGACGCGGGATGGGCGTCACGACGGCGAGGTCGCCCTGTCCTCGACACCTACCACGGACGCGTGCTGCTACCGGCGCGGGACGAATACGACCAGGTGGTCGGCGTCTACGCGCGCGACGTCACCGGGCGATCAAGCACGAGGTACCTGAACACGCCCGAGACCGCAGTGTTCGCGAAGCGCCACGTCCTCTACGAACCACTGCAGCGCGAATTCCACAAGGACGGCGTGGTCGTCGTCTGCGAAGGAGCACTCGACGCTCTGTCGATCGCGGCGGTCGCTGCATCCGCGAGTGCCGCATCGCCGGCGCACACCGAGACGCTCCTCCCCGTCTCTCCGTCGGGAACAGCGCTCACGACGAAGCAGGTCCACCTCGTTCTTCGTCTCGGTCGCCGACCACCGGTGCTCTGCGGTGACGGCGACGCGGCGGGACGCCGCGCGACAGCGGCCTGGGCGACTGCCGTCATCGCGGAGGGCCGGGAGTGCCTCGTGACGCTGCTCCCGGGCGACGCGGATCCCGCCGAATGGCTCGCTCGCCACAAGGTCGACGGCCTCGGCGCGTTCACGCCCCGCGACCCGGCGCATCAACGGGCGGCCCGGGGGTCGGGACAGGGGTCGGGTCCGGAGGTGGGCGGCGCCTATCCACCTGACGGCGGCGACGTCTATCCCCGTGCACCTTGGCAGTTGATCACAGGTGCCGTCTGTGACGAGCTGTGCCATGTCGGCTACACCGGCGACGAGCTCGCGACAGCTGTCGTGCGACGGCTCGCTGCGATCGGAGACCACCTCGTCAGCCGAGGAGCCCGCCGTCGCTTGGCACTCGACGCCGGCGACGTGCTCGAGGAGAAGCACCTCGGTCGGGCGTCGTATCTCGCGAACGAGGTGACCGACGCGATCACCGCGCGACGCCGGGCATCGAGCTCGAGAACCGAGAGACGAGCAGACCACGTGGCCAGCCGCGAGATCAGCCCAATAGTTGAGCGAACAGAGGAGATGTCGCTATGAGGACGAGCGGAGCGGTGCACGACAGCACAAGATCCCGGCGAGAGCTCGGCGTCCGAGCACACGGCCGCACGTCGAGCACGTCGTCGACGACGAGGCCTGCGGTTCGAGGCGCACGAGAGGAGCGGTCGATGCCGGAGCTCGTCGACATCGCGGAGCTTAGCGTGTGGGTCGACGACCGGAGGGTGCAATCATCGAGATGAAAGAAGCGACTGCGATCTTGCAGTCCGTTTGTCCTTCTCCACAAAGGGGTGTGGCGTCGCCATGGCGCAGCGAGCCCAGGCGGTGCAGCAGCGTCAACGCCGCGACAGACAGACCAGCTCATGCACTCGTCGACGCACGGGCTCCTTGAGCAACCCCTCATCGATGCTGACATGTCTCGGTAGTCATCGGTGCAACGTCATGCTCATCGTTTCCCATCGTCTAGCTCCTACACATGCATCTTTCCTTGGTTTCGCCCATAGTCGGCTCTCGATCTCTCTACGGCGTGTCAAATTATCTGCGCTTCGCATCTTGATGGACCAGCCAGAGTCATGAGCCAGCTCGCCCCTTGATCGCCGAGGGGCTCCCTCTCGTCGGATTGATCTCGACCGACACCAACCGAAGCGGGCGCATCGGCGCCTTGCCGACCATCTCCCGTCGCACGAGATCGACGGGTCAGCTGATCGCCGTGGCGGGCACGCAGCAGCTCCCGGTGTGCCTCGGGCCGAATCGCGTCAGGACGTCTCCATCGTCGGGCCAGTTTTGGGCCGGGGTTGCCATCGTCACGCCGAGTCGTTTTCAAGTCCTCGTGAAAGGCCATTGCACCGTGAGCAACGACTCTCGTGGAGCATCACGCCGGCACTTCGGATCTGTCCGCCGGCTCCCTTCCGGCCGCTATCAGGCCTCCTACTGGCACGACGGGACACGTCACGTAGGTCAGACGACCTTTAAGTCCAAGGCCGACGCGCATGCGCACCTGTCCCTCGTCGAGACCGAGATCCGGAGAGGCCAGTGGGCAGATCCAGACGGTGGTCGGCTCACAGTCGACGAGCTCGCGGCCCTCTGGCTCGAGGCGGGCACGGTCAAACGCTCGAGCACCCGAGCGCGGGACGAGACCATCTTGCGCCTGCACGTCCTGCCGGTGCTCGGCAAGAAGAAGGTCTCGAGCGTCACTCCTGCCGACATCGTCGCCCTCGTCAACACCTGGTCTTTGCACCAGGCACCCTCGACTGTGGCACGTCAGTACACAGCCACCGCGGCGATGTTCTCCTTCGCGGTCGACAGCGAGCGCATCGCACGAACCCCGTGCCGGCGCATCCGACTTCCCCAGGTTCCGATCGTCGAACGACCCGAGCTCAGCGCAGACGAGCTCACGCGCCTCGGCGAGGAGCTCGGGAAGGACTATGCGGTCATGATGTGGTGTGCGGCCGTGCTCGGCCTGCGCTTCGCAGAGTGCGCGGGACTTACCGTCGATCGCGTCGACCTCACGAGCGAGACGATCACCGTGGACCGTCAGCTCGGGCGCGACGGGGTGCTCTCGAGGCCGAAGTCGGCGGCCGGGCGCCGGACGCTCGCGTGCCCGTCCTGGCTCGTCACCGAGCTCGGGGCACTGCGTGCTCGCCGGGGCCTCACCGGCGACGACGGCAACGCGTTCGTCTTCGTCTCGCCCGAAGGTGCTCCCCTTCACTACACGAACTGGCGACGGCGCGTCTGGGGGCCTGCGTGCGAGCGCGCCGGCCTTCCCGGCCTGCGGCTGCACGACCTCCGGTCGCTGTCCGCGACCGCCCTCGTTGCCACGGGAACGAACGTCAAGACCGCGCAACGGCGTCTCGGGCACTCGTCTGCCTCGGTCACCCTCGACATCTACGCCCGGTCGACAAAGGCTGCCGACCGGGAGGCTGCCGAACGGGTCGGGGCGTACCTTCGCCCGTCACTCGCGCACGAATCGCGCACGCTGGACATCTAGCGGGATCGATGCTGGCCCGGCAACCGGCCCTGACCTGCGCATTTGCCGTGGGCGCTGAGGGACTCGAACCCCCGACCTCAGCCGTGTGAAGGCTGCGCTCTAACCACCTGAGCCAAGCGCCCTAGTTCTTATGCTCTGAGCTGCCTTTTTGATGATCCTTGTCGAGGATGGACTGTAGCACAGCGCTCCAACAGCGTATAACCTTGCCTCGTGGCTACCTCCACAGTCTTGCAACCAGCGACTCGACATGCAACTGCTCCTCCACCGCGTCTCGAGCCCCGACCTGGCCAACTTGGTCAGCTCATGCGGAGCTTCGATCGCTCCCTTCGTGCGCTCAATCGCTCGCAAGCGACGCGGGATCAGTACCTCATGTCCGTCGGCCAGATGGTCGACTACTTCGCCGAGCACGGCATGCCCGAAGAGCCTTCGCACGTCACGAGCGAGCACGTCGAGACCTTCCTCGCGAACTTCGCCGAGGACCACAAGCCGGCGACGACTCAAACCCGCTACAAGTGTCTGCGACTCTTCTTCACCTTCCTGCTCGAGGAGGGTGAGATCGCGAAGCATCCGATGGCGAACATGAGGCCGCCATCGATACCCGAGGTTCCGGTGCCATTGCTGGTGACCCACGAGCTCGAGGCGCTCGTGAAGACTGCCGAGGGCAAGGACTTCGTCTCCCGCCGCGACGCTGCGATCATCCGACTGTTCGCGGATACCGGCATGCGCCGCGGCGAGCTCGCGGGTCTGAAGGTCGAGGACCTCGACTTCGATCAGGATGTCGCCTATGTCATCGGCAAGGGCTCCCGACCTAGAGCATGTCCGTTCGGCGCGAGAACCGGTCAGGCGCTCGACCGGTACCTACGCGAGCGGGCTAAGCGCTCCGACACTGCGCTGCCCTGGCTGTGGCTCGGAAAGAAGGGGCGTCTCTCTGACTCCGGTGTCCTGCAGATGATCCGCAGGCGCGGAGAGCAGGCGGGGCTCGGACCGATCCATCCCCACCAGCTTCGTCATTCCTTCGCGCATGCCTGGCTCGCCCAGGGCGGGCAAGAAGGTGACCTGATGCGTCTCGCGGGTTGGCGATCGCGCCAGATGCTGCAACGATACGCGGCTTCGGCAGCAGACGAGCGAGCACGTGAAGCTCATCGACGCATGGGCCTCGGCGATCAGCTGTGAACCAATTGGGACTGATGCGCTCCGTGGCCTGGGGCGTCATTGGCTGGGAGGCCCGAAGATCGCTCACCGAGCCACGGCATGAGACGAGCCAATGGATCGGCAACCGGACCGTGTCTCCACCTTGAGAGAGTGAGCAGCTACACCGCTCGAGTGCGTTTGATCAGGGCAGAGGGGGTGGCGCAGGGCATTCGAACCGCTTGAGTGAGCCCAGATGGGCTGGAATTGTGACCAGGTGTCCGCCTGCCTCTCGCTCCGATCACATCCCTCCCAGAGTGACCTCGACCGCTGCTCACATCCCGTCGTCGACGAGGCGGAACTGTCGGAGCTTCGCGATGCGGTGGTGCGCCTCGATAAAGCGGACCGTGCCGTCGAGATCGCGCCGGCGACGTCGCCATCCAAGATGAGCCGGATGCGCGCCCCTGCGCTGCGGATCTGGTCGATCAGCTCGTCGTGGCGGGGGCGGTCGAGCACGACCACCGTCAGCTCGCCGACCGCGGTCCTCTTCGCACGCGCGATCTCCTGCGGATCATGACGTCCGTCTCGCACCGCACGACGGACCGCAGCATCGTCGTCACGTCGAAGTCGACGTCCGGGTCGCCGATACGTTCCGCAAAGTCCGCCACAGCTGCCTCCTCGGTCCGTCCTGGCACCATGAACGTAGGCGGGTGATGAACCGGGCCCACCGAGGACCCAGCCTGTCGCCCTTGCCACACAGAAGGCCCTCGTGCAAGGCACGCACGACTGCCGTGCCCACGCACTACCCGCCCGACCAGGTCCACGGTCACGACGGAGGCTGGAGTGATCAGCTGCGGCCGTCTACGGGCTCGCGCGCCGTGGCCTCGCCGTTGGACGAACAGCGACGAGGTAGAGCCCGTAGCGGCTCAGAGCTCGAGGACAAGGCGCAGTGCGACATCGATCTGGCGCAGCTCGTCGAAGGAGAGACGACCAATTTGGCCAAGAGGCCCCGGCGCTCCTCTCTCAGCGCCGACATATCGTTCTAGTGATATGTCGGCAGCGTGATATACTTTCGTCGTGCTCATGGTGCCGACTCGGAGGTGGAGGGTTTGGTATGAGCAGGTCAAAGTGGCATCCACCGCCGGTGGGCCAGGCAGCGACGAACGGCTGGCTCAGCGACAAGCGGACGCGCAGCTGCGTCGGCTCGTAGAACTCGAGACGACGCCCGAGATTGAGTCGAGCACATTCAGGCGGCTCATGGTCGCAGAACGGCATCCCCTCTGGCGAGTAAGGACAGAGGCTGAGGACACCCAGCGACGGTCCAGGTCCGGATGATTGTGTGGTTCGCTGGCGAGACGGCACACCTGCTCCTCGGGGGCAACAAGGCGCCACTACAAGGGCTTTGGTACGACGCCGCGGCGATTCAGGGCGAGATGGAGGTCGACGCTATCCGTCGTCGAGACGAGTAAGCGGTAGGACGAGTGAGAAGGAGATGACGATGAACCTGAGTCCGAAAGCCAGAGCTGAGCTTGAGCGCCTCCAGACGCCGGTGACGGCCGAGGAAGCGGAGCTGGTCGATTTCGACTTCGAGTCTGAGCAGGCGAGCTGGGATCCGGAGTATGACAGCGAAGTGAAGGAGGCGGTGGAGCGCTCCTACGACGCCGATCGCCGGTACGCAATGACGTTGGCAGCGATCCGACAGGCATTCGGACTCACGCAGGTCGAGCTGGCTGGTCGGATGAACACGACGCAAGGTCGAGTCTCGAAAGTGGAGGGCGGCGGAGACATGCTGCTGTCGACCCTACTGAGCTACTTCCACGCGGCTGGACTATCTGGTCGCTGGACTGTGATCTCGGAAACCGGGCGGCGGGTCGACGTCGACCTCGACGCAATCCTGAGTCGCCAGCACGCCAGCTAGCGCGTCGGGCAACATCAACCTTTCGACCGTCAAGCTGACGTTCCGCACTTCTCGACCGGGTTTTGGCCCCCCATCTCCCCAGGTCAGCGACCTGCGCGGTTGATCAGCCGCCTTTGGCCTGACGGAGCAGGATCTCGCCGGCGCGCGCTGAGAGCTCTTCCATCTCGGTGACGATCGCCTCGAGGTGCTTCTGGTTGGCGATCCAGGACCGGTAGAGCTCAGCCTGAGCCGGGTCGAGTCGCCGGCTCAGCGTCTTGCCCCCGACCGCCCGGCTCCACTGGTAGTAGGGACCGTGGCGCTGTGGCGGGTCCGCCTGGCAGCGACAGCCGGGTTTGCCACACGAGGTCTCGCGCACGACGAGGCTGCCGGGGCTGATGAAGCCGACCTCCGCGAGCGTGCCAGCGAGGGCCCGGTACTTCTCTTCGTAACCTTGTAGCCGGCTCGCCATCGCTGTCCTTTAACGGGGTATCCGCGCGTCGCGGTCTGTCAGCGTCTGACGCTGACCGACATCAGGAGCGATGTCAAGGAGGTGGCGGTGGGATCTCGAGGAGGCTTCGAGCTCGAGAGCGAGGTGGTCGCTGCCTTGCCGATCGTCGAGCACTTCTTCAGCCGCATCGGCCTCGCGGAGACGCTTGGTTCCTACCTCCCCAGCAACGATGCACGGCTGCGTCTCGATCCGGCGGTCGTCATCGCTCTCGTCGTGGCCAACATCGTCGTCTCGCACCGACCGCTCTACGCCATCTCCGAATGGGCCGGCGCCTAGGACCAGGGCCTGCTCGGGCTCCGAGGCGGCCAGGCCGCAGCGTTGAACGACGACCGGGTCGGGCGCATGCTCGACCGGCTCTTCGACGCCGATCGTGCGAGCCTCGTCACCGAGACGGTGCTGAAGGCCATCGAAGAGTTCGAGATCGGGCTCGACGAGCTGCACAACGACTCGACGACGGTCACGGTGACCGGCGCCTACGATCACGCGGATGGCTACGCGAGGGGTGGGAAGCCAACGCCGGCGCTGCGGCAGGGTCACCGGGACTTTCGTCCAGATTTGAAGCAACTGCTCTACAGTGGAGTTTCGCACTTTTGCGCCGGAGCAAGAGGCGACTTGACCGGGTGACGGAGGTGAAAGGCCGAGGTCACCTTCGGGGCCAGCGGTCGTCTTCTTCAAAGATCTCGAG
>DAHXNN010000109.1 GCA_027365385.1 Acidimicrobiaceae bacterium | reverse complement strand
GTCGGCGACCGCCGTGGCCGACGCGCGGGGCTGGGGGCGCGTGGGCGTCGTCCACTTCGACGCCCACGCGGACACGGCCGACCAGATCGACGGGAACCTCGCGAGCCACGGCACGCCGATGCGCCGGCTCATCGAGTCCGGAGCGGTGCTCGGCCGCAACTTCGTCCAGGTCGGTCTCCGGGGATACTGGCCACCGGCCGAGACGTTCGCGTGGATGCGTGCACAAGAGATGCACTATCATCTTATGGACGAGGTCGTCGCACGAGGGCTCCCGGCCGTGCTCGACGACGCCGTCCGCGAGGCGATGGACGGCTGCGACGCGATCTACCTGTCGGTCGACATCGACGTGCTCGATCCCGGCTTCGCACCGGGCACCGGCACGCCCGAGCCGGGTGGCCTCGCCCCGGTCGACCTTCTCCGTGCCGTCCGCAGGCTCGCCATCGAGGTGCCTCTCGTCGCACTCGACGTCGTCGAGGTCTCCCCTCCCTACGACTGGGCCGAGCTCACTGTGAACAACGCGCACCGCGTCGTCCTCGAGGTGCTCGCCGGACTCGCGGTCCGCCGCGGCGCGACGCCTACGACGGTCTGAGCACTGCGTCAGCCCTGCGGGAGCACTGCGTCGAGGAGCGCTTCGAGGCGCTCCTGGCTCTCGAGGAGGTCGAGCACGGTGAAGCGGCTCCGCAGGCGGTTCGCGTAGCGGAACGTCGCGCGGAGCATCGCCGCGTCGACGCCGAGGAAGCCGGCGCCGGAGGGGATCCCCGCTGTGTCGAGCGCGCCCTGCACGGCCGGGAAGCTCGACGCGACAGCCGAGAGCCGGTCCGCGAGCGACTCGAGAGCCGCTTCCGCAGGCGGCCAGGACTCGCCGTAGGTGGCGAACCAGACCTGCTTCTCGTCGCGCACCGGCCCGAGCGTCAGGTACTGCTCTCCGAACCATCCCCGCTCGTCGTCGCCGCCGCCCGCTCCCGGCGTCAGCACCATCGGCTCCGCGAGTCCCCCAAGAGCGGCCGCTTGGAGCGAGGCGGCGAAGCGCGTCGCGTAGCCGACCTGGAGGCCGTGGGGCGCGTGCTCGCGCAATCCCCGGAACGCGAGCAGGTCCCAGAAGTGCGACGCATGGTGCTCGCAACCGCTCGCCGGCCGGGAGTTGCCCATCATCGCCATCGCGACGCCGGACTCGACGAGGCCGGTCGTCAACGCGACGATCGCGTCCTCGTCGCCGGCGAGCAGGTTGCCGACGTCCTCCACGCAGCGGGTCAGTGGCACGAGGACACGGGCCTCGACCATCTCGCAGAACGGCTCGCCGGAGGCCCCGTGGCCGAGCACCCAGTCGAAGCGGGCCGTCGCCTTGCCGATGAGGTCGCCGAAGCCCCAGACGATCATCTCCGGCGGCGCGGCCGCGAGCACGACCGGGTCGGCGAAGATCCCGCAAGGTGCGTGGGCGGGAAGCGTCACCTTCACCCCGTCGAACTGCATCGCTGCGACGCTCGAGGCATAGCCGTCCATCGACGGCGCGGTCGGCACGCTCACGTAGCTCACGCCGTCGAGGAACGTCGCATAGCGCGTGACGTCGTTGACGACGCCCGCCCCGACAGCGAGCACGCCGTCGGGGCGGGCCGAGGCGTGCGCGTCGCGCACCGCGCCGACGGCGTGCTCGTCGGCGAGCAGCCCGTGCCGGTCCGCGAAGCGTTGCACCTCGACGACATGGCCGGCAGCCGAGAGGTCCGCTGCGAGCTCGTCCCCGAGCGCGTCGGCGGTGTTCGCGTCCTCCACGAGGAGCAGCCTGCGCCAGCGCTTCGCGTCGAGGAAGGCGCCAAGGCGCTCCCGGGCGCCGCGCGCGACGACGACCTCGTCGATGTCGACCCGATGCTCGAGACCGCAGGACGGACAGGCTCCCACCGAGCCGGCTCCGGAAGCCGTCACTGCTGCTGGCCGTAGTAGGCGTGCGGCCCGTGCTTGCGCTCGTAGTGCTTGCGCCGCACCGCGTCGCCGAGCGGAGGCCCGCCGGGGCGCAGCATCTCCGACAGCAGCGCCATCTTCGCGACCTCCTCGAGCGTCACCGCGTTCTCGACGGCGGCCGACGCGCTCTTGCCCCAGCAGAACGGTCCGTGCGAGCGGACGAGGACCGCCGGAAGCTCGCCCGTCGTCGCGGCCCCGATCGCCTCGACGACGACAGTGCCGGTGTTCGCCTCGTAGTCGCCTGCGACCTCCGCGTCGGTGAGGGGGCGCGCGAGCGGGACGGCACGAGGCGAGAGGTCCGCATGGGTCGTGCCGAGGATCGGTATCTCCCGCTCCGCCTGGGCCCAGGACGTCGCCCAGGTCGAGTGGGTGTGGACGACCCCGCCGAGCTCCGCGAACGCGCGGTAGAGCGCGAGGTGCGTCGGCGTGTCCGTCGAGGGGCGACCACCGTCGACGACGTTGCCGTCGAGATCCACGACGACCATGTCCCCGACGGTCATCGACGCGTACGGCACGCCACTCGCCTTGATGACGACAAGACCGCGCTCGCGGTCGATGCCGCTGACGTTTCCCCAGGTGAGCGCCACGAGACCGTGCGCGGGAAGGGCGAGGTTCGCCTCCAGCACCTCCTCGCGCAGCGCGTCGAGCACGACCCCTCCCGCCCCTGCCATCAGCTCGCGGACCCCGTCCCGACGCCGGCACCCGGAGCCGGGACCGAGACGCGGCGGCGTAGCTGCTTGAGTGCGTGCATCCACTCCACGTGCTCGCGGCCGAGCAGGTCGTGCAGCCCCCGGTGGACCGAGTAGACCTCGTCGTAGACCGAGCCGGCGGCTGCGTCGGGCGTGTAGGTCCGTGCCACAGGCGGCGCGAGTGCGCGCACCGCGGCCGAGATGTCGTCGAAGCCACCGGTCGCGGAGCCGGCGGCGACCGCGCCGAACAACGCGGAGCCGCGCGCCGGGATCTGCGGCGACCCGGCTACCGCGACGGTCCGTCCGGTGGTGTCCGCGAGCATCTGCATCAGCCCGGGGCTCTTCTCCGCGATGCCGCCGCAGGCGACGATCGTGTCGATGTCGAGCCCGTGCTCGACGAAGTTGTCGACGATCCTGCGGTTGCCGAACGCGACGGACTCGAGGAGGGACCGGTAGACCTCCGCAGGGCTCGTCGCGAGCGTCGCGCCGACGAGCACCCCGGAGAGGTCCGCGTCTGCGAGCACCGAGCGATTGCCGTTCCACCAGTCGAGCGCGACGAGGCCGGTCGCACCGGGCACGAGCGCGTCGGCTGCCTCCTCGAGCTCGCGGTAGCGGGCTCCGCGGGCGGCGGGATCCGTCCCGAGGAGGCGGTCGACGTACCAGGCGAACATGTCGCCGACAGCCGGCTGACCGGCCTCGTAGCCGAAGGAGCCCGGCAAGATGCCGTCGGCCACGACGCCGGTGATGCCCGGAAGGAGCACCTCGCTCGGGTGGACGACCATGTCGCAGATCGACGTCCCGATGACCATGACGAAGGTCCCGGGGCTCTCGACGCCTGCTCCCGGCACGGACACGAACGAGTCGACGTTGCCGACCGCGACTGCGACACCGGCGGGCAGACCGAGCCGCGCCGCGAGCTCCGGCAGGAGCGTGCCAGCACTCGCACCGAGCGGTGCGAAGCTGCTGCCGAGCTTCTCCCCCGGACGGTCGAATCCCGGGTAGGCAGCCGTGAAATAGGTAGTCGGCGGCAGCCCGTCCGTCGCCGACCAGAAGGCCTTGTAGCCCGCGGCGCACGCCGAGCGGACCTGCTTGCCCGTGCAGTGCCAGACGATCCAGTCGGTGGCCTCGACGAACGCGTCGGTCGCGTCGTAGACGGCACGGTCCTCGTGGAAGACCTCGAGCAGCTTCGGGAAGTACCACTCCGAGGAGATGCGGCCCCCGTAGCGGGAGAGGAACGGCTCGCCGCGCTCGAGCGCGACCTCGGTGAGGCGGTCCGCGTAGCCCTGCGCGCCATGGTGCTTCCACAGCTTTGGCCACGCGTGCGGATGGCTGCGCCACATCTGCGTCGTGCACAGCGGGGTGCCGTCGGCGGCGACGGGGAGCACGGTGCACGACGTCACGTCGATGCCGAGGCCGACGACGCGCGCCGGGTCGACCCCCGCGCGGGCGAGAGCGTCGGGTACGCCGCGCTCGAGGACCTCGACGTAGTCGAGCGGGTGCTGCAGCGCCCAGTCGTGACCGAGGGCCTCGCCCGTTCCCGGGAGGGCCTCCTCCAACACGCCGTGGGCGTAGCGGACCTCGGACACCGCGAGCTCTGCACCCGACACGAGGTCGAGCACGAGCACCCGGCCCGACTCGGTGCCGTAGTCGATCCCGATCGCGAGGGGCGCTCCACGACCCCGCCCCGCGCCGCTGCCAGCCGTCTCCTCGTTCACGGCGTGCGAGCCTAGAGTGCCTCGCCCGAGAGCGCACACCCGCGCCCGACCGCCGCGGTCCCGCCGTCACGGACCGGCGCGCCCGCGCCCGACCTGTCCCGCGCCGCAGCCCAGACCTCGTCGGTCAATGCCTGGAGCGCCTCCGTCGGAGCCGGCTCGGGCGCGACAGCTCCGACGAGCGCGCGCACCGGCGCGGGCAGGCACGAGAGAGCGGCCGCGACGCGCTCACGGCCGACCGACAGTGGCTCGGCGGGCCGGGTGCGCTCCCCCGACCGCATGACGAGCTCGAGCAGCGGCATCTCGCCAGGAGCGGGCTCCGCGCCACGACGCGCTATCCGGTCCTCGTAGCCGGGGCCACGCAGGACCTGCTTGGCCCCCGGCAGCGTCGCCTTGCCGATCGAGAGCTTCGCGACGGACCTGCCTGCGTACTCGACGAGCTTGTAGGTCGAGTCGATGTACGGCGCGTCCGCCACGACCCCGAGGCGCGTCCCGACACCGGCCGCGTCGATCGGGTCGCCCGCGGCCACGAAACGTGCGAGGTCGTGCTCGTCGAGCCCTCCGGAGACGAAGATCCGGACGCCGGCAAGACCCGCCCGGTCGAGCTCGGACCGCGCCGAGCGGGCGAGGGCTCCGAGATCACCGCTGTCGATGCGCAGTGCCGCGGTCGACTCGAGACCGTGGGCACCGATCACCTGGATCGCCCGGCGCACGCCCTCCATCGGGTCGTAGGTGTCGACGAGGAACGTCGCACGCTTCGGGTGGTCGTGCGCGAACGACGCGAACGCGTCCTGCTCGTCCTCGAAGGCCTCGACGTAGGAGTGCGCCATCGTGCCGGACGGCTCGAGCCCGAAACGGCGGGCCGCCTCGACGTTGCTCGTCCCGACGAACCCGCACATCGCCGAGAGCCGCGCCACCGACAGGCCCGCGTCCATCCCCTGGGTCCGACGGAGGCTGAAGTCCACGAGGGCGATCCTTCCCGACGCCCCGCTCATGCAGCGCGTCGCCTTGGTCGCGACGGCCGTCTGAAATGTGCACATGTTCAGCAGATACGTCTCGACGAGCTGCGCCTCGGGCAGGGGTGCGGTCACCTCGAGCAACGGCTCCCCCGCGAAGACCACCGTACCCTCGGGGACGGCCCACACGTCGCCGGTGAAGCGGAGCGTGGAGAGCACGCGCAGCGTCTCGGCGTCGATGCCGACACTGTCGAGGTAGGCGAGGTCGTCGGGGAGAAAGGACATGTCCTCGAGGTACGCGAGGCAGTCCTCGAGGCCGCCGGCGACGAGGTAGCCCCAGCCCTCAGGCAGCCGGCGCACCGAGAGGCTGAAGGTCGCGGGACCGACCATGGACCGTCGGAGGTAGCTCGACGCCATCGTGATCTCGTACAGGTCGAGCTGAAGAGCCCGGCTCATCTCAGGTCGGGCCGTCCATCAGTCGCCACTCTACCTGGCCGGTCGTGCAGAGCGTCTGACGCCTGGGCGCTCGGCTCGACGCCGGAGCTCGTCGCCCCGGCCCGAGCTTACGACGCCGACGCCGACGCCGCCGCGACCCGGACGATCTCCTCGACCCTGCTGCTCACCTCGGCGAGGTTGCGGCTGATCTCGCCGGTCACCGCGCTCTGCTCCTCGACGGCAGCAGCGATCGTGCCCTGCATCTCGTCGATCCGGCCGATGACGCTCGAGATCGAGGCGATCGCTCCCACCGCGCTCGCCGTGTTGCGCTTGATCTCCTCGACGATGTTGCCGATCTTGCCCGTGGCCTCCGCAGTGCCGCGGGCGAGCGCCTTCACCTCGCTTGCCACCACGGCAAAGCCCCGACCCGCGTCGCCGGCACGGGCGGCTTCGATCGTCGCATTGAGCGCGAGCAGGTTCGTCTGGCTCGCGATCTCGGTGATCAGCTTGACCACCGAGCCGATCTGCGCGCTCGCCTCGCCGAGGCTCGACACGGTCGCTTCGGTCTCCGCTGCGGCCCGCACCGCTTCCTTCGCCGTCGAGGTCGCCTGTCCGGCGCTCCGGGCGATCTCGGCGACGCTCGCCAGCATCTGCTCGGTCGCGGCCGCGATCGTCTGGATCGTACCGTTGACCTGCTCGAAGTCGTGCACGCGCTGGGCGAGCTCGCCCGCCCGAGCCTCGGCAGCTCGCTTTGCCGCGACGTCCTCCAACACAACGACGTAGCAGACGAGCTCGTCGGACGCGTCCCTCACCTCGTTGATCGCGGCGTGGAGCGTCACCTCGCCGAAGTCCAACTCCGCCTCGTGCGGGAGCGACTCACGCGAGCGGAGGATCCCCTCGACGCGAGCCGGGTGCTTGTGGAACCGGTGGATGCTGCCACCGAGGATCTGGCCCTCCCGGACCCCGAAGGCTGTCTGGACCGCACGGCCGAGCGCGTGCATCGTCCTCGCCGCGTGGGGATTCAGGTAGACGAGATCGAGCTGGGCGTTCGCGATCAAGACGTTCGTCGGGAGCGCCTCGAGCACGGCGCGGGCGATGCCCGCGCGACCGAGCAGGTCCTCCGCTGGCTCGCTCCCGCCAGAGCTCGTCCGCCGGGCACCCTCGAACAGCTTCGTGTCGAGCTCGTCGACTGCGAATGGGCTCATGCACGCCTAACGGTCCGACGAGAAGCGAGTTGAGCACCGCCGGCTAGGGCCAGCCCGGGTCCGGCCCGGTCGCCACCGCTCGGGACGCGTCGTTGCTCCACTGGGACCACGAGCCAGCGAAGAGCCGTCCCGGTGGGAAGCCTGCGTGCTCGAGGGCGAGCAGCTCGTGACATGCCGTCACCCCCGAGCCGCAGTAGGCCACGACGCTCGTGCCCGCCGACACTCCGACCGACGCGAAGCGTCGGCGCAGCTCGTCGACCGGGAGGAAACGACCGGACTCGTCGAGGTTGTCCCGGCACGGCAGGCTGTAGGCACCCGGCACGTGACCCGCTCGCGGGTCGACCGGCTCGTTCTCGCCCCGGTAGCGCTCTGCGGCACGGGCGTCGAGCACGACATGGGCACCGCTTGCGACCTCGTCCGCCGACGCGAGGATCTCTGCGGGCCACGGACGCACCGACGCCTGCGTGCGTGGACGCGAGCGCGGGCGTGTCTCGAGCGCGCCGGACCAGTGCGTGACACCACCGTCGAGCAGGGCAGCCTCCCGGTAGGTGGCACGCAGCATCCAGACGAGACGCGCGGCGACCGCCCCGCCGTCGTCGTCGTAGGCAACGACGGCGTCCTCGTCGCCGATCCCGAGCCGGGAGAGCGCGTCGGCGAAGGACTCGGGCGACAGCAGCGGATGCCGGCCCTCGGCAGCGCTCGGTGGTCCAGCGAGGTCCCGCTCGACGTCGACGAAGATCGCACCCGGCAGGTGACCGGCGTCGTAGGCGGCTCGCCCCGACCGTCCGTCGAGATACCAGCGGACGTCGGCGAGAACGGTCGACGGGCCCGCCGCGGCGAGCCACGCGGCGTCCACGACGGGGGGGATCGGCATCGACCAACGCTACAGCGCGTCGTCGACGGCCCTGCAGGATCCTCGCGCACCTACTCGGCGGAGATCGCCCGGCCCGAATAGCATCTCCGCGATGGCACGCCGCGCTGCGAAGCGAGCACCGTCGACGACCCCACTCGCGCGACCCGCGTCACGGGACCGCGGACCGGGCGCCACGGCGAGCTCCGGCGGCGACCTCGACCTCGAGGACGTGCTCGGGGACCTTGGACGCCTCCTCGACACGCCGCTCGACGAGCTCGTCGACGGCGACCTCGAGCGCGCGATGCTCGCCCAGATCACCCGTGAGGCGACCGACGCGCCGGCGCTCGTCACGTTGCGCAAGGTCGTCGCCTTCGTCGGCGCGGGACGCCCTGCGACCCAAGCCGGGAGGCTCAAGAGCGCCGATGCGCTTGCTCTCGCGGAGCACCTCGGCCTCGACACGCAGCGCCCGGCGAGCATCCGCTCGATGGACGACCTCGCGGAGACGGCCCGGCTCGTGCACTGGGCCATCGCGAGCGAGCTCCTCGAGGTCAAGGGGAGCAGGCTGGTCGCAGGATCCCGTGCCCGCTACGTCGAGCACGACCCACTCTCGGCCTGTCTCGCAGTAGCGGTGACATTGCTCGAAGCCGGCCTGTTGCTCGGCTTCCGCCAGGGGTGGCACAAGCGCTACGCCGAGCTGCTCGACGCCGGAGCACCGTCTCTGCTCGAGGCGATCGCCGAGCAAGGCGGGACGGTGCCGCTCGCAGAGATCCAACAGACCGGCTGGCAGCTCGTCGCCGCCGAGTTTGGCTATGACGTGAGCGACGCAGCCGAGCGTGCGCACGCCGTCGCCCTCGTCGCGGCGCTGGTCGCCGAGCTCGTCGAGCTCGGGATCCTCCGGCGCGAGTCGGGCAGCGTCACGCTGACAGCTCTCGGCCAGACCTTCGCAGTGGCCGTCAGCCTCTTCGACGA
>DAHXNN010000176.1 GCA_027365385.1 Acidimicrobiaceae bacterium | reverse complement strand
CGCCCGAGCCACTGCCGGTGATGCCCGACGAGCTCAAGACACTCTTCGAGGAGGGCCATTGATGGCCGGGGAGACGCGCTGATGGCGACGAGCACCGACCAGACGGGACCGGAGGCGGCTAGCACCGCCCCAGCGGATGTGGCGTCGGGTGCCGCGCGGACGCCGACGGTCACCTTGCGCCTCTGGCGCGGCGATGGCACCGGGGGGTCCTTCAACGACTACACCGTCGACAACCTCGGCGGCGAGGTCGTGCTCGACGTCGTGCATCGTATCCAGGCGGAGCAGGCTCCGGACCTGGCGGTCCGCTGGAACTGCAAGGCAGGCAAGTGCGGCTCCTGCAGCGCCGAGGTCAACGGACGGCCGCGGTTGATGTGCATGACTCGCATGAGCACCCTCGACACCACGGAGCCGATCACCGTCTCACCGCTCCGAGCGAACCCGGTCATCCGTGACCTCGTCACCGACGTCTCCTACAACTTCGCCGTCGCTCGGCGCATCCCAGCGTTCCACCCCGGACCCCGGGACGCCGACGGCACCTACCGCATGGCTCAGGTCGACGCGGATCGTGTCCAGGAGTTCCGCAAGTGCATCGAGTGCTTCCTCTGCCAGAACGTCTGCCACGTGGTCCGCGACCACGAGGAGAACAAGCCGCACTTCGCAGGACCACGCTTCTTTGCCCGGCTCGCGGAGCTCGAGATGCACCCTCTCGACACCCTCGACCGGCGTGACCTCGCGTCACGAGAGCTCGGCATCGGCTATTGCAACATCACGAAGTGCTGCACCGAGGTCTGCCCCGAGGGCATCCACATCACCGACAACGCGATCATCCCGATGAAGGAGCGCGTCGTCGACGCCCGCTACGACCCGATCGCCTGGCTCGGCCGAAAGATCCTCCGGCGGCCGGCGCCCACCCCAGCCTCCTCGACCGCCTCCCTGTCCCCCGCCGGCAAAGCTCACGAGACGATCTCGACGCAGTCGCGCACGCCGTCGGGCGACTAGGCCGCCCGACGCATGGAAGACCTGCTCACGTCGGCGTGGCTCGACGAGCTCCGCGCAGCGTTGGCGGCCGCCGAGCCAGTCGAGTCGCCGGGTCGCCTCGCCCTCGGTCAGGTCGTCACGGGCGGGCCCGACGGAGACGTCGCGTACACCTTGCTCTTCGGGGGCGGCCAGCCGGCGTCGCTCGTCCGCGGCGTCGAATACGCCCTCGTCACGGTCGTCGAGCCCTACGAGACGGCGACAGACATCGCGTCGGGCACTCCAGCAGCCGGTGTGCTCGCGAACGGGAAGGTGAAGGTGCGAGGTGACGTACGGGCGCTGCTCGATTCCCAGGGGGCGCTAGCCGACCTGGCCGAGGCAGTCGCCCGAGCCCGCCTGGCCACGAACCGCGGCATCGGCCCGCAGGAGGAGTCCCCGTGATCACCGAGCACGCGCTCATCACCGTCCGGCCGGGCAGCGAGGACCACTTCTTAACGGCGTTCCCCGAAGCGCATGCCGTGATCACCGCTGCGCCTGGCTGCATCTCGGCCCGCCTGCTACGCGGGGTCGAACGACCATCCACATTCTTGCTTCTCGTCGAGTGGGCAAGCGTCGAGGCCCACATGGAAGGCTTCCGGTCCTCGGAGGCCTTCGCGACGTGGCGCCAGATCATCGGCCCGTTCTTCGACGGCCCACCCGACGTCGATCACTTCGGGGAACCGCCACGCTAGTGCGAGCTCACGACTAGCTCGGTGCAAGCAGCTCCGCGACGTCCGCACGCTCGGCGAGAAGCTCGTCGGTCGTGAGCCGGATCCTCTCGGTCGCGAGCTCGCCGTGCTCGATGCCCTCGACGATGCTCCAACCGTCGCCTGTCGAGCGCACCGGAAAGCCGAACTGCAAGCCCTCCGGAACACCGTACTCGCCGTGTGACACGACAGCCAGCGAGGTCCAGTCGCCTGACGGCGTCGGGGTACGGATGCTCACGACCGATCCGACGGCTGCTGCGGCCGCCGAAGCAGCCGAGGAGAGGCCGCGCGCGTCGATGATGGCTGCGCCACGCTTCTGCACGGTCGTGATGAACCCGCCCTCGAGCCAGGACTGGTCCGCGACGACCTCGGGCGCGGGCGCGCCGCCGACGAGCGCGTGTGCGAAGTCGGGGAACTGCGTCGAGGAGTGGTTGCCCCAGATCGCCATGTTCGACACGGCCGTGACGGGCACGCCTGCGCGTCGCGCCAGCTGTGACTTGGCACGGTTCTCGTCGAGGCGCGTCATCGCGAACCAGCGGTCCTCCGGCACCTCGGGCGCGTTCGCACGCGCGATGAGGCAGTTCGTGTTGCACGGGTTGCCGACGACGAGCACGCGCACGTCCGGGGCGGCATTGGCGGCGATGGCCCTGCCCTGCGGCTTGAAGATGCCACCGTTGATGCCGAGGAGGTCCTTGCGTTCCATCCCCGCCTTGCGGGGGACCGAGCCGACGAGCATCGCGACGGACGTGCCGTCGAAGGCCGCAGCGAGATCGGAGGTCGCGTCGATGCTCGCGAGCAACGGCGACGCGCAGTCGTCGAGCTCCATGACGACGCCCTCCAGGGCCTTCATCGCAGGCTCGATCTCGAGAAGCCTCAGCGCCACCGGCTGGTCGGGGCCGAGCAGCTCGCCCGCAGCTATCCGGAAGAGCAGCGAATAGCAGATCTGCCCTGCAGCACCTGTCACGGTGACGCGCACGGGGGTCTTCGTCGCAAGAGCACGGGAATCGGTCACGTTCCGAGGCTACCCCCGGACCGGTCCTCCGGTCAGATCCGCCGCGTCCCCCCGACTCCCACGCAGGCGCCTACCGGCCCACGGGAGCGGCCACGAAGCACAGGGGCGCCCGCCACCCCGCCGCGGCGAACCGCGCCTCGACCGCCCGGGCGGTCGAGGCGGCGGCGTCTGCACCGACGAGAGCGATCGCGGATCCACCGAAGCCTCCGCCGATCATCCTCGCACCGAGCGCTCCCGCAACGAGCGCCGCCTCGACCGCGGCATCGAGCTCCGCGCAGGACGCCTCGAAGTCGTCGCGGATCGACGCGTGGGCAGCGTTGAGGACGGGTCCGATCTCCGCAACCCGTCCCTCGTCGAGGAGCCGGGCAGCGTCGAGCACACGGGCATCCTCCGTCACGACGTGGCGGACGCGCCGGACGAGCTCGGGCTCGGCGAGTCGGCCGAGCGCCTCGCCAAGATCGTCCGGTTCGACGTCGCGCAGGGCCGCGACCCCGAGCGCGACAGCGGCACGCTCACACGCACGCCGCCTGTCCGTGTAACCCGAGTCGCCGAGGTCGTGGCTGACTCGCGTGTCCACGACGAGGAGAGCGAGGCCTGCGGACTCGAGGTCGAAGGGTACCTGACGCATCTCGAGGCTGCGCGTATCGAGCAGCAGCGCGTGCCCGGGCACGCAGAGAAGGGAGGCCATCTGGTCGAGCACACCGCAGGGCACGCCTACGAACTCGTTCTCCGCCCGCTGCGCGAGACGGGCGAGCGCGGTGCGGTCGAGGTCGATCTCCGAGAGCTCCGCGAGCGCGAGCGCGGTCGCGCACTCGAGCGCAGCGGAGGAGGAGAGTCCCGCTCCTATCGGGACGTCGCTGTCGATGTAGAGATCCGCTCCAGCGACGGTGTGTCCGGCGTCGGCGAGGGCCCACGCGACGCCGAGCACGTAGGAGGACCACCCGCCGGCCGCGCCCGGCCGTAGGTCCGCTATCCGAGCCTCGACCGGCTCCGCCTGCTCGCCCTGGGCAGAGGCGACCTTGATCACACCGTCTGTACGCCGGGCGGCTGTCGCTCGGGCCGCGAGGGGGAGCACCGTCGGGAGGACGAAGCCCTCGTTGTAGTCGGTGAACTCCCCGACAAGGTTGACCCGACCGGGCGCGGACCACGTGCCGTCGGGCTCGACGCCGAAGAGCTCGACGAACGCCCGCGTCAATGTGCACCCCGGCGCGCGACGAGCACCTGCCAAGCGTCCTCGATCATGACCGCTATCGCCGGCCGCGCAGGCACCCAGGCTAGCTCGCGCTCCGCCCGCGCCGACGACGCAACGAGCACGGCAGGATCGCCAGCACGTCGGGGTCCGATCGCCACCTCGAGAGTCGCCCCGGTGACCTCCTCGACGGCCGAGAGCACCTCGCGCACGGTGAAGCCCCTGCCGTTGCCGAGGTTATAGACCCGGTGGCACCCACGCTCCGCCCGCGCGAGTGCCGCAAGGTGCGCCTCGGCAAGGTCAGCGACATGGATGTAGTCCCGTACGCAGGTGCCGTCGCGCGTCGGGTAGTCGTCGCCATAGACCGTGAGCCCCGGCCGTAGCCCGAGAGCAGCCTCGAGAGCGATCGGCACGAGATGGCTCTCGGGTTCGTGCCGTTCCCCGAGCACACCGTAGGCGCCGGCGACGTTGAAGTACCGTAGGCTCACCGCCCCGAGGCCGCTCTCGGACGCCTCGACCGAGAGCAGATCGTCGACAGCGAGCTTTGACGCGCCGTAGGGGTTGACGGGACGCGTGGCCGCGTCCTCGGTGATCGGCACCTCGTCCGGCTCGCCGTAGACCGCGGCGCTGGAGGAGAAGACGAGGCGACCGACGCCTAGCCCACGCACGGCGGCGACGAGCCGGCTCGTCCCGACGACGTTGTTCTCCTCGTACTTGGCGGGGTTCGCGATCGACTCGGCGACGAGCGAGGACGCTGCGAGATGGACGACCGCGTCGAACCGGCTTCCCGCGAGCAGCGTCGAAGCGTCGTGGACGCGGCCCTGGACGAGCACTGCCCCACTGGGCACCGCGTCGAGATGGCCTGTCGAGAGGTCGTCGAGCACCGTGACCTCGTCGCCACGCTCGAGCAGGCGCGTCGCGACGACACTTCCGATGTAGCCGGCACCACCGGTGACGAGGACCCTCACGACGCCAGCTCCCTCAGCCTTGCTGCAGCATTCTCGGGGACGACGTCGTTCGCGAAGGCGTCCATGCCGGACTCCGAGGACGCGAGGTACTTCAGCTTGTCGGCACTACGCCGCACGGTGAACGTCTCGAGATGGAGCGCGAGATGCTCACGTCCTTCCCGCACGGGAGCCTGGTGCCAGCCAGACATGTACGGGGTCCTCCCACCGAAAAGCGCGTCGAAGCGGCGCAGCAGGTCGAGGTAGATCCCGGGAAAGTCCGCGCGTGCGTCGTCGTCGAGGCAGGTGAGGTCCGCGACGCGCCGGCGCGGGTAGAGGTGGATCTCATAAGGCCAGCGGGCCGCGTACGGCACGAACGCCGTCCAGGAGCGGTTCTCCACGACGACCCGTGCCCCGTCCTCGCGCTCCGCTGCGAGCACGTCGTCGTAGAGGTTGCGGCCCGTCCGGCGCACGTAGTCGGTGGCCGAAGCGAGCGCCTGGGACGTGCGCGGCGTGACGAATGGGTAGGCGTAGATCTGCCCGTGAGGATGCTGCAAGGTGACGCCCACCTCCACCCCGCGGTTCTCGAAGCAGAAGACCTGCTCGACCGCCTCGATACGCGAGAGCTCTTCCGTGCGGTCCGTCCAGGCGGCGAGCACGAGGGCGATCTCGGACGGGCTCAGGTCGACCAGCGAAGCGTCGTGCCGCGGTGAGTAGCAGATCACCTCGCAGCGCCCGGCGCCGGGCCGGTGCGCATGGGTCGGGCTCGCCGCGGGCGAGGCGGTCGACCGGCTCTCCCCCGACAGCGCAGGGAACCTGTTCTCGAGGACGGCCACTCCGTAGTCGGACGCCGGGACCTCGGTGACCTTGCCGTCGCGCGACGGGCAGAGGGGACAGTCGTCCGCCGGCGGCAGGTAGGTCCGTTCCTGGCGGTTCGCTGCCACCATGACCCAGACGCCGAGGAACGGGTCGTAGCGCAGCTCCGAGCCTGCTTGCCGCGCGGGCAGATCGCGCGAGTCCTCTGCAGCGCGCGCAGGTGCTCCATCGTGGTCGTAGTAGACGAGCTCGCGCCCGTCCGCCAGGTGGATCCGCTCCCGCTTCATACCGCTTGCTCTGTCAGAGGTGCTCGACTATGGCGTCGGCGAACTCGCTGCAGCGGACCTCGCGTGCGCCGTCCATGAGCCGCGCGAAGTCGTAGGTCACGATCTTGTCCGCGATGGTCGCCTCGAGAGCCCGGACGATGTCGGCAGCGGGCTCGGTCCAGCCGAGGTGCTCGAACATGAGCACCCCCGAGAGCAGCAGCGAGCCCGGGTTGACCTTGTCCTGACCTGCGTACTTCGGCGCCGTGCCGTGAGTCGCCTCGAACACGCCGTGGCCGGTCACGTAGTTGATGTTCGCCCCAGGGGCGATGCCGATGCCACCTACCTGCGCCGCGAGCGCGTCGGAGAGGTAGTCGCCGTTGAGGTTCATCGTCGCGATGACGTCGAACTCGTCCGGCCGGGTGAGCACCTGCTGCAAGGTGATGTCCGCAATCGCGTCCTTGACCAGGATCTTGTCGCCCGGGTCGCCGCCGCACTCATCCCAGCTGACGGCGACGTCGGCGAACTCGTCTCTCGCGACCTCGTAGCCCCAGTTGCGAAAGCCGCCTTCGGTGAACTTCTGGATATTGCCCTTGTGCACTAGGGTGACGCTCCTGCGGCCGTGGGAGACCGCGTAGGAGATCGCCGCACGCACGAGCCGCTTCGACCCGGTCTCCGAGATGGGCTTGATGCCGATCGCCGAGTCGGCGCGGATGTCCCACCCGTGCTCGTCGTGGAGGAAGTCGATGAGCCGCTTCACCTCGGGCGTGCCCGCTGCGAGCTCGAAGCCCGCGTAGACGTCCTCTGTGTTCTCGCGGAAGATCACCATGTCGACCGTCTCCGGATGGCGCACCGGCGACGGCACGCCGGCGAACCAGCGGACTGGCCGGAGGCATACGTAGAGGTCGAGGATCTGGCGAACTGCGACGTTGAGCGAGCGGAAGCCCCCGCCGACGGGCGTCGTGAGGGGACCCTTGATGCCGATCAGGTACTCGCGAAACGCTGCGATCGTCTCGTCCGGCAGCCAGCTCCCCGTCTCGCGGAACGCCTTCTCCCCCGCGAGGACCTCCTGCCAGGACACGTGCTTGCCGTAGCGGGCAGCGGCGGCGTCGAGCACGTGCTGCGCCGCAGGCCAGATGTCGACCCCGATGCCGTCTCCTTCGATGTAGGGGACGATGGGGTCGTCCGGTACCTCGAGTGCCCCACCAGCATTCACCACGATCTTCTCGGCCATAGTCGGAGCCTAGTGCGGCGGCTCTGCCGGCTGCCTCGCCGGGCCCTCCGCCACGGACGGCACGAGGCCGAGGGCGATCGCTACCTCGAGAGTCGCAGCGAACTGGTTCATCGTGTAGAAGTGCAACCCCGGCGCACCGCTCGCAAGTAGCTCCTCGCACAGCTGCGTCGCGATCTCCACGCCGACACGCTGGACAGCGGTCGGGTCGTCGCCGGCCGCCGAGATGCGCCGAGCGAGCCACGCTGGCACGCGATGGCCGGACAGCGCCGCCATGCGTTCGAGCGTGCGAGGGCTCGTGACCGGCATGACGCCGGGGACGACCGGCTTGTCGATCCCGAGCTCGGAAAGCTCGCCGACGAGGCGCAGGTAGTCCTCGGCTCCATAGACGAACTGCGTGATGGCGAAGTCCGCCACGCGGAGCTTCTCCGCGAGGTGCCGTCGGTCTGTGGCCAGGTCCGGTGCCTCGGGGTGTCCGAGCGGGTGCGCGGCGACCGCGACGCAGAACGGCCCGACCGAGCGCGCCAGGTCGACGAGATCGATCGCGTGTGCGAGTTCACCCCGCGCTGCGACGTCCGGCGCGTCGAGAGGCGGGTCACCGCGAAGCGCGAGGATGTTCTCCACACCTGCGCCCCGGTAGCGGTGGAGGATCTCGACGAGCTCCGCCCGGCTGTGCGCGGCGCAGGTGAGGTGCGCCATCGCGGTCGTGTGACGTTCGTGCTCGAGCTCGACGACGAGCTCGTGCGTGCGTGCCCGAGTCGAGCCGGCCGCTCCGTAGGTAATGGATGCGAAAGCTGGCCGGAGCTCCGCGAGGCGGTCGAGCGACGCCTCGAGCCGTCGCGCAGCCTGCTCGGTGCGTGGCGGCCAGAGCTCCACCGAGACACGCGGGGGCCCCGACAGGAGGTCACAGATCCTCGTCACCGGACCATCCGCGAGGTTGGGACGCGATCTCGCCGGTGCTCGCTCACGCCCCGGTGCGCTCGGCGCGGCGCCGCGCGGCGGCCACCGCGTTGCGCAGGAGCATCGCCCGCGTCATCGGACCGACGCCGCCGATCCGAGGGGTGACGAAGCCGGCTACGTCGGCGACGTCGTCGGCGAGGTCGGAGAGCAGCTTGCGACCCTCCCACGACACGCCTGCCCCCACGACAGCTGCGCCAGGCTTGATCATCGACGCGGTCACGAGCCCGGCAACCCCCGCGGCCGCGACGACGACGTCACCTTCGCGCACGTAGCTCGCCAGGTCCGCGACGCCGGTGTGCACGACGGTGACCGCCGCGTTGCAGCCCGGACGTCGGAGCGCGAGGAGGAGCGCAAGCGGCCGCCCGATCGTGAGTCCCCGACCGACGACGACGGCATGACGCCCCTCGACGACGACCCCGTGGGCGGCGAGGAGCTCGACGATCCCCGCCGGAGTGCAGGGAAGCGGGCCAGCAACGCCCATCACGAGCCGGCCGAGGTTGACAGGATGGAGCCCGTCGACGTCCTTGTCCGGGTCGACGGCGAGCAGGACGGCTTCCTCGTCCAGATGTGCGGGCAAGGGCAGTTGCACGAGGTACGCGTCGACCGCAGGATCCTCGTTGAAGCGTCGGATGACGGCTCCGAGCTCGACCGAGGAGACCGACGCTGCCAGATGCTCGTGGAACGAGACGACACCCACCTCGGCGCAGTCCTCGTGCTTCATCGCGACGTAGCGCGCACTCGCCGGATCGTCCCCCACGAGGATCGTCCCGAGCCCCGGCGTCACGCCACGAGCGCGAAGAGCTGCCACCTCTACGCGCAGTTCGCCGCGGATCCGAGACGCCAGCGCAGCGCCGTCGAGCAGCCCTGCGCCCGCAGTCGCGCTCTCGCCGGCCGTCGATCCCCCAGTGGCGGCCGTCGATCCCTCAGTGGCGGAAATGGCGCTCTCCTGTCATGACCATCGCGATGTTGCGCTCGTCGGCCGCCGCGACGATTTCGTCGTCGCGGAGCGACCCCCCTGGCTGGACGACCACGGTCACCCCGGCGTCGGCGACCGCGTCGAGACCGTCACGGAACGGGAAGAACGCGTCGCTCGCGGCCACCCCGCCCACGCCGCGACGGTCCGCCTTGCGGGCGGCGATCGCCGCGGCATCCACCCGGCTCTGCTGTCCACAGCCGACACCGACGACCTGGCCATCGCAAGCGAGGACGATCGCGTTCGACGACGTGCGCGCGCAGGTGCGCCACGCGAGCTCGACATCTACCCACTGGCTGTCCGCCGGCTGGACCCGGGTGGCGATGCGCCACTCGGAGCGCCCCGCCACGAAGGCGTCCGGCTCCTGGACGAGATAGCCGCCACCAAGCTGGCGAACGACGAGCCCGCTGCCGCTTGGAGACGGAGCAGTGAGGACACGCATGTTCTTGCGCTTGCGCGCAAACAGCTCGAGCGCCTCGGTCGACACCTCCGGTGCGACGAGCACGTCGGCGAGCGCGTTGGCGACGACCTGCTCGGCGAGCGCGAGGTCGACAGGGCCGGAGAGTGCCACCACGCCACCGAAAGCAGCAAGCGGGTCACCCTCGAAGGCCTTCGCGTAGGCCGTTGCCAGGTCACCGGTGATCGCCGCGCCACAGGGATTGGCGTGCTTGACGACGACCGCAGCGGCTCTCGTGCCACCGAGGCCGACCAGCTCGTGGACGAGCGTCCAGGCTGCGTCGGCGTCGAAGAGGTTGAGATACGACAGCTCGCGGCCACCGTGCTGGACGACGGCGTCGAGCCAGAGCGGGCTTCCACCAAGGCGGCGGTAGCGGGCGCCATGCTGGTGCGGGTTCTCCCCGTAGCGCAGCGTCTCGCAACGCTCGAGGGCGAGGTGCACGGTCGGTGGGAGGACCTCCGCAGGCACACCCCACGGCCCGCCCTCGTCCAACCAGGTGACGATCGCCGCGTCGTAGGCAGCGGTGTGCGCGAACGCGGCGCGGGCGAGCCGGCGGCGCGTCGGCGTCCCGACGCTCCCTTCGCGGCGCAGCTCGTCGAGGACCACGCCGTAATCGGCTGGGTCGACGACGACTGCGACGTGCTCGTGGTTCTTCGCAGCGGCGCGCACCATCGTCGGCCCGCCGACGTCGATCATCTCGACCGACGGATCGTCGGCGAACGGGTAGAGGTTGCAGGCGACGAGGTCGACGAGGTCGATTCCCTGGGCAGCGAGGGCGGCGAGATGGTCGGGCTTCGAGCGGTCTGCGAGGATCCCTCCGTGGATCGCAGGGTGCAGGGTCTTTACCCTGCCGCCGAGCATCTCGGGCGCGCCCGTGACGTCGACGACCTCCCGGTGCGCGATGCCAGCGTCGCCTAGGGCACGCGACGTCCCGCCGCTCGAGACGATCTCGACGCCGAGGTCCGCGAGGCCACCCGCGAACGCGACGAGACCCGTCTTGTCGTACACCGAGATCACTGCCCTCACTTCTGCTCCCCGTTCCTCGTGTCGAGATTCTTTGTCCGCGGGTCTGTGGTCCGCGGATCTCCAGTGCGCGGATCCGGTGCACCGAATACCGCCGCCTCCGGCTGGGCGCTCGGCGCTCGGAGCCCGTCGACGAAAGAGCGGACAGTGGCCGGGTAGAGCCGGCGCTCGACCTGCTTGATCCGCTCGTGAAGCGAGCACGCGTCGTCGCCTTCGAGCACGGGGACCGGTTCCTGGGCGAGGATCGGCCCGTCGTCGACCTCCAAGGTGGCGAGGTGGACGGTGCACCCCGTCACCTTCACCCCAGCAGCGAGCGCCTCCTCGACGGCATGCCAGCCCTTGAAGGCCGGCAGCAGGGCAGGGTGAGTGTTGAGGACTCGAGAGGGGAACGCCTCGTGGACGGCCGCACCGAGCACCGTGCCGAACCCCGCCATCGCGACGACGTCCACGCTGCTCGCGGCCAGCGCCGCGACCACCTCGCTCGTGAACGCGTCGCGGTCGAAGCTCTCTCCGAAGTCCCGCCTCTCGAGGACGACGACTGGGACACCTGAACGCTGCGCCACCTTCTCCGCTCGGCATCGTCGGTCGACCACTACGACGACGATCGGCAGGTCGGCGTCGAGCAGCGCCTCGAGGATCGTGCCCGTCCCGGACGCGAGCGCCCCGATCCTCGCCGTGCGCACGCTACCCGCGACCCCACGGACGGCGGGTGGCCCGGGGCTGGCTCACGTCAGCTCCCGCACGATCTCGACCATCGCCTCGGCCGCCTCTGTGGGGTTGCGAGCGACGGTCACACCGGCTCTCGACAGCGCCGCCATCTTCGCCGCAGCGGTGCCCTTGGAGCCGGAGACGATGGCACCCGCGTGACCCATCTTGCGACCCGGAGGGGCCGTGACGCCCGCGATGTACGCGACGACCGGCTTGGTCATCTCCGCCGCCACGAACTCCGCGGCCTCCTCCTCCGCGTTCCCACCGATCTCACCGATGAGTATGACCGCCTTGGTCGCCGGATCGGCTTCGAAGGCTCCGAGGCAGTCCACGAAGCTCGTGCCGGGCACTGGGTCGCCACCGATCCCCACACCCGTCGTCTGACCGACACCCTTCTCGGTCAACTCGTAAAGCGCCTGGTAGAAGACCGTCCCCGACCGGCTGACGAGCCCGACCGGACCTCCTGCCAGCGCGATGTCGCCGGATGTGATGCCGATGTTGCAGGCGCCCGCGCTGATGATCCCCGGGCAGTTCGGTCCGAGCAGGCGGCTCCCGGGGAAGTACCGGCGAAGCGTCGCGAACACACGCGCCTCGTCCTGGGCGGGTGTGAACTCGGTGATGCAGACGATGAACGGCACGCCTGCCTCGGCGGCCTCGAGGATCGCGGATGGCGCCGCTGTCGGCGGGACAGCGATGAACGAGGCGTCCGCACCTGTCTCCGCGACCGCCTCGGCAACGCTCGCGAAGACGGGGATCCCCCCGACGACCTCGCCACCACGCTTCGGGTTCGTCCCGGCGACGACCTGCGTTCCATACGCACGATTGCGCAGCGCGTGGTACAAGCCCTGACTCGTCGGGCTCAACCCCTGCACGACGACCTTCGTGCTGGCATCGACGAAGATGCTCATCGCGGCGCTCCTCCGGCGAGCTCGGTAGCCGCTCGGGCGGCCTCGATCATTGTGGGCAGCGAGACGAGTCGCTCCGACTCGTGGGCAGCGAGGATGGCGCGTCCCTCCACGGCGTTGGTCCCGTCGATTCGGACGACGATCGGCGCGTGGATCTCCACGCGGTCGAGAGCCTGGACGATGCCGTTCGCGACCTCCTCGCCCCGTGTGATCCCGCCGAAGATGTTGACGAATATCGAGCGGACCTTCTCGTCGGTGCTGATGACCTCGAGGGCGTTCGCCATCACCTCGGCGCTCGCTCCCCCACCGATGTCGAGGAAGTTCGCCGGCTTGCCACCGACCTGCTCGACGACGTCGCAGGTGCTCATGGCGAGACCCGCACCGTTCGCGATGATCCCGACGTAGCCGTCGAGTCCCACGTACTGCAGGCCCTTCTCGCGCGCGAGCCGCTCCCGATGGTCGAGCTCGTCGAGGTTGGCCCATTCGGCCCACTCGGGATGACGGAAGCCCGCGGAGTCGTCGAGCGTCACCTTGGCGTCGAGGGCGAGGACCGTGCCCGCAGCGGTCACCACGAGCGGGTTGACCTCGACGAGGTCCGCGTCCCCTTCGACATAGCACCGGTAGAGGCTCGCGAGGATGTCGGCGACACCTTGACGCTCGCTCTCCTCGATCCCCGCCTCGGCGGCCAGCGCGAGCCCGTCGGCCTCGGAAAAGCCGTCCAGCGGGTCGACGTGGCGCCGCGCTATCGCTCCGGGGTCCTCCTCCGCCACCTGCTCGATCTCTACACCACCCTTCGTGGAGAGCATGCAGAGGTGGAGCTTCGCTGAACGATCGAGCGTGAAGCTCGCGTAGTGCTCCTTCGCGATATGGGCAGCTTGCTCGAGCCAGAGGCGGCGGACCACGTGGCCCTTGATGTCGAGGCCGAGGATGGACCGGGCGTGCGTCTCTGCCTCGGCGCGATCTGCCGCAAGCTTCACACCACCGGCCTTGCCACGCCCACCCACCTGGACCTGGGCCTTGATGGCGACTGGGAAGCCGAGCCGTTCCGCCGCAGCGACGGCGTCGTCGACGGTATCGGCGACCTCACCCGGCGAGACTGGCACGCCAAACCGGGCGATGTACTGCTTGCCCTGGTACTCATAGAGATCCACCGCGAGCGGCCTCCTCGTCGCCGTCCGTTGCGCCCGACCGGTCGGACCTGCGAGCGCGGCCCGGCTGGGTGCGCGCTCTGCAACGCAGCGACCGATACTAGGCAGTCGCCCGGCGCGGCACCCAATCGTGCGGAGGACCCTCAGGCCCGCTTGACCGGAGTGAGCGCGAGAAGGAACTGCTTGCGACCGTGACGGTCGAACGCGATCGTCGCCTCGGCTTTCTCCCCTTCACCGCGGACCTCGACGACCACACCCTCGCCCCAGCGGGCATGGACGACGCGATCGCCCGGCCCGAGCCCGAGGAGCTCAGCACCCGTCGTCGCGACGGGCGACACCCGGCCGGAGCCGAGCGCCGGGCTCGACACGGCGCCGGGCCCGGGACGACCGGGGACTCCGGAAAGGCGAGATGCCGACGCGGCGTAGCCCGCGGAGAGCGCGCCAGAAACATCCTCGAGCAGCTCCTCGGGGATCTCCTTCACGAATCGGCTCGCGAGACTGTCTCGGGTCGTCCCGAAGATCGTCCGGGCGTAGGTGCTCGTCAGGTAGAGACGCTCGCGCGCGCGCGTGATGCCGACGTAGGCGAGCCGCCGCTCCTCTTCGAGGTCGTCGGGGTCCGCGAGCGCCCGCTCGTGCGGGAAGATGCCCTCCTCCATGCCGGTGAGGAAGACCACCTGGAACTCGAGACCCTTCGCCGCGTGCAGCGTCATCAATGTGACACGCCCGCCATCGGCGTCGAGGTCGTCCGTGGCCGCGACGAGCGCCGTCGTGGCTAGGAACGTCTCGAGGTCCTCGAAGTGCGCGGCAACGGAAGCGAGCTCCTCGAGGTTGCCGATGCGCGCCTCGACCTCGTGGGCGGCGCCACCGGGGGCTGCAGCCTCGGCCTCGAGATCGGCGAGGTAGCCGGTCTCGGCGAGAACTGCCTCGACGACGTCGCCGGGACGCCGATCGGCGAGAGTGGCGAGGCGATCCCGGAGATCGAGGAACGAGGCGATCCCGCGGAGCGCCTTGCCCGTCACGCCCGCCTCGGCGCACCGCTCGAGCGACGTCGCGAAGCCGCTGCCCTGCGACCGCGCGAAGGCTGACAGGCGGTCGACGGTCGTTGCGCCGATGCCGCGCCGCGGGACGTTGAGCACGCGCCGCAACGACACCTCGTCTGTAGGGTTCGCGACGAGCCGCACGAACGCGATGAGATCTCGCACCTCGCGCCGGTCGTAGAAGCGGGTGCCGCCGACGACCTTGTACGCGACCCCTCGGGCGACGAGAGCCTCCTCGATCGCCCGGCTCTGTGCGTTGGTCCTGTAGAAGACGGCGACGTCGGCGAGAGCGACGCCCTGCTCTCGTCGGAGCGTGGCGACCTCCTCGGCGACGAACGTCGCCTCGTCGCGCTCGTCACCGGCTCGGTAGCGCCGGATCCTCTCTCCCGGACCGAGTGCGCTCCACAGGGCCTTGTCCTGGCGGAGCACGTTGTTGCCGATGACGGCATTCGCCGCGTCGAGAATGTGCTGGGTAGACCGGTAGTTCTGGTCGAGGACGATGGTACGGGCCTCGGGGAACGCACGCGCGAAGTCGAGGAGGTTCCTCACTTCGGCACCCCGAAAGCGGTAGATGCTCTGGTCGGAGTCGCCGACGACGCACACGTTGCGGTGAAGCCCACCGATCATCGTCACGAGCTCGTTCTGCGCCCGGTTCGTGTCCTGGTACTCGTCGACGAGGAGGTGGACGAAGCGCTCCCGGTAGTACGCGAGCACCTCCGGGTCGTCCCGCAGCAGGCGCACGGCGACGCCGAGCAGATCGTCGAAGTCGAGCGCGTTCGCCACCCGGAGACGGCGCTCGTACTCCACGAAGACGTCTGCGATCCGGCGCTCGTAGACGGTGGCGGCCCGCTCCGCGAAGCCACTCGCCTCGAGCAGCTCCGACTTGGCCTGGCTAATCGCGCCGAGAACGGCGCGCGCGGGAAAGCGCTTCGCGTCGAGACCAAGCTCCGCGAGCGCCAGCTCGACGAGGCGGCGGGAGTCGCCGTCGTCGTAGATCGAGAAGCCGGGGCGGTAGCCCGCTCGCTCCGGGTCGCGTCGCAGTATCCGGACGCACGCGGCGTGGAAGGTGGAGATCCACATCCGGTTCGCGTCCTCGCCGACGAGCTCGGCGACTCGCCTGCGCATCTCGTCGGCGGCCTTGTTCGTGAACGTGATCGCGAGGATGCGCCACGGGGGCACCCCGGACGCGAGGAGCGCGGCGATGCGTCGGGTGAGCACGCGTGTCTTGCCGGAGCCCGCCCCAGCGACGACCACAAGCGGTCCCGAGACGTGCTCGACCGCTGCGCGCTGGGCGGCGTTGAGCCCGGCGAGC
>DAHXNN010000172.1 GCA_027365385.1 Acidimicrobiaceae bacterium | reverse complement strand
CGCGTATCGAGCGCGCGCGTACCTCGGGCGTCGCGTCGAGCCTCCTGCCCGTGGCAGGCCACGTGGGGATCGAGAGCTGTGGCTTCACTCCGGTCGGCGAGGTGATGGGCTGCATCGTCGAGTACATCGGCTTCCAGGGCTACGGAGGCTGCGGCTGGTATGCGGGCAGCGGCATGTACGCGGGCGCTGGCGGGGGCTACGGAGGCGCATACGGTGGGAGCTACGCCTCGCCTCCGGTCGTGACGAGCGGTGGGGGATCGTCGTCGAGCTGGGCGGGGTTCGCTCCGTACGTGAGCGCCCTCTACCACGGGTGGGACACGGCTGTCGATCGGATGCTGACCGAGGCGAGCGAGCTCGGGGCGGATGGCGTCGTGGGGGTTCGGCTCACCGAGCAGCACCTGGGAGCAGGCAACCGCGAGTTCGTCGCGCTCGGCACCGCTGTGCGCTCGACGGGCGAGACGCACGCAGGATGGCCCTTCTCGACGACGCTCGCGGGTCAGGACGTCGCGAAGCTCGTGCACTCGGGGTGGATGCCAGCTTCGATCGCTGTGGGCATCTCGGTCGCTATTCGCCACGACGACTACGCGACGCGGGTCTCCCAGGGCGCATGGGCTCCCAACATGGAGGTGACCGGCTTCAGCGAGCTCGTGACCGCGGTGCGAGCCGATGCTCGGAGACAGCTTGCCCAGCGCACGTCGCACGCCGGGGCAGACGGGGCGATCCTCGACTCGCCGGTGTCCCTCTCGGTCCACGAGCTGGAGGCGGGCGAGGGGCACCGGGACCACGTCGCCGAGTCGAGCGTGCTCGCGAGCACAGTGGTGCGGTTCCACCGTGCCGAGACCCTGCCGCCGGCGCCATCGATGGTCGTCATGCTGAGCGGCAACCGCAACTCGACGACACGACGGAGGATACGTCCATGACCGAAGAGCAGCAGGTGTCCCTCGGGATCCCCGAGGACGCGATGCGCCGGCTCGCCGAGATGCGACCGGGCTCGCCGAAGGCACTGTTCACGTCGGACCTGAGCGTCAACGAGTTCCTTCTCGTCCGGGAGGCCGGGTTCCGGCCGCTCGGGCTCGTGCTCGGGTCGAGCATCTACCACGTCGGGCTCCAGGTCGGCCGCTGGAGCCAGAACATGGAGCTTGACAAGCTCTCTCAGGCGATGTACCACGCTCGCGACCTCGCCATGAGCCGCATGGAGGCGGAGGCTGATGCCCTCGGCGCCGACGGCATCGTGGGCGTACGGCTCGAGATCGAGTTCAAGGAGTTCGGCAACGACCTCGCGGAGTTCGTCGCCGTCGGGACCGCCGTCAAGGCCGACGCGCCAGGCTCCTGGCGCAACGACGAGGGCAAGCCTTTCACCTCGGACCTGTCGGGCCAGGACTTTTGGACCCTCATCCAGGCCGGCTATGCGCCGCTCGGGATGGTCATGGGGAGCTGTGTGTACCACATAGCGCACCAGAGGGGCTTCTCGGCGCTCTCGAACGTCGGTCGCAACGTCGAGATCCCACAGTTCACCGAGGCTCTCTACGACGCCCGGGAGCTCGCGATGTCGAGGATGCAGGCCGAGGCGGAGGAGCTCCACGCGGAGGGAATCGTCGGTGTCCAGCTCCTCTCGCTCGCGCACCGTTGGGGTGGCCACACCACCGAGTTCTTCGCGATCGGCACCGCCGTGCGGCCACTGCGTGCCGACCACACGATCGCAGTGCCCCAGCTGGTGCTGCCGCTGAGCGACTGATGACGGCTGGCGAGCCTGGGTTGCCTGGCGAGCCTGGGTTGCCTGGCGCGCCTGGACTGCCGGTCGAGGTCCCGGGGGGCACCGTCGCCGAGTCCTTCGCCGGACCCACGGAGTCCGGCCCTGCGGGTGTCGAGATGCTCGCTGCTGCGTTGCGAGCGGACCGGACGGATCTGGCGACCTACGAGCGCGTCCTCTTCGCAAGCCTCGCCGACAGCCTTCCCGCCGGTGTCGTCGACGTCCAGCGGGAGCGTTCGATGGCCGACCGGGTCGCCGGACGGCCAGGCAAGCCCTCGGCGATCCGGGTGCACCTCGGCGACGAGACGCTCGAGATCACCGAGCGACGCGGCACGCTCGCAGCGAGCGTCGCGCGCGACGTGCGTGGCGTCACCATCAGCCGCCGCGACGTCACCCTCTCCGAGTGGTCCCTGCGCCTGGCGGAGCTGCTCGAGAAGCTCGCGAGCGAGAGCGCGGCGACGCGTGAGGCGCTGGCTCGCCTGCTCGGCACGACCTAGAGCCCGATGATCGCCGAGCACTCCGGCCATGGCGACCAGCCGCTCTGGCGGTAGAGGCGGTAGGCAAGGGCGTCCTGGACGGACGGCGGCGCGGCGCTCGGAAGACCGGTGCCACCGAGCCCGATCCAGGTGCCCACGCCAAACTGGTAGGCGCCGTAATAGCCGTTGCCGGTGTCCAGCGTGTAGTCGTCGCTCGACTCGCAGCTCCGGATCGCCGCGAAGTCCTGAGCGAGCGTGCCGGCAGGGATCGGGCTCGCCGTGGTCGGCGGGACGCCCGTCGGCGCCGGCGGGCCTGCTTCCGTCGGAGGAGCGGCTGCCGTCGGAGTGGCGGCTCCTGAGTTGCCATGGCCACCCGCACCGGGTGCGAAGGTCGTCGCCGCCACAGCCCGCGCGGCGGCAGCTCGCGCAGCCGCCATAGCCGCTTCCCTCGCAGCCGCAGCCGCAGCCGCAGCCGCCCGCTCGCGTGCGAGGAGCTCCTCGTGGACGAGGGCGGCCAGCTGCCCGTTGACGCCTGCGAGCAGGCGTTGCTGGAGCACGACCGTGCGGAGCACGTTCGTGCGGTCGGTACTCGTCGCGACAAGAGCCGTGCTGGCATCGACGCTCACGCGGTGCTCGGTGACGAGGGAGGTCCTGAGCGCGTGCGTCGCGTCGCGCAACCGCGTCAGCGCTGCGCCGATCTGGTCGGACGCCGCGCGCAGGTAGGTTTGACCGGCTGCGAGCGAGCTCGCCGTGCCGTCGAGGAACAGCGCCAGGTTGCCATCGCTCCCTGCGTTGACGTAGGCCGACACGGCGGCGTCGAGGACGTCCGCGTGGTAACGGGCCACGACGACCGCATCCCGTCCGATCTCTCGACGCAGCTGGCGCGAGCGTTCGGCAGCTGCACTGTAGACAGCGCGTTGGGCGAGGTAGCGTTCGCCGAGGGCGGAGAGCCGGGTGTCGTCGGAGGCGATCGACGCAGATATGGCGGCAGCTCGTGCGTCGAGCGACGCGTTGGTGGCCGCTGCGACACCCGTGGCACTGTCGCCCGAGATGGCGAGCCCGGACGTCGCTCCGGCTGCGAGCGCCGCGACGAGGATCGCCGACAGCGCGGCGAGCGATGGTGGGCGGCCACGGTGGGCCCGCGTCCGGTCGGACGAGCGGTGCGGCCGCCCGGCCGGCATGCGCCAGCGTGCGGCCGCGGGGACGGTCACGGTCGACGACGCTATTGCCCGCAGTGCCTGTGCGCAACGTCTGGAACGACGCGGCCAGATACGGTGCGGTCCACTGCGGCACCACGGCTCCCAAGGTCCTCACGACCCGCTGTTCGACGGGGCGCCGGTGACGCACACCGTACTGGTGACGCCTCCGGCGCCCGGTACGCTGCGCGGGTGACAGTTGCCGGCGTCGTGCTCGCCCTCGGAGGACGGACCGCGCCCCGCCCTGTGCGCGACGGGCGCCGTCCCCGCAGCTCGCGGCCCCAGCTGAGGCCTCTCGTCTCGCTGCTCGCAGAGGCGTCGCTTCGCGCTGGGCTCGACGAGGTCGTCGTCGTCACCGATGCGGAGGAGGTCGTCTCCTCGCTGCCCGAAGGCGTCACCGTCCTGCTCGACGAGTCCCTCGCGCCGAGCGAGGCGTCGGCCGTCCGTTCGGCGGTGGACTGGTGCGCCCGCGCCGGCCACGGCGCAATCGTCGTTGCGCTGACGGGTGTCGCGGGCAAGGATGCGCCGCTCGATCCTGCGCTCTGGACGGCAGTAGCGGCCTCGACCGCGAGCCCTGTCGTCATCGGGACGCGGACGAGCCGTCGCAGCGGTCCTGTGCGCGTCGACGCCCAGGTGTGGCCTCTCCTGCCGCTCACGGGGCCTCTCGAGGCGCTGTGGCGCTCGCGGCCCGACCTCGTGACGGAGGTCGGCACGGACGTATCCGCGCCGACCGACCGGTCCGGCGCCGCCTCCGGCGCAACGTCGCCGGATCGCCCGGGCGGTGAATCCGGCGAACGCGGCGGCGAGTGGGCGACCCCCGAGGACGTCGCAGCCGTCGAGGCGCTG